>DATFQO010000092.1:0-13006 GCA_035264245.1 Solirubrobacterales bacterium
GAAGCTGATCGAGACCTTCCCAGAGGCCTGGCTCGAGGACCCAGACGTAACGCCCGAGACCAGACCTCTTCTTGAGCCGGTGTCGGAGCGGGTCACCTGGGACGCGCCGATCCACTCGATCGCCGACATCGAGGCGATGCCCTGGTCGCCGCCGAAGACGGTCAACGTCAAGCCCTCGCGCTTCGGCCCGATCCGCAACCTCTTCGCCGCCTATGACTACTGCGAGGAGCGCGGGATCGGCGCCTACGGCGGCGGCCAGACCGAGCTCGGCCAGGGTCGCGGTCAGATCCAGTACCTCGCCTCGATCTTCCATCCCGACACCCCCAACGACGTCGCGCCGGGCGGCTACAACGACCCGCGGCAGGCGACCAAGCCGGGGCTGCCGAGCAGCCCGCTGGAGCCGGCAATCGCGGACGTCGGCTTCCGCTGGAAGCTCTAGGTTGGGCTCGCCCCCCGAAAGGAGCCGAGATGCCTGACCAGTCCTTCGCCAACGCCCTCAACGAGCAGATCGCCAACGAGTTCGCCGCCAGCCAGCAGTACGTGGCCGCGGCCGTCTACTACGACGCCGAGACCCTGCCCCGCCTCGCCGCCTTCTTCTACCGCCAGGCGCTGGAGGAGCGCGAGCACGCGATGATGATGATCCGCTACCTGCTCGACGTCGGCGAGGAGGTGCGGATCCCGGACATCAAGGCCCAGCAGACCAGCTTCGCCGACGGCAGCGCCCCGGTGCGGATGGCGCTCGAGCAGGAGCGGCGGGTCAGCGAGGAGATCTTCGCCCTCTTCGAGCTCGCAAGGCAGCTGAAGGACTACCGGGCCGAGCAGTTCCTGCAGTGGTTCGTCAAGGAGCAGGTCGAGGAGGTGGCGCTGATGGGCGACCTGCTCCGGGTCGTCGAGCGCTCCCGCGAGAACCTGCTGCTGGCCGAGGACTACATCGCCCGGGAGAAACTCGGCGAGGAGGGCTCGGACCCGACCGCGCCGCCCGCCGCCGACGAAGGCTGAAGCCGGAACCGCTCACGTGGCGGTTCGCCCCTTGAGAGAAAGGCGCAGGAACCAGTCAGGGGGCGCCTTTCTCCCAAGGAGGGAAGGTAGTTGTCGAGGCCACCTCCCAAATGAACGAGGAGAGAGTTGCGCTTTCCGGACCCCGTGACAACAAACAGCCGCGACGGCGAGCAGAGAGACGTCAATATCCTCGGTGGCAAGCATTTTCCCCCGCAAATCGCGCTACTCTGGAAATCGCGCGCGCAGCTTTGGGAAGACGCCGAACTACCGAGCTAGACCTTCGCAATCACGTTCTTGCGAATCCCCTCGATGATCTCGCGCGCGAGCTCGGCGTCGCCGCCGATCTCGAGGTCGCCTTCGGTGCCGTTCATTCGGCGCATCCAGCTCGTCGTTCCGCCCGAGGCCCAGCCTCCCGCTTCGCCCTCCAGTCGCGAGGAGCAGGAGATGATCCTGCCGGCCTCGACGACGATCAGCACTCCGGCGAAGACCGGGGAGGGTCCGCCCTGAATTTCGACGGCAAGCCGGCAGGTGCCGGTGAGGGTGATGGGCAGGTCGATCGAAGGGATTGCCAGCAGGAAGGCCGCCTCGATGTCGAGGCGGCTGATGATCGGCGGGTCGATCAGATAGCGGTGCTCCCACCAAGCGCCCGCGGTGAGGGGGACGATCGCCTGCCGCAACCAGGTGGTTGCCCGGTAGGGGGTTCCGCGCCCGTCGCCTTTGTGCGGCTCCACCAGGTTGGCCAGGCGCAGGGCACCCAGCCGCCGCTCCAGCGAGGGATAGCTGACCCGGGGGATCAGCCGGTTGAGGTCGGTAAGGGATAGGGGCTTGGCGGCGATCGCCCGGATGATGTTGCTCGACCAGCCCTCGACCAGCGCCTTGGTGGCGCTCTTGCTGGCAGTGCTTCCCAGTGAGATCGGTCCTTCAGGGGACTGATGCAGCCACGTCTCCAGAACCGTGCCCACCCCCATCAGCGCTATGCCGGAGGCGGCGCTCGCGTACTCGACCGTGCCGGGAAAGGCGGCCTGCCGCTGCCGCTCCATGGTTCCGTTCTCGACCAGCGCCCGCGAGTAGACCCGCATCGTGCTCTGCGGCGGCGAGCCGACGGCCCGGCGCAGGTCGATCAGCGCCATCGGGCCGGGCTCCAAGGCCCGCAGGAGGTGAACGTTCAACGGGGCGGCGAGGAGGGATAGTCCGACTGCCCCTGCCCGGCTCACGTCTGGCCTGACGAATGCAAAGCAGAGTTGATCTTGGGGGGAATGAGCATCGTCAAAATTGCACGTGCATCATTCAATGCATCTCCCCCAGGTTCAAGAAACTTCGTGGGGTCCAACATAGGACACGACCTTGCCGGGCCCCTCCGTGGAAAAAGCCCTGGAAACCGCGCTAGGGCGGATGTGCGCGTGGGCAGCAACTCACCCGCGCTTGTCTAACCACCATACTCCTTTGGTTCTGGTTAGGTACCAAAATGTTTTAGCCAAGCCAACCGGCCCGTTTGCGCATCGTCTTGATCCGCCTGAACTCGGCGATGTCCTCGCGCAGCGCGGCCGGCGCAGGAGCCGCGAGGAAGCGGGCGGGCAGGGGCGACTCGGCTACCTTCCCGTTACGACCGCTGACCCGGTAGGCGCGGGCCCCGCGGCGGGCGGTGACCGCGGCGGGGGCGCCTTCTCCCTCCCAGAGGAGGCCGGCGTGGTCATCGAGCCCGTAGCCGCCCGGCATCCCGTCCCCGACCGCGTCGAGATAGGCGGCGCGGCGCTCGGGTTCGTTGTTGTAGTGGACGCAGAGGCTGCCGCCGAGGAGGCCGAGCCCGGCCGCGGCCAGCGGCTTGCCGGAGGACTTGGTGATCCCGGCCTCGAACCAGCACATCGCCCCGGCGCTCTGGCCGGCGAGGACGATCCCCTGGCGCCAGGCGAGGCTGAGGATCGAGGCGATGTCGTGCGCCTCCCAGACCGCCAGCAGGTTGAGCAGGCTTCCCCCGCCAACGTAGATCAGGTCCTGGGCCAGGAGGTGGTCGCGCAACGCCAGCGGCCGCCGGCCGAGGCGGAAGAGGGAGACGTCGGAGGGCTCGCAGGAGCGCTCGGAGAAGGCCGTGTAGAAGCTGGCGATCTGGTCGGAGGTGTCGCCGCTGGCGGTCGGCAGGATGCAGATCCGGGGGCGCTCGCCGCCGTGTTCCCCCGCCAGCCTCAGCAGCAGCTCGGAGACGGCCCGGTCGGCAGGGCGCGAGCTGAACTCGTGCCCGCCGAGGGCGAGGATCCGCCGCACCGGCGTCGCCGCTGAGAGTCCCCGCGCGGCCGCCATCAGGCGGCGGGCGCGGTCGAGAGCGCCTCCGGCAGCGGCGCCGCGGGGGGCGCGTCGCGATCGCCGAGGTAGGTGGTCGCGATGCGCATCTCGACCACACGCGTGCCGGCGACGTCGAGGCGGTAGCCGCGCGCCTGCGGCCGCGAGGCGACCACCCGGCTCAGCTCTTCGCCACGGAAGTGCAGCGCCGCGCCGTCTTCGGCCGCGTAGCCGCCGCGCATCCCTTCGCGCAGGAACCCGTGGTAGGCCTCGCCCCGTTTCGAGCCGCGCTCGTAGTGGACGCAGTTGCTGAACGGCAGCAGCCCGAGCGCGCGCAGGCGCCGGGGCTGTCCGTGAAAGCCGCTGAGGGCCTCGGCGAACCAGCAGAGCGAGCCGGCGGAGAGGCCGCAGAGGATGACGCCCGCTTCCCAGGCCTCGCGCAGGATCGAGTCGATCCCGTGGGCGCGCCAGACGCCGAGCAGGCTGACCACGCTGCCGCCGCCGACGTAGATCAGGTCCTGGGAGAGGAGGTGGCGGCGGAGGTCGCTCGGGCCCTGCTCGCGGCGAAAGAGCGAGACGTGGGTGGCCTCGCAGCGGTGGGCGGAGAAGGCGCGGTAGAAACGGACGATGTAGTGGTCGGCGTCGCCGCTGGCGGAGGGGAGGAAGCAGACGCGCGGCCGCTCGGACCTGGTCAGACCGAGCACGTAGTCGTCGAGCAGCGGATTGCCCGACTCCATCGAAAAGCCACCGCCACCGAAGGCGACGATCTGACGGGATGCCATCTCCATGGGGAGATGTTCGTCGCGGCCGACCGATTGGTCGTTGTACAGCGGTCCGAAGTTCAGCCCGGCGGGCTCGCCCCCGCGTACAGCAGCCGCAGCTTGTTGCGGGCGCGGTGCAGCCTCACCTTGACGGTTCCCTCGGGGATCCCCAGCCGGTGGGCGATCGCCGCCTGGGTCAGGTCCTCCTCGTATTTCATCCGCAGCAGCCGGCGGTCGCGATCGCTGAGCAGCTCCATGGCGGCGTGCAGATCGGCGAGCTCGACCGCGGCGAGAACCTGCTCATCCTCGGCGCCCTCGTGGAACTCGATCGCCGCTGTCGGATCGGGCCGGACCCGCGCGTGCTCCCGGAAGGCCTCGTTGCGGACGATCGTCGCCAGCCAGTGGTTGCGGCTGCCGGGATCGCGCAGGGTCGAGCGACGACGCCAGGCTCGGAGCAGGGCATCCTGAGCTATGTCTTCGGCCTCGCTCGGATTGCTCGCGTAGCGATAGGCGATTCGAAGACAGACCCTCTGTGCCTCAGCCCACTCCCAGTCATCGTCGTTCCCGCGACGATGCCCCTCTGGAGTGTTGATTGAACGAACCTACATAAGTGGTGCATGAAATTGCCACCCCTGGCACGGAAACTGCCCTGAACTTGCGCAAACGGCCAGGGACGGGCGTGGGGCTACCCCAGACACCGTCGCGCAACTGGGCGCATGAACCGCGGGCGAAAAGGGAACACGGCAGAGGTGAGCCTGGCTGGAATCTGCGAGCTGGTCCTCGAGACCGACGACCCCCGGGGCCTGCGGGACTTCTACATCGAGCTGGGCCTGACCCCGCTGCTGGAGCAAGGTGACCGGTTCTGGGTGGCCGCCGGCGAGCACTGCCGCCTCGGCATCTGGTCTCCCGGCGAGAAGGAGCACTCCGACCGCGGCGGTCGCCATGTCCACTTCGCCCTCTCGGTCGACCACGACTGCCTGAAGGAGCTCAGCGAGCGCTTGCGTAAGCGCAACGTCGAGGTGAAAGGCCCGCTGGAGCACGACGGCGGCGACCGCTCCGCCTACTTCTTCGACCCGGCCGGTAACCGGGTCGAGCTCTGGGACTTCTTCCGCGACGGCGACGGGGCAGACGAGGGCGTGATGGCGATGGCCGAGGTCGACGGTGGCGCGTAACCGGGTCCACATCCACGCCCCGCCGGAGGAGGTCTTCGCGGTCCTCGCCGACCCCTGCCGCTACCCGGAGTGGGTCGTCGGCGCCACCGGCATCCGCGATTACGACGAGGGGTTTCCCGCGGTCGGCTCGCGCTTCCACCACGAGGTCGGCCCCGGCCCGCTCAACCTCAAGGACTACAGCGAGGTGACGGAGGTCGAGCCGCCCCGCCGCCTGGTGCTGAAGGCGAAGGCGCGGCCGCTGGGGACGGCGACGATCGAGCTCGATCTGCGCGAGAGCGCGGGTGGGACCGATCTGCGGATGGAGGAGACCCCCGGCGACCGCCTCACTTCGCTGGCCGTCGGCAACCCCGTCGCCGATACCGCCCTGCGGCTCCGCAACGCGGAGGCGCTGGCGCGCCTGAAGCGGATCGTCGAGGGAGTCACCGAGGGGGACCCGATCACCAACCGGGAGATCGCCGGTCAGCGCGTCCTCATCACCGGCGGCAGCAGCGGCATCGGGCTCTCGGTCGCCGAGATCCTCGTCGGCGAAGGGGCCGAGGTCGCCCTCCTCGCCCGCAACGAGCTCGGCCTGGCGGCGGCGAAGCGAAAGCTCGTCGAGCACGGGGGCAAAGCGGTGACCGTCAGCGCCGACGTCACCGATCGCGAGGCGCTGGCGGCCGGCGTGGAGACGGCGGTGAGCGAGCTCGGCGGCATCGACGTCCTCGTCACCGCTGCCGCGAGCATCGCCTTCGGGCGCTTCACCGAGACCAGCGCCGAGGACTTCGACGCGACGATCGAGACCGTTCTCGGCGGCACGATCGACACGATCCGCGCGGCGCTCCCACACCTCGAGCGCTGCCGCGGCGCGGTGGTCGCGGTCGGATCGATCGCCGCCCGGATGCCGCTGCCGGGGATGTCGGGCTACACCACTTCCAAGCACGGCCTCGTCGGCTTCCTCGACACCGTCCGGGTCGAGCTCGAGGAGAGCGGCTCTCCTGTCACCCTCTCCCTCGTGAACCCCGGAGCCGTCGACACGCCGCTCTGGAATCACCTCCAAAGCTCTACCGGTCTGCTGCCGCCCGAACCGCCTTTCCCCTCCATCTACTCGCCGGAGTCGGTTGCCGCAGCCGTGGTCAGCGTGATCCGCCGCCCCCGCGATGAGCTGACCGCCGGGGGCCTCGCCCGGGCGCAGGTCTTCTTCTACTCGTACTTCGGCGGGTTCGCGAAGCGGGCGATGCAGGTGCTCACTCGCCTCGAGCACACGGCTGGCGACCGCCCGGCGGATGAGGGAGCACTGCGTCAGGGCAAGGGTGCGGGAGAGACGAGGGGCGGCTTCGACGGCCGTCCGAGCGTCGCGGTCAAGGCGCTGGGCGCCTGGGACGGGATGCTGCGCTCCATCGGACGAGGTTGAGGTGGCTGCCGATGCGGTCGTGATCGGCGCCGGTCCAAACGGCCTGATCGCCGCCAACCACCTCGCCGACCGCGGCTGGGAGGTCGTCGTCTGTGAGGAGCAGCCGGAGCCGGGCGGAGCCGTGCGCAGCGGCGAAGTCACCGGGCCGGGCTTCACCCACGACCTCTACAGCGCCTTCTATCCCCTCACCCTCGCCTCCCGCCACATCGCCCCGCTGGAGCTCGAGCGCTACGGCGTCAACTGGCTCAGCGCCGAGGGCGTCGTCGCCCATCCCCACTCCGACGGCCGCTGCGCCCTGCTCTCGATGGACCTGGAGGAGACCTGCGCCTCGCTCGACGCCTTCGCGCCCGGGGACGGCGACGCCTGGCGGCGGCTCTTCGACCTCTGGCGGCGGGCCGGGCCGCACCTGGTCGGCTCGCTGCTGACCCCGCTGCCGCCGATCCGACCGGCGGCCGGGATGCTGAGCGCGCTCGGCCCTCGCGGCCTCGCCGACTTCGCCCGCTTCTCGCTGCTGCCGGCGCGGCGGCTGGCGGAGGAGAGCTTTCGCGGCGAGGGCGGCGGCTGGCTGATCGCCGGCAACGCGCTGCACGCCGACCTGACCCCGGAGAGCTCGGGCGGCGGCATGTTCGGCTGGCTCCTCTGCGGGCTCGGCCAGCAGCACGGCTACCCGGTGCCGGAGGGGGGCGCCGGCGAGATCACCCGCGCCCTGGTACGGCGGCTGCGCGAGCACGGCGGCGAGGTGATCTGCGGGACCCCGATCGAGCGAATAGAGGTGCGGGGCCGGCGAGCGCGGGCCGCGATCGCCGCCGACGGGCGGGCCTTCGCGGCACGGCGTGCCATCCTCGCCGACTGCGGCGCGCCGGCCCTGTTCCTGAAGATGCTGCCGCCGGAGCTGGTCCCGGAGCGGATCCGCGACGCGGTCGATCGCCGCTACCAGTACGACAACTCGACCTTCAAGGTCAACTGGGCCCTGCGCGAGCCGATCCCCTGGAGCGCCGCCGACGCCCGCCGGGCGAGCACCGTGCACGTCGCCGAGGGGATGAACGGGCTGACCCGGGCGACCGTGCAGCTCGCCGAACGCTCGATCCCGGCCAACCCCTTCCTCGTCCTCGGCCAGTACTCGATGGTCGACCCCTCCCGCTCTCCCGAGGGGACCGAGACCGCCTGGGCCTACACCCACGTGCCGCAGAGCCCGGTCAGGGACGCGGCCGGGGAGCTGAGCGGCGACTGGAGCCGCGAAGAGGAGGGCGAGCGCTTCGCCGACCGGATGGAGGCGGAGGTCGAGCGCCTGGCGCCGGGGTTCCGCCAGCGGATCCTCGAGCGCCACGTCCAGACCCCGCTCGACCTCGAGCGCCACAACCGCAACCTGGTCGGCGGCGCGATCAACGGCGGCACCGCGCAGCTCTACCAGCAGGCGATCTTCCGCCCCTTCCCCGGGCTCGGGCGGCCGACGACCCCGATCCGCGGCCTCTACCTCGCCTCCTCCTCAGCCCATCCCGGCGGCGGCCTGCACGGCGGCCCCGGGGGCAACGCGGCACGAACCGCCCTCTGGCACGACCGGCTTCAGCTGGGTTCGAGGCGGACGAAGTAGCCGAACCAGTTGCCGGAGTGCTCGGCCAGCGCCAGGCCGGCCTCGGCGCCGAGGCGCTCGAGGCTGGCGCGGGTGGTGAAGTGGGGGTCGCCGAAGAGCTCGCCGACGACGAGGCGGCCGGCGGGCTTCAGCACGCGCCGGACCTCGCGCAGCGCCGCCGCGGTGTCGGGGATCTCACCGAGCACCGCGGTGAGGACGACGGCGTCGATCGAGGCCTCCTCGTAGGGGAGCCGGGTCGCGTCGCCCTGGGTCGGCACCAGGTTCGAGAGACCGCGCTCGCCAGCCGCCCGCATCACGTGGTCGAGAAACTCCTGCTGCAGGTCGAAGAGCTCCAGCGTCCCTCCCGGCGCGACCCATTCCGCCAGCTCGCAGCTGTAGTAGCCGGTGCCGACGCCGATCTCCAGCAGGCGTTCCCCCGGCGCCGGCCGCAGCACCGCGCGCAGCCGCTCGCGGGTGATGATCGGGTGCGGCGCTTCGACCCAGAAGCGCTGGCCGTAGGGGCAGGCGGAGGGGTTCTTGCGCCACCAGAGCGCCGCCGCCAGCGTCGCTCCAGCCGCCGCGCCGAACAGGTGGCGCGGTCGCACGGCCCTCAGCTGCCCAAACCGAAGCCGACCCGGTGCTCGCCGGACTCGATCCGCAGGAACTGGACCTTGCCGAGGTAGAGGGCGATCGTCCCCTCCTCGGTGTGGAGGTCGTGCCAGCCGCCCTGCTCGAGCCGCGCTCGCAGGACCTTCAGGTCGTCTGCACCGAGCCTGGTGGAGATCACCTGGCCGCCCTCGAATCCGATCTCGACTCGCTGCGCCTCGGCCATCAGTGTCCTCCCGCGGGTTCGACGATCTCGGTCAGGACCCCGCCGGTGGAGCGGGGGTGAAGGAAGGCGACGCGGCTGTCGCGGATACCGACCCGCGGCTCGCTGTCGATCAGCTGGATGCCGGCGGCGGCGATGCCCTTCAGCGCCGCGTCGACGTCGTCGACCGCGTAGGCGACGTGGTGCAGGCCCGGGCCGTTCTTGGCCATGTACTTGCCGACGGGGGTGTCGGAGCCGAGCGGCGCCAGCAGCTCGACGTGACCCTCGCCGACGTCGAGCAGGACCGCCTCGACGCCCTGCGACTCGACCGTCTCGCGGTGGGCGAGCTTCATCTCGAAGCCCTCCTCGTAGAGCGCGAGGGCGGCGTCGATGTCCTCGACGGCGACTCCGATGTGGTCGATCCTTCCGAACAAGGCGCGCAGTCTATGCGGCCTCGGCGCGGAGGATCTCCTCCAGCGCCGCGACCGCCACCTCGAGCTGAGAGGGCGTCGGCTCCTTCGTCGCCCAATGGCGCTGGATCTCGCGACCAGGAGTGTGGAAGGCCTCGGCCAGGGGATCGCCGTGGTGGCGGTCGCTCCAGGCGAACATCTCGACCGCGAGCGAGGCGCCGCCGAGGCCGACGCCGGCGCGAGCGGCCGGGCTCGGGCTCACGACCAGCCGCTCGAGCAGGACGGTACCGCCGGCGGAGAGCAGCATCATCGGCACGACCAGGTTGGAGCCGCAGCGGTCGTGCTCTTTGGGGACCGCGGCGACGTCCGCGACGACGCCGCGCTCGTAGGCGGCGATCGTCTTGTGCTCGGCGCCGTGGTAGGCGGCAAGGTCGCGATCGCTGAGCGCGACCAGCGCCGGCAGCGCGCCGAGCGCCTGGATCAGGCCCTCGCGCGACGCGCTCGCCCGGCCGCGCCTGCGCAGCAGCGAGGTCAGGCCGATCGTCAGCGCCGCGGCGGCGATCACCCGCGTGTCCTCGAACGGCAGGCGGGCCGACCGCATCCGCCGCCGCACCAATGGCAGCACCGCGATCGCCTCGGCGAGTTTTATCGGCCCGCGCAGGCCGGGCAGCTTCGCCACCAGGCCCGGCGCCAGCTCCGGCTTGCGCTCGGAGGCGACTTCGATCCCCCCGTCGCCGCGGCGGACCGCCGCCGCCCAGTGGGTCGGGCCGTGGATCAGCAGGCCGTTGCGGAGCGCCATCCCGCCCAGGCGGAGCTTCTCGGGCTGCTCAGAGGTCACGAACCCAAGATAGGCGATCCGGCGCTCGCCAAATAAGTGGAGGGCGCCGAGCCCAGTCCTCTCGACGCCCTCGTTCCCCCTAATTAATTCCGACCGGAGCCCCCAGTCCAGGTCTCCGGCCGGTGTCGGCTCTCCCTGGCTATAGCTTGTTGAGCCGACCCTAGAAACCCCATGACAAGCGAGAAGTTGCGCCTCGGCTTTACGCGTTGTCTAATTTTTTCCTCAAGGCCGCGAGCCGCTCGCCGAGGGCCTGCTCGAAGCCGCGATCGGTCGGCTCGTAGAACCGCCGTCTCCGCAGGCCCTCCGGCAGCAGCGGCTGCCCGCTGACCCCGCCGGGCTCATCGTGGGCGTAGCGGTAGCCCTTCCCCCGGCCGAGCTCGGCGGCGCCGGGATAGTGCGCGTCGCGCAGGTAGTCGGGGGGCGTCTGCGCCCCGTTCGCCCGGACCTCGGCGCGGGCCGCGGAGAGGGCCTTGTGGGACGTATTCGACTTCGGCGCCAGGGCGAGGTAGACGGTCGCCTGGGCGAGGTTCAAGGCGCACTCCGGCATGCCGACGCGGTCGACGGCCCGGGCTGCGGCGTCGGCGATCAGCAGCGCCTGCGGGTCGGCGTTGCCGACGTCCTCGGAGGCGAGGATCACCATCCGGCGGGCGATGAAACGCGGGTCCTCGCCCCCCTCCAGCATCACCGCCAGGTAGTAGAGAGAGGCGTCGACGTCGGAGCCGCGGGTCGCCTTGATCCAGGCCGAGACGAAGTCGTAGTGGCGGTCGCCCTGGCGGTCGTAGTCGATCGCCTTGCGCTGCAGGGCGTCTTCGATCGCGGCGACGCCGACCTCGCCGTCGGCGCGCTCGACAGCTCGCTCGAGCGCTGAGAGCGCGACCCGGGCATCGCCGCCGCTGCGCGTCGCCAGCATCTCCAGCGCCTCGGGGGTGACCGCGGGCGGGTCGGCGATCCCGCGCTCGGGGTCGGCCAGCGCCCGGCGAAGGAGTTCTTCCACCTGCGCGGGCTCGAGCGGCCGCAGCTCGTAGATCTGCGCCCGCGAGAGCAGGGCCGAGTTGACCTCGAAGTAGGGGTTCTCGGTCGTCGCCCCGATCAGGGTCAGCAGCCCTTCCTCGACCGCCGGCAGCAGCGCGTCCTGCTGGGCCTTGTTGAAGCGGTGGATCTCGTCGAGGAAGAGGATCGTCGGCCGCCCGCTCGCCCGCCGCCGCTCCCGCGCCCGCTCGATCACCGCGCGGATCTCCGCTTTTCCGGCGTTGACCGCCGACTGCTCCTCGAAGGCGCCTTCTGCCCCGGAGGCGGCGATCCGCGCCAGCGTCGTCTTACCTGCCCCAGGCGGCCCATAGAGAATCGCGCTGTGCGGCTTGCCGGATTCGATCGCGCTCCGCAGCGCCGACCCCTCCCCGAGCACATGCTCCTGCCCGATCATCTCGTCGAGCGACCGCGGCCGCATGCGCACAGCAAGCGGAGCGTCCCTGGACAGCTCTCTATCTCCGCTGGGCGCTTCCCCGCCCGTGTCGAACAGCTGGCCGTCCATCACTGCGGAGTATGAGGGGATAGGGGGAGGGGTCGCCGGACCCTCCCCGCTGTTGTCCGCCGACCCCTTCCCCTATCCCCTCCCACAAACCCGCCGTACAATCGACCGATGGCAACCACCGAGGCAAAACCCGCAGCCCTGTCCACCTCGACCCTGGAGTCGTTCAACACGGCAACCGGCGAGCTGATCGGCTCGGTGCCGACGATCGTTCCCGAGGAAGTGCAGGGAGTGGTGGACGACGTGGCGCGGATCCAACCCGCCTGGGCGGAGCTGCCGGCGAAGACGCGAGCCTCCTACATGAAGCGCGCCGCCGACGCGCTGCTCGACGACATCGACGAGGTCGCCAAGCTGCTGAGCGAAGAGCAGGGCAAGCCGCTGACCGAGTCCTACACGATGGAGCTGCTGCCGACGGTCGATGCGCTGCACTGGTGCGCGAAGGCGGGGCCGAAGATCCTCGCTGACGAGAAGGTGCCGATGACCCAGGCCTTCACGCTCTCCAAGAAAGGCCGCTTCTCCTACGAGCCGATCGGCGTCGTCGGCGTGATCGCGCCCTGGAACTACCCCTGGTCGATCCCCTTCGGCGAGGTCGCGATCGCGCTGATGGCCGGCAACGGCGTGGTCCTCAAGCCGGCCAGCCTGACGCCGCTGCTCGGCGAGCGGATCCGCCAGGTCTTCGAGAAGGGCGGCCTACCCGAGGGCTTGATCCGCGTCGTCCACGGCGGCGGCCGGATCGGCGACGCGCTCTGCCGCTCCAGCGTCGGCAAGGTCTTCTTCACCGGCTCGGTCGACGTCGGTCGCAAGGTCGGCGAGGTCTGCGCCGCCGACCTCAAGGGCTCGGTCCTGGAGCTCGGCGGCAAGGACCCGATGATCGTCTGCTCCGACGCCGACCTCGACAACGCCATCAGCGGCGCCGTCTGGGGCGGCTTCGCCAACGCCGGCCAGACCTGCTCGGGGATCGAGCGCGTCTACGTGATGCGCGACGTCGCCGACCGTTTCGTCGAGGGCGTCGTCCGCGAGGCCGAGAAGCTGGCGCTGGGCAACCCGCTCGACTGGGACACGGCGATCGGGCCGATGACCTCCGAGGACCAGTACGAGATCGTCTGCGACCTGATCGAGGACTCCGTCGCCTCGGGCGCGACCAAGCGCTGCGGGGGCCCGACCGAGGTCCCCGGCCTGCCGGGCAAGTTCGTCGCTCCCACCGTCCTCACCGGCGTCACCCACGAGATGCGGATCATGCGCGAGGAGATCTTCGG
>DATFQO010000093.1:0-5177 GCA_035264245.1 Solirubrobacterales bacterium
CCTACGCGCCGCCGGCCGCGGCTGAACCGCCGACGCCGCCTCCGCCGCCGGCCGAATCGTTCTCACCGCCGACGCCGCCACCTACGCCGGCCGAGCCGTTCCAGTCGGCACCGCCTCCAGCGCCGCCCGCGGCCGAGCCTCCCGCTCCCGCCTTCGGCGCGCCCGCCGAAGCGGCACCGAGCTTCGGCGCCCCGGCGGGTGGCGAACAGATCAACCTCAACAGCGTCACCTTCGAGCAGCTGCGCGAGCAGAACCTCTCGGTCACCCAGGCGACGCGGTTGCTGGCTCATCGCGAGCGGCTTGGGGGCTTCAAGACGGTTGACGACCTCGACCAGGTTGCTGGGTTCCCGGTTGAGCTGCTTGAAGATTTGAAGACTCGCTCGACCGTTTAGTAGGGAACCGCCGGGGAGGGGTCCGGCGGACAACAGCGGGGAGCGTCCGGCGGACCCCTCCCCGGCGGTTCGACTAGCCGTCCTCTTCTTCGTACTTCTCGAGGAGCTTTAGCCAGAACTCGCTGCGGCTTGGGTAGGGCGCGATTGCGTGCCTCAGTTTTGAGATGGGGATCTCGGCGACGATTGCAACGGTTGCCGCCTGGAGGAAGTCGGCGGTCTCGAAGCCGGTGAAGGTGGCGCCGATGATGGTGTCTTTGGCTTGGTCGGCGACGATCCTTGCGGTGCCGCCGGTGTCCTTGCCCTGGAAGCTGGCTCCAGGGGTGCCGTCGGTGGGGACCTCGACGGCGCGGGCGTCGATTCCCGCCTCCCGTGCCTGGTCCAGCGTCTTGCCGGCGGCGGCGACCTGGGGGTCGGTGAAGGTGACTCGCGGTGAGCCGATCCCCTCGGCGACCGCGGCCACGTCGCGGCCCAGCATGTTCTCGGCGGCTACCCAGGCCTGGTACTTGCCCATGTGGGTGAAGAGAGCACGGCCGTTGACGTCGCCGATCGCGTAGAGCCACTCGCGGCCGCCGACCCGCAGCCGGTCGTCGGTGTCGAGGTAGCCGTGCTCGTTGGGGCTGACGCCGGCGGCCTCGAGGTCGAGGTCGGCGGTGTGGGGCGTGCGCCCGACGGCGATCAGGATCGTCGCCGCCTCGACGCTGTCTTCACCGCTGAGGTGGGCGACGACGCCGGCGCCACCGGCCTCGACGGATTCGACCTTCGTCCCGGTGCGGACGTCGACGCCGAAGTTCTCCCGCAGCGACTTCGCGACTTCCTCGCCGGCGAAGGCCTCCTCGCGCGAGAGCAGGTGCTCGCCGCCCTCGGCCAGGGTGACCTCGGTGCCGAGGCTGGCCCAGGCCTGGGAGAGCTCGCTGCCGACCGGCCCGCCGCCGAGCACGATCATGCTCTCCGGCACCTGCTTGGCGGTGGTCGCGTCGCGGTTGTTCCAGACCTTGGTCTTGTCCAAGGCGTCCAGCCCGTCGATCGGCGGCATCGCCGCCTTGCTGCCGGTGGCGACGACGACCGCTTTCTCGGCGGTGAGGACGTTCTCGTCGACGGCGATTCGCCGCTCCCCGTCGAAGCGGGCGTCGCCGCGGAAGAGCTCGATCCCGCGTTCTTCCAGCCAGGGCAGCTGTCCCGAGTCGTCCTCCCCGTGAATCACCTCGTCGCGCCGGCTGAGGACCAGGTCCGCCTCGAGCTCGCCGTGGCCGGTCGGCACGCCGGGGATCCGCTTCGCCTCGGCGAGGACGTTGGCCGGGCGCAGCAGCGCCTTCGAGGGCATGCAGGCGTAGTAGGAGCATTCGCCGCCGATCAGGTCGCGCTCGACGATCGCCACCCGCCAGCCGGCGTCGGCCAGGCGACCGGCGCAGACCTCGCCCGCGGGGCCGGCGCCGAGCACGATCGCGTCGTAGCTGCGCTCGTTCACGGAGTGCATCCTCGCAGGCCGGCCGCCCCGACGGCGTACAATCGGTGGGCATTCCCAAGCACGGGGGCGACAGGCTTCGACGTGGTCGACTCGTGCGAAAGGTTGCAGGTCGAGGTTGCTGGAGGCCTCGTTAAACCCCAGCACAAACCAATACGTGCGGACCATGAGTTCGCCCTCGCCGCTTAGTCAATAGCTAAGCGCTGTGAGAGTCGGTCCTTCCCCGCCCGCGGGAAGGGGCACCGGCTTCAAAATGCGGGCTCACCCAGGCGGATCGCCCTGACCGCAAGGGGACATCGAAGGGGCTTTATCTCCCGCAGTGCCCGCTGGCGCGGACCCCGGGAGACGAGAACAAAGCGCCAGCTAAACCTGTAGACACCCTCGCACCGCGTCCGCGGATCCGAGTTCGAATCTCGGCGCCTCCATCAACTCCTCGTCCCGGTTCGTCCGGCGGCGAGGAGTTCGTCTTCCGTCACCCCTAGATCTGGTTTCCCATCGACAGGCCGGGGTAATTGCCTGATGCCCTCGACCGGATCCCAAATTCGAACCAATTTCTGGGAAACGCCTGCGGGGGCCGATTGCTGGATCCAACGTTGGGAGTCTCGCCAGGGACGCGCCGATCTTGGGGAAAATCGGAAGCGAAAGAATCAGGAGGAACGAGCCATGGAGGCAGCAACGACCCGAACCCGCGGTGCCGGTTCGAGCATCGATCGGACGGAAGGGCGCAGCGTAGTCCGCCGCCTGTCGACGGAGACGAAACAGGCATTCAAGACGACCGAGTTCTGGGCGATGGTGGCGGTGATCGTCGGCATCCTCATAGCCGCCGCCTTGATCAAGGGCGGCGACACCGCCCCCGGGACCGACGAGTTCATCGCCAGGCAGGCGTGGCTCTACGTCGCCATCGTCGCCGTCGGCTACATGATCAGCCGCGGCCTCGCCAAGTCCGGCTCGCGCGAGCCCTACGAGGCGGACCGCGACGACCGCGACCCGCCCCGGCACTAGCGCGGCAAGGGGGCGCTCCGGCGCCCCCTTTTTCTTTTCGGAGCGAAACCTCGGGCTTTTTCCCGGGTTTGGGTACGTGAAGGATCGCGGCGGGGCGATCCGGCTTCTCCATGCGAATTCCCTCAGCTTCCAACCCGCTCCTTCACTGGGATCCGTCGGCATCCGACCCGGCGCAGCGACGCATCCACCCGCTGCTGCGCGGTGCCGTCCTGCACCGCGACAGCTGGATCTGCAGCTACTGCGGCCGCGAGGCGACCGAGGTGGACCACGTCGACCCACGAGCGCGTGGCGGCGCGACCACCCCCGCCAACCTGGTTGCCACCTGCCGGGCGTGCAACAAGTGCAAGGGCATTCGTACGCCAGCGGAGTGGCGGCGGGACGAGGCATTCACCCGGCTGGCGAGGGAAGCGGAACGACACCGCGCTTATCGGCGGCCGCGATCGCCGCGGGTCCGCCCGGGCTGACGGACCGCCGCAGCGAGCTCCCGCCATGGCTCGATGCTCCAGAAGCGGCGCGCCAGGCCGGAGGTGGAGGGGAGCACCCATGCCGGAGCGCCTTCGACGGGCTCTGGCTGACGGCCGTAGTCGACGGGCCGGCCGAGGACGATCTTGGCCGCCTGCTTGCCGACGAAGGCGAGGTGCTCCGGGTGGAACTCACGAACAGCGCGCCGCACCCGGTCCGGGTCGTGCTGCGCCGTTCCCACCTCTGCGTCGGAGCCGTAGCGGGTCTTGCAGGCGTCGGTCAAGCCGAGGCCGAACTCGGGCAGGCGTCGGAATTCCTCCGGGGCAAGGATCGTCGGCGTCAGGCCCACCTCGTGCAGGGCCTGCCAGAAGTAGTTGCCGGGACCCGCGTATGGCGCTCCTCGCCGCGCCGAAACCTTCCCGGCGGCGTTGCCGCAGAAGACGACGGCGAGACGGGGGGAAAGTACGTCGGGCAGCACGTCGTCCATACGCAATTGTCCTGGTTATAGCGGGGACAATTGCGGCTAGGGTGCCGCCATGGACCGCTACGTCGCCTTCCTGCGAGGGATGAACCTCGGCAGGAGGCGGATCAAGAACGAGGAGCTGCGGGCGCACTTCGAGGCGATGGGATTCGAGGAGGTCTCGACTTTCCGCGCCAGCGGCAACGTCATCTTCGCGCCGTCGAAGCACGAGGCCGAGGGCAGGCTCGCGAGCCGGCTGGAAACGGAACTCGACGAGCGGCTCGGCTACGACGTGCCGGTATTCCTCCGCAGCGACGAGGAGATGGCGGCGAAGAAGAAGGCGCTGGCGCTGGCCGGCGACGAGGATCTGCTGGCGATCGAGGGCCGCGAGCTCTACTGGCTGCCGAGCGGCGGCCTGCTCGAGTCCGACCTCGACCTGAAGGCGATCGAGAAGCTGCTCGGCACCGACACGCGGCGAACGATGGGAACGATCGAGCAGATCGCTCGGCTCACCGCGGCGGAGTGACGGCCATCGGGCCATTACCTTGGTCGTCTCATGGCAATCGCGACCGCAACCTCGCTCGACGTCTACGTCGGCGGCAAGCTCCTCTTCGAGGACGTCGGCTTCAAGCTCGAGCCGCGCGAACGGATGACGCTCTCCGGCCGCAATGGCGCCGGCAAGTCGACGCTGCTGCGGGTGCTCTCCGGCGAGCTGCGTCCGGACAGCGGCTCGCTGACGGTGCAGCGCGGCGCCCGGGTGGCCCTCCACGACCAGCGCCCGCCGCGGGAATCGGCGATGAAGCTGAGCGAGTACGTCTTCTCCGGCCGCACCGACATGCTCGAGACCGAGGTCGAGCTGGAGCGGCTGGAGGGGGAGATGGGCGGCGAGGTGAGCGAGGAGACGATGCGGGCCTACGCCGCCGCGCAACAGCGGCTCGAAGCCGGCGGCGGTTACCGCTGGCGCGACGATGTCCTCGCGGTGCTGCGCGGCCTCGGCTTCGAGCCCGAGCAGGCCGAGCGGCCGCTCTCGACCTTCTCGGGCGGGGAGCTGACCCGGGCCTCGCTGGCGCGCGCACTCGCCACCCGTCCCGACCTGCTGCTGCTCGACGAGCCCACCAACCATCTCGACATCCCCTCGCTGGAGTGGCTCGAGCGCTACCTGGTCGACCTCGACGCCGCGGTCGTCCTCGTCGCCCACGACCGCTGGTTCCTCGAGGCAGTCGGGACCTCGGTGCTGGAGCTGGAGGCACAGCGGGCCCGCTTCTTCGCCGGCCCCTGGCACGCCTGGCGCCAGGAGCAGGCGGCGCGGCAGATCGCCCTCGGCAAAGCGATCGAGCGCCAGCAGGCGGAGATCGCGCGGATGGAGCGCTTCGTCGAGCGCTTCCGCTACAAGGCGACG
>DATFQO010000094.1:0-33150 GCA_035264245.1 Solirubrobacterales bacterium
GTAGGAGCCGATGAAGTGGGTGTTGACGACGCCGGAGATCGAGATCCAGCCGCGCGAGAGCTCTTCGACGATCATCGCGTAGGTGGTCAGGTCGAGCCCCATGCCGCCGTACTCCTCGGGGATCGTCACCCCGAACAGGCCGAGCTCTTTCATCTGCTCGACGATCGGCTCCGGGAAGGAGTCCTCGTGGTCGTAGTGCTCGGCGTTGGGGATGATCTGCTCGTCGGCGAACTGGCGGACCATTTCGATGATCGCCTGCTGCTCGTCGGTCATTTCGCGGTAAGCGGCGGTGTCTACGGCCATTGCTCCTGCTTCGGTCGGGATCGGAGATCGGATCAGCGCGGCAACGCGGCTGCGGCGGCGCTCTGGAGAGCCAAGGATATAGAGGCGGGGTCGAACTCGGGATCGACCGCCCGCAGCGGGGCGGCGGCCTTGAGCAGCATCTCCTCGTACTCGCGCTCGGGATCGGAGTCGAGGACGATCGCACCGCCGGCGCCGACCGTGGCGCGGCCGCCGGCGAGGACGATGGTGCGGATCGCGACCGAGAGGTCGGCGCCGCCGCCGAGGCCCAGCCAGCCGATCGCGCCGGAATAGACGCCGCGGGGAGCGTCCTCGAGCGCGTCGAGGATCTCGGTCGTGCGCTTCTTCGGCGCGCCTGTCATCGAGCCGGGTGGGAAGCAGGAGCGGATCGCGGTGGTGGCCGAGGCGCCGGGGCGCAGGCGACCGCGCACCGAGGAGACGAGCTGGTGGACTGTCTCGTAGCTCTCGACCGCCATCATTGCCGGCACCTCGACACTGCCCACCTCGCAGACCGCGCCGAGGTCGTTGCGCAGCAGGTCGACGATCATCAGGTTCTCGGCCCGGTTCTTCTCGTCGGCGGCGAGGGCGGTCGCGAGGGCGGCGTCCTCCGCCGGAGTAGAGCCGCGGCGGCTGGTGCCCTTGATCGGGCGCGCTTCGGCTACGTCGTCGGGGGTGACGCGGAGGAAGCGCTCGGGGGAGGAGCTGAGGACGGCTCGGGCGCCTAGGTGTAGGTAGGCGGCGAAGGGGGCGGGATTGGCTCGGCGAAGTTCTAGGTAGAGGTCCAAGGGGTCGACTTCTAAGTCCAACTGGACCTGGTTTGTCAGGCAGATCTCGTAGCTGCTCCCTTCTCGGAGATGGTCTAGGCAGGTCTCGATGTCGCTCAGGTATTGGTCGCGGGAGCGGTTGAGGGACAGGGCCGTGGGGGGCGCGTCGGGGGAGTCTCGGCGGACAACAGCGGGGAGGGTCCGGCGAGACTCCCCCGACGCGCCATCCGGAGCCGTGGTCAGATCCGCTAGCTGCTCGGCCGTGGTGCTGAGCCAGGCCTGGGCCGTCTCCTCTTCATCCGGATTGTGGAGGCAGAGGAGGTAGGTCCGCATCTGCTCGTGGTCGACGGCGATCAGGCGGTCGCTGAAGATCAGGGCCGCGTCGGGGTGCTCGGAGCTGTGAGGAGACGAGTGGCCGCACTCGGACTTGAGCTCGTAGCCGAGGTAGCCGACGAAGCCGCAGTCGAATTCGAAGGGGAGGTCGGGAAGCTCGGCCGGGCGCATCTGGTCGAGGCGCTCTTGGAGGCGATCGAGGAGCGGCTCCCCCTCCCCGGCTTGGTGCAGAAGCACCTCGGCGAGCGGCCCCGAGGCGTCTCCCATGAAGGAAAACCGCCCCCTCTCGCCCGGACGGCTGCTGTCGAGCCAAAAGGCGTACTCGCTGGCCCCGTACAGAGAGGCGAAGGCCGCTTCGGGGTCTGGAGCGTAATGCAAGCGCCGCACCGCCACAGCCGTCCCATCGTTCTGTGGTTCCTTTGTCCTCCTATCGCGGACAAAGGAACCACGGGTTTGATCCCTCGGCCCCGGAACGGCATCGCGTGGTTCCTTTGTCCTGTTATTCCGGACAAAAGAACCACGCGATGTGAGGCTGCGGAAGTTCGTTAGGAGTTGGGCGCCGTGCTCGGTCGCTATCGACTCTGGGTGGAACTGGACTCCCCACTGGGGGCGGTCGCGGTGTTCGAGGGCCATTGGCACGCCGTTGCAGGTGGCGATCTCGCGCAGGGACGAGGGCAGCGGGTGCGGTAGGGCGAGCGAGTGGTAGCGGACGGCCTCGAACGGGCTGGGGATGCCGGCGAAGAGCTGGGAGCCGTCGTGCTCGACCGCGACGACGCGGCCATGTAGCGGCCGTGGCGCCCGCTCGACGACTCCCCCCTCCACCCAGCCAAGTCCCTGCATCCCGAGACAGACGCCGAGCAGCGGGCGCTCGCAGCGGCGGATCGCCTCGGCGCAGATGCCGAAATCGCCCGCCCGCTCCGGCCGCCCCGGCCCCGGCGAGATGACGACGTTGTCGAAATCGAGCTGCTCGAGCTCGTCCCAGCTCGCCCCGTCGTTGCGGACGACGAGCGGCTCGCGGCCGTTCACCGACGCCAACAACTGGAAGAGGTTGTAGGTGAAGGAGTCGTAGTTGTCGATCAGCAGCGTCAGCATCGACCGGGCCGCGCAGGCAAGATACCCCTGTGGCGACGAGCGGCTGGCGGCCGGATCCGAGTAAGGGCGTCTTCGAGACGCTGCTGGTGGTCGGCGGCGAGCCCGTCGAGCTCGACGCACACCTGGCGCGGTTGCGGCGGAGCCTGGATGAACTCTGCGACTCGGATCTTCCCGCAGGGGCCCGAGAAGAGCTGACCACTGCCGCCCGCGGCATCCAACTCGGACGGCTCCGTCTCACTGTCGCCCCGGGGGAAGACCGCCTCCGGCACGACCTACTTGCAGGTGGGGTCGTGCCGGAGGCGGTCTTCCCGGAGCGCGGCGCCGAACTTTGCTCTCACTCGGTTCCGGGCGGCCACGGGTCTCATAAGTGGGTCGACCGCCGGGGCATGGAGCATCCCGACAACGGTGCGGGTCAGCTGATCCACGATGGGGAGGAGCTGCTCGAGGCCGGCTGGGCCAACATCTTCGCCGTCCGCGAAGAGACCCTCTGGACACCCCCCGCCGACGGCCGCATCCTCCCAGGCACCGCGCGCGCCGCCGTCCTCGCCATCGCCCCCGCCGAGGGCGTCGACGTGCGCGAGCAACCGCTCCATGTCGATGACCTCCTCAGCGCCGACGAGGTCTTCCTCACCAACTCCGTCCGCGGCATCGAACCAGCCGCGTCCCTCGACAGCACACCGCTGCCGGGCAGCGGCCCAATCAGCCGTCGCCTCGCCGCCGCCCTACGCCAACGCTGGAACCTCCAACCGGAGCCCCCAGCCGCCGCAACCGCCCAGAAAGCCGGTCAGCCCGCTCACTGAAGTGCCGGAACCTGTCCTCGAATCGAGGCTGGGGAACCACAGCAGCAATCTCTCCGGTCTGGGCAGCTGAATCCTCTTCAGCCCCGGCGGCAGCCGAAACCTCCTCGTCCCTCCCTGGCATCTGCCCATCCCCGTCCCTTCCGGTGGGTGGCGTCGTAGGGGGGACCCCCTCCTGCCGCGCAGGGGGGGGTGGGTCCCCTGCGGCGACAGGACCCGCCGGCCCAGGCGCCCGCGCAGCCGCCGGTCGAGCGGCACTCGCAGCTGCCGCGCGCGCGCTTTCCTCAGCGGCTTCCGCGGCCCTGCGCGCCTGCCGGGCGGCATCAACAGCCATCTCCCCCACCTCCCGAACCCCTTCCTCGGAAACACGGGCGATAACCACCGCCTCGTCGATCCGCGCCTCCAGCTCGGCAACGGTCGGCACCGCGCGCCGCGGCACGATCCAGTCCTGCGTGCTGTCCCGCTGAGATCCCTCGATAGCAGGCAATTTAGGCCCGCTGGAGGCGGCAAACCGACACGCTCATTAGATTTAGCCGCCCCCGAACTTCGAAACGACCCGAGGAGCACGTTGAGACACCCCAGAGAGTTCTTCCTGCCGCAGGCGATCGGCGCCCCGGAGCCCCTCCGCGAGATCCCCGTCAAGCCCTCGCGGATGATCCACTTCCTCGACTTCTCGAACGAGAAGATGGTCGCCAAGGCAGGCAAGATCGCCGAACAGACCGACATCCTCCTCGGCAACCTCGAGGACGCGGTCCCGGTCGACCGCAAGGAGGCCGCCCGCTCCGGCCTGATCCAGGCGGCCAAGGAGAACGACTTCGGCCAGACCTCGCTCTGGACCCGCGTCAACGCGCTGGAGAGCCCCTGGGTCCTCGACGACCTGACCCAGCTGGTGAGCGAGATCGGCGACCAGTTGGAGACGATCATGGTGCCCAAGGTCGAGGGCGCCCACGACATCCACTACGTCGACCGCCTGCTCGCCCAGCTGGAGGCGAAGGCCGGCCTCTCGCGGCCGATCCTCGTCCACGCGATCCTCGAGACCCCGCAGGGCGTGGTCAACCTCGAGGAGATCGCCAACGCCAGCCCGCGCATGCAGGGCATGAGCTTCGGCCCGGCCGACCTCGCCGCGGCGCGGCGGATGAAGACGACCCGCGTCGGCGGCGGCCACCCCGGCTACCGGGTGATGGAAGACCCGGTGGACCCGGAGAACCCCGAGGCCGACCGCGTCAGCGCCCAGCAGGACCTCTGGCATTACTCGATCGCCCGCATGGTCGACGCCTGCACCTCCGCCGGCATCCTCCCCTTCTACGGGCCGTTCGGCGACATCAAGGACACGGCCGGCTGCGAGACCCAGTTCCGCGCCGCCTTCCTGATGGGCTGCGTCGGCGCCTGGTCGCTGCACCCGGTGCAGATCGGGATCGCGAAGCAGGTCTTCAGCCCACCGCCGGACGAGGTCAAGTTCGCCAAGAAAGTGATCGAGGCGATCCCCGACGGACGCGGCGTCCACATGATCGACGGCAAGATGCAGGACGACGCCACCTGGAAGCAGTGCAAGGTGATGGTCGAGCTGGCGGAGATGCTGGCGGAGAAGGATCCAGAGCTCGCCCAGGCTTACGAGAGCTAGGCACGCGCCAGGCAGTGCTGAGGTGGCCCGGGAGACCGGGCCCCAGTATTGGGAAAAACGAATTTTTCCATTTTTCGATCCCCTAATCTGCATGGGGCGATTCCCCCGTTGCAGCTGCTCATGTGATCCAAAGCCGCTGCCGATACGGACTCTGCGTTGACAACCGCAACCCTTCCCTCGTTTAGGCCTTACAGATAAACCCAGTCCACTACGCCATGCAATCTTCCACCGACGTCCCCTTCGATCCCCCGTTCCAGGCGCAACCCGGCACGCGGGAAGCCCTTGTCCAGGATCGCCCGACCCTCGGCGCGATGCCGATGGCCCGGCGCGGCCCCGGCCTCTGGCTGATGCCGCTGGTGGACTTCCTCTCCTCTTCGGCCATCCTGGCCGTGGTCACCGCCCTCGGGGGCGTGGGGTTCGTCCCCGCCTTCCCGGTCGCCCCGATCATCCTCCTCGTGGTCTACGGCCTGCTCGGCGTCTACGGCAGCGAGTCGGCCCGGAGCGACGAGCGCGGCGCCGGCTGGCCGATCATCCGCTACCTGGTGGCGGCCCTCTTCGTCTGGTCGGCCTCCCTGCTGACGCCGCTCGGCAGCCTCGAGCAGCTCGGGCTGTGGCTCGGCTTCATCGTCCTCGACAGCTTCTGCCGCTCGCTGACGACCCCTTACGTCGAGCGGCTGAACCCGCAGGAGCGCTGGGTCCTGGTCGGCGACGAGGAAGTCGCCGAACGCCTGCGCGCCTACGCGCCGCTGAAGAAATACGCGAACGTCGTCGGCACCGTGCCGCCGGCCGAAAAGGATCCCGGCACCGCGGGCCGCGTCGCCGCCCTCGAGGTGGTCGAGCGCTACCACGCCGACCGGGTCGTGATCTCCAGCCAGAATGCCGACGACGAAGGCCTGCTCGAACTCGTCCGCGCCTTCAAGTCGATCGGCGTCCCGGTCAGCCTGCTGCCGCGCCCGCTGGACCTGCTCGAGGCCCAGTCGGCGACCCCGAACCGGGTCGGTGGCGTGCCACTGATCGAGGTCGAGGCGCTCGCCGCCCGCGGCGCCATCCCCTACAAGGGCCCGAACCGCCGCGACACTCGGCGGACCAGGGTCAGCGTGGTCGTGCCGGCGATGAACGAGGAGAGGAACATCGGACCGGTGCTCTCCGAACTACCCGGGGGCCTGCACGAGGTGATCCTCGTCGACGGCAACTCGAAGGACAACACGATCGAGGCCGCCCGCGCCGCCTATCCCGGCATTCGCGTCACCAGCCAGAGCGGCCGCGGCAAGGGCGACGCCTTCCGCACCGGCTTCGCCGCCGTGACCGGCAACCTGGTCGTGATGCTCGACGCCGACGGCTCCGCCGACCCGGCCGAGATCCCCCGCTTCGTCGCCGCCCTCGAGGCCGGTGCCGACTTCGCCAAGGGCTCGCGCTACATGGAAGGCGGCGGCAGCGCCGACATCACGCGCCTGCGCAGCCTCGGCAACTCGGTCCTCAGCGGCACCGCCAACATGATGCACGGCACTCACTTCACCGACCTCTGCTACGGCTACAACGCCTTCTGGGCCCGCTGCCTCCCCTTCATCTCCCTCGACGTACCCGGCTTCGAGGTGGAGACGCTGATCAACCTCCGCATGGCCTCGGCCGGGATGAAGATCACCGAGGTGCCGAGCTACGAGAAAGAGCGGATCTCCGGCGACAGCAACCTGAAGACCTTCCGCGACGGCTTCCGCGTCCTCGGCACGATCTTCAAGGAGGCCCGTCGTCGCCGCAGCCTCCGCAACCCGCGGCACAACGTCGAGCCCGAGGTCGCCAAAGAGCGCGCCCGGGCCGCCGCTTAGGGCGTCCCCTCTTCAGAGCTTCGTTGGTAGAGGGCGGGTACCCCCTCTGCCAAAGACCGTCGCGCAGCTGGTCGAACCTACGGGTGCATGCGTGACTTCTTGAGCCTTTGTCAGAGGGGTACCCGCCCTCTTTCGACACGGGATAGGGGGACGCCCGCAGTGCGGCGGCTTCATTCAAAAGCGGCGTGGCAACTTTTGCAGAAGTGGCCCCGGCCTCACTGCCGTCCAGACCAGGGCCACCTACGAGGGCGCGATTCAGCCCCCCTTGTTGATGGACGCGGCCGGGTGGACCGGCGCGCTGCCGATGATCTTCATCCGAGTTCACCCCCTTCCCGTTGCTTCGGGGAACCCGGCCTTTAATAGAACTACCTCTACTAATAGAAGCCGCTCTACTAGCAGAGAGATCAGCCGCAAATAGCGTTTAACTCAACCCGTTATTCGGATATGTTCACGCGATCTAAACGGTTTCAACTGTTCAGGAGGACCTGTATGGAGGCGGCACCAAAAAGATCTGGCCGGAGCCGAGCCGACAAACGACCACCGAAGGATCAAACGGTCTGCGAGGCACTGAAACACCCGGTCCGCATCCGCATCCTCGAAGTCCTCTGCGAGGGGGATATCAGCCCCATTCAGTTCTTCCGTCGTGGCCTACTGCCGCCGGGCTTCGACTTTGGAGGCGACGAGAAAAACGGGCTCTCGTTTGTCGCCTACCACTTCAAAGAGCTGCTGAAAGCCGACTGCGTGGTCTTGCACGAACGGATTCCAAGGCGGGGGACCAGCGAGCACATCTACCGGAGCAAGATGCTGGCGCTTCATACCGATGAGGACTTCGAGGCGCTGAGCTTCGAGGTGCGAAAGCAGATCTCACGCTCGACTTTGCAGATGCTCGTCGCCAGGGCCGACGGAGCGATCTACCAGGGCACCTTCGACAAGCGGACCGACCGACACCTGAGTTGGGTTCCTCTGGAGTTAGACGAGCAGGGCTGGCAGGAACTGCGAGACCTCCAAGCTGAAACTCTGAAGCGGGCGCAGGGGATCAAGGCCGCCGCCGCCGCACGCAGGCATGAGCGCGGCGGGGGTGACGACGAGCCCACTTTCCCGGCGACGTTCGGAGCGCTGGCCTTTGAGTCGCCAGGCGTGCGTAAGTGAACCGCGGATTCTTTATAGATGTCGATATTCGCAATCGCGGCGTCGGCATCCGGATGGGGCCGGGAACCCATATCGAGAGCCGCGGCCTGCGAATGAAGGGCAACAACACGGCGATTCTGAACGAAGGCGGGACGTTTGACGGCCCCGACACCGTGATCGAGTAGTTACTCGAAGTTCGCCTCTCTGGCGTCTACTTCCCCCTCATTTCAATCGCCGTGTCGAGTTTGTTGCCAAAGGTCGCTCGGGAGAGGTTCCCTTTGCTTCCCGGCAGACCGACGTATCCTCGACGCTGCGGGTGTGATGCGGACGACTCGTCACGGTGATAACCGAGCGTTCGGCTGATCTTTGCGCGAAGGGGATGTTGGCGCCCTCGAGTCCGCTCAGCTGCGCGAGGGTCTTTCACAGAGGCACCCCCTACCCATCCGCCTATCGCGGCGGGGGCTGGATCGGGACGCCGGGGATGCCGCCGTAGAGGTTGGGGCGGAAGGCTCCCGGCTTGACGCCGTCGCGGAAGGCGTTGCTTGCCTTCTTGCTGCGCTCGATCGGCCAGTTGGTGCCGCGGTCGTCGACGTCGTACCAGATGACGGCGCGGA
Source organism: Solirubrobacterales bacterium (assembly GCA_035264245.1). Taxonomy (GTDB): domain Bacteria; phylum Actinomycetota; class Thermoleophilia; order Solirubrobacterales; family 70-9; genus VAYN01. The sequence goes on from DATFQO010000094.1 coordinate 8,473, forward strand.
CCTTGCGGTACTTGTGGCGGACCTTGTCGAACATGTCGCGGATCCAGGCGGGCTTGTTGCCGCCCTTGTTGGTCGAGGCGACCTCGGCCAGCATCATCGGCTTGGTCGGCGCCACCTTGGTGACGATCCGCCGGTAGGTGCGGTGGAAGACCTGGTTGAAGGACTGCCAGCCCGGCGAGCCGGCGCGCTCGCCCCAGTTGAAGCCGTCGAGCGCGGTCCAGTCGACGTAGTCGTCACCCGGATACACCCGGCCGAGTGGGATCAGGGCCCCGCTGAGATCGATGTTGGGGCACCAGACCCAGGTGGCGTTGGTGGCGCCGACCTGGGTGAAGATGTCGTGCACGTGGCGCCAGGCGGCCACGAACTGCCCGGGGGTGTTGCCGTTGACGCCTTCGGACCAGGGGAACCAGAAGCCGTTCATCTCCCAGTTGAAGCGGAGGAAGAAGGGGTGACCCCACTCCTTCGCTTTGGTTGCGAATTCGCGGATGTAGGCGTCGTAGCGGCCGGAGAGCAGGGTGCCGAGGTTGAAGTCGGGCTGGTCGAGGCTCGGCGGGCTCGAGGTCGAGTTCCAGCTGAAGACCGGGATCGCGCCGTAGCGGCGCACGTTGTCCAGTGGTGTGGTCGGGAAGCGCGTCATCACGCAGCCGGTGCTGGAGCATTCGGCGAATGGGCTGGCGAACTCGATCAGGGAGAGGCCCTTGCCGGCGATGTGCTCGAAACGCGAGACAGGCGCCATGTCCCAGGGCGCCGCTTCCCCGGTCATCTGCTCGCCGATCTGGGCGCCCCAGTAGAGCGAGGCCGGCGGGCGCTTCTTCGCCGCCGCTGCGCCCGGCGCGAGCAGCGCCACGAGGAGGAGGCAGGCCGTGCCCACCAGCAGTAAGCCCTTCGGCCACCGGCGTCTCGTCTGGTTCTGGTTCTGGTTCTGGTTCATCGTTTCGCGCCTTGAAACCCGATCTGGAGCCGATTGCTGCGGCACCCGTCAGAGCTTGTTACGGAAAGCGGGCTCCCGAAGATCAGCGCAGCGGCGGGATTGGAGCCGAAGCCAGTTCGGCAAACCGGTTGTTGGCGTAGATGCCCTTGCTGATCCCCTTCGAGAATGCCTTGGCGGCGGGAGGAGAGGTCTCCAGAGGCCAGTCCACCCCGCGATCGACCGTGTTGAAGTAGATCAGAGCGCGGACTCGCGGGTACTTACGAGGAAGTTTTTCGAACATCTGCCGGATCCAAGCCGCCTTGTGACCGCCGTTGGGGCTGGTCGCGAACTCGGCCAGCATCAGCGGCTTGCGGGGAGCGACCTTTTTCGTCACTTCCGTGTAGGCGGGGTCGAAGAGTTCCCCGAAGCTGCGCCAGGGCTTCGGGTTGACCGGGTTGCGGCCCCAGTTGTAGCCGTCCAGACAGGTCCAGTCGACATAGGAGTTGCCGGGGTAGAGCGGCTTCAACGGCGTCTTCTTCAGGCGTTTTTCGGTGTCCGCGTAGGGGCACCAGACCCAGGTCGCGTTGCTGGCTCCGACGGCGGCGAAGATGTCGTGGATGTGGCGCCAGGCGGCGACGTACTGGCCGGGGCTGTTTTCGTTGGCGAGCTCCGACCAGGGAAACCAGTTGCCGTTCATCTCCCAGTTCGGACGCAGGAAGAAGGGGTGGCCCCAGGCGCGCGCTTCGTTCGCGAACTGGGCGATGTAGGAGTCGTAGGCGCCGCCGATGATGTCGGCCAGCTGGAACTCGGGCTGGACTTCGCTGCTGCGGGGGCTCGATTCGGCCCCCCAGCTGTAGACCGGGATCGCGCCGTAGCGGCGGACGTTTTCCATCGCTTCGTAGGGAAATTTGTAAGGGGTGCAGGTGCGGCCGCAGACCTGCCAGGAGGACGAGAACTCGATCAGCGAGAGGCCCTTGCCGACCATCTGTTCGAAGAGGGAGACCCCGCCCATGTCCCAGGGCGCGTCGGTGCCGGTGATCTGGTCGCCGATCCAGGCCCCCCAGTAGGCCGGCTTCGGCTTCGGGGACTTGGCGCGGTGCGGCGTGCCGGCCGCTGGCGCGCCGGGCGCCCAGAAGCAGCCGCAGGCGAGCAGCGCCAGCATCAGCGCAACGACCGGGCGCGCCCAGCCGGGGCGCTTCAGGTGATCCCTCGAGAACAGAACGGCCAGTGTAGGGATCGGCCTCGGCGGCATCGGCGGCTCAGCTGGGCGGCGCGATCGCGCCGCCGGCGAGGCCGCCGTAGCCGGCGCCGACGTAGACCGGCTGCTGGACGCCTTCGGCGAAGGCCGCGGTGGCGGGTGCCGAGCTCTCGATCGGCCAGTCCATGTCGTCGTCGAATTTGTCGAACCAGAGAAGGGCGCGGATCTGCGGGTATTCGGTCGGCACCCGCGCCAGGGCGTCGCGGATCCATTCGGCCTTGGATCCGCCGTACTCGCTGGAGCCGACCTCGGCGAGCATCATCGCCTTCGAGGGTGCGATCGCCTGGATCTCGTCGTAGCTGCGGCGGAAGAGCTGGTCGAAGGTCCGCCAGCCGCGCGGCGAAGCGGGGTTGGTGCCCCAGTTGTAGCCGTCGAGCCCGGTCCAGTCGACGTAGGCGTCGCCGGGGTAGAGCGAGGCGAGACTGGTCAGCGAGCCGCCCGGATCGACGAACGGGCACCAGACCCAGGAGACGTTGGTCGCGCCGACGGCGGCGAAGATGTCATGGACGTGGCGCCAGGCGGCGACGTACTCGCCGGTCCCGTTGCCGTTGACGCCCTCGGCCCAGGGGAACCAGTTGCCGTTCATCTCCCAGTTGAAGCGGAGGAAGAAGGGGTGGCCCCAGTCGCGCGCTTCTGCGGCGAATTCGGCGATGAACTCGTCGTAGCGGCCGGAGATCACGTCGGAGAGCTGGAAGTCCGGCTGATCGAGGGTCGAGGGAATCGCCTGTGAGCTCCAGCTGAGGACCGGGATCGAGCCGTGGCCGCGGATGTCGTCCATCGGCTGGGTCGGGAACGAATCGAAGGAGCAGCCGGAGCCGCCGCACTCGGCGAAGGGCTGGAAGAACTGGACCATCGAGGCCGACTTGCCGGCGCCCTGTTCGAAGCTGGCGACGGCGTTCATGTCCCAGGGCGCCTGGTCGCCGGTCAGGTGCGAGCCGATCGTCGCGCCCCAGTAGAGGGGCTGCGGGTTGACGGCGGCGGCCGGCTTGCGAGCGCAGCGACGGCGGACGCGCGGCAGCTTGGCCCGCTTGGCGGCCGTCCGCTGCACGCAGCGATTGGAGCCGACGAGAGCGCGCGCGTCGCTGACGCGGCCGTGCTTGCCACTCCCCTGCCCCCCACCGATCTTCCCGCTGGAGGCAGCAAGGGCGATCCCGGCGGTGAGCAGCAGCATCGCGACGGCAACCCAGAGGACGTGGGCGGCGGAGCGGGTCGAGAAGCCTTTGGCCATACAAGGCCATCGGCCCTCTGGCCATTCGTTCCAGTGGCTGCCAGGGACCTGGACGAATGTCCGATTGCAATCAATAGTTGGTAGGTAGGGGGTCTGGTCGTCCTCCGCGTGAATTTGTCGCGCCCCTCTCGGGGCTGGCTCCCGATGTTGCTGCCCGCCTATGGCGGGCGGGAATCAGATTGCATATCGCCGCTTCGCGAACATTCCCGCGGAGGACGACCAGACCCCCTCCGACACACATTGCTGAGACGGCCAAATCCACGGCAGCTTTTACAAAGAGCTGTCGGACCCTCGGCGTCTGCGGGGGCTCGCTCGTGTGGAGGGGGCAGGTACCCCTCCGGAGGAGTGTTCGGCGACATGCAATCTGGTTCTTGCGCGGCGTAGCCGCGCAGCAGGTTCTCCCCGAAGCGAAGCGAGGGGAGGTCAACTCCGGAGGAGGGGTACCTGCTCCCTCCCTCACCCACCTCAGTCCCGGAGAACTAACTCAGCGGCTGAACAGCGGTGGCCGCGAGATTGCTGAAGGTGTTCCCAACGTAAGCGGGGTTCTGCAGCCCTTCGGCAAAAGCGCTGGCGGCCGAAGACGTGGTCTCGACCGGCCAGTCCATGTTGCTGTCGAATTTGTCGAACCAGAGGAGGGCGCGGATCTGCGGGTAGTCGGCCGGGATCTTGGCCAGCATGTCCTTGATCCAGGTGGCCTTCGAGCCGCCGTACTCGGTCGAGGCGACCTCGCCGATCATCATCGGCTTTCCAGGGGCAATCGTTTCGACGATCTTCTGGTAGGTCGGCTTGTAGACCTGGTCGAAGCTCTTCCACTTGTCCGGCTTGGCCGGGTTGGTGCCCCAGTTGTAGCCGTCGATGCAGGTCCAGTCGACGTAGTCGTCGCCGGGGTAGAGGGAGGCGAGCGAGGTGCTGCCGCTGTACTCGACGTTCGGGCACCAAGTCCAGGTCGCGTTGGTGGAGCCAACCGCGGTGAAGATGTCGTGCACGTGGCGCCAGGCCTTGACCGATTCGCCGGCCTGGTTGCCGTTGACGCCCTCGTGCCAGGGGAACCAGCGACCGTTCATCTCCCAGTTGAAGCGCAGGAAGTAGGGGTGGTTCCAGCTCTTCGCCTGGGTGGCGAATTCGCGGATGTAGGCGTCGTAGCGGCCGGAGATCACGTCGGAGAGCTGGAAGTCCGGCTCGTCCTTCAGCGAGGGGATCGACTGTGAGCTCCAGCTCAGCACCGGGATCGAGCCGTGGGTGCGGATGCTTTCCATCGGGCTGGTCGGGAACTTGTAGAAGGAGCAGCCGGGGTTGCAGTTGGCGAAGGGCTGGAAGAACTGGACCATCGAGACCTTCTTGCGGGCGCCTTCCTCGAACTTGGTGACCGCGTTCATGTCCCAGGGGGCCTGGTTGCCGGTCAGGTGCGAGCCGATCGTCGCGCCCCAGTAGATCGGGCCGGAGGCCGGGGACGGCGTCGGGCTGGGGCTTGGCGTCGGTTCGGGTTCCGGCGTCGGCGCCGGTGCGGGCGCTGGAGTGGAGGTCGTGTTGGAGACCTTGACGCTCACCTGGGTCGTCGCCTTCACGCCTTTGGCGCCGGAGGCGGTGGCGCTGAGGGCGTGGGACCCGTTGGAGAGCTTGGCGGTGTCGAGGCTGACGCTGTAGGGGGCGCTGATGTCGGTTGCCTTGACGCTGCCGTCGACGGCGAATTCGACCTTGCTCGGCGCCCCGGCCAGGACCGAGACCTCCCAGACGACCGTGCCGGAGAGCGTCGCGCCGGCGACGGGGGACTTGGTCGCGACCGAAAGCGTTTCTTTGCTGATGGTGGTCTTCGCTCGAGCAGTCGAGTCGCTGGTAGTCGTCGCGGTCCTGGTGCCACCACCAAGGGACTTGGCGCGGCCGACGCCTTCGGCCCCGAGAGCGGCCGGCGCCAGCAACCCCGCGCAAGCGAAGGCGACGGAGAGGACGGCGGAGAGGTGGCGGAGGCGGGGCATCGCCCGCCTCTCATCGGGCCCAGCCCTCTCGCCCTAGAGCGCCGCCTCAACCGCTGGACGTTTGTCCCTGGATCGTACGTCCAGTTAGAAGAACCGATCCATAGAGGTCGAGCAGCGCGGTGGCGCAATCGTCCCAGGAGGTAAGGCTCGGGGAGCGCTCCGGCAACGGCTTCGCCAGCTCCTCCACGGCGGCGTCGGCGATCTGCCGGGGTCCGGACTCGAGCGGGATTCCCCGCCCGAACCCGTCCTCGGCGATCTCTCGCAGGCCGCCCGCTTCGGCGACGAGCAGGCGCCGGCGGGCCGCGGCGGCCTCGAGGGCGACGAGGGGGTGGGACTCGAACTCGCTCATCAGCACCACCAGCGAGACGCCGCCGAGCAGCTTCGCCATCCCGCCCGGGTCGTCGGAGGGGACGCTGGTGATCTCGACCCGCTCGGCGACGCCGAGCTCTTCGGCCTGGCGGCGCAGCTCGTCTTCATAAGGACCCTTGCCGACGATCAGCAGCCGCGCCTGCGGCTCGCGCTCGAGCACCAGCGGGAACGCCTCGAGCACGCGGTGGTGGCCCTTGTAGCGCTCGAGCCGGCCGATCGAGGCCAGGACCGGCGTCGGGGGCTCGGCGCCGGCGAGCTCGGCGCCGGAGAAGCTGAGGTCGGTGCCGTTGGGGACGAAGGCGAAGCGCTCCGGCGGAACGCCGAGCGCGGCGCCGTAGTCCTCGATCTCGAAGCGGGCGATCGAGACCAGCCGTGCCGCCCGTCGCAGCAGCGGCCGCAGCAGCCGCATCTGGACGCCGCGGGAGCGGTTGCGCAGCTGCGATGAGTGGCCGCCGCCGTGGAAGGTGACGACGTAGGGGACGCGCAGCGTCAGCGCCCGCAGCATCGCCAGCGGCGCGACCAGCGTGTGGTAGCTCTGGAGGTGGACGAGGTCCCACTTCTCCCGCCCCATCTCCCGCCAGATCCCCGGCGCCAGGTGCCAGTCGCGCCCGCGCGGCCAGGCGCGAACGGTGCGGATGCGGACCCCGTCGCGGGTCTCGGTCCGCGCCTTGGCGATCTCCGGGTCGGTGCAGAGCACCTCGACGTGGACACCGGAGGCCGCCATCCGCCGGCTCACTTCCATCACGTGCCGCTCCACCCCGCCCTGGGCCAGGGGGCTGCGCGGCGTCACCATCAGCACCCGCGGCGTGCCGCCGTTGGAGCTGGGATGGGCGCCGCTGGTGTCGTCGGGCTTGGCGATACCGGAGCGGACCCGCAGGTAGTCGCCGGTGGTGGCCGCGAGGCCGACGAGGATCATCGCCGCCCGGCCGAAGCCGCCAGCGTCCCCGCGCAGCGTGTCCCGCAGCCCGCGCAGCACCCCCAGCGGCAGCGTCCGCCGCACGTAGGAGCGCTCCGAGGAGAGTCCGTCGTCGCTGCCGACCATGCCGGTCAGCACCGCCTTCGAGCGACCCTCGGCGCGGCAGCGGTCGAGGAAGTAGCGGACCTTGCCGCGGCTGGGCGGGACCACGTGTTCGACCTCGGCGGCCGGGTCGTAGAGGATCTCGGCCGCGGGCCAGCGCTGGTGGACGCGGATGCTGAGGTCCGTCTCCTCGCAGCCGACCGGCAGCGTCCCGACCCGGCCGAGGTCGTGGCTGAAGCCGCCGACCTCGAGCAGCGGCGAGCGGCGGAAGGACATGTTGGCGCCGACCAGGTTGCGCACCGGCTCCAGCTCGCTCGGCATCCCGGAATGGGTGCAGCCGACGACCCAGTCGAACTCGGGCGGGAACCAGCCGGGCTTGCCCTCGACCCAGCGCGGGCGCACGGTGCCGCCGGCGCCGAGCACGTTCGGGTCGGCGTAGGCGGCGGCGAGGCGCGCCAGCCAGCCGCGGTAGGCGATCGCGTCGTCGTCGAGGAAGGCGACCACCTCGCCGCTGGCCTCGGCGACGCCGGTGTTGCGAGCGCCGGAGAGGCCCTGCTGCTCGCGGTTGGCGACGATCACGATCTCGGGCCAGAGCCGGCGTACCTCCTCCAGCAGCTCGGGCGCGTGGTCGATCACCAGCACGATCTCGTGCGGGGGCGGCGTCTGCGCCCGCAGCGAGGAGATCGATTCGCCGAGGACCTCTAGGCGATCGAAGGTGAAGGCGCAGATCACCACCGAGATCGTCGGCGGCGAGGTCGTGCGCTCGGCGGGGGGCTCGCTTTGCACCGGCGGGATTCTGGCACGCCCGCCGCCCCCGCTCGTGCGAGTCTTCAGGCGTGAGAATCATGATGCTCGCCCAGTCCTTTGCACCGATCGTCGGCGGCGAAGAGCGCGTGGTCGAGGATCTCAGCCGCGAGCTGGTCGCTCGCGGCCACGAGGTCTCGATCACCACCCTGCAGCAGCCGGGCGGGGTGACACCGGCGGAGGTGGCGGGCGCGCGCGTCCACGCCCTGCGCAGCAGCAGCTACCGCGTCACCCGCACCCACCAGGACACCGAGCGCCGCCACGCGCCCCCGGCTCCCGACCCCGAGACCGTCCTCGACCTCAGCCGGGTGCTGCGCCGCGAGCGGCCGCAGGTCGTCCACGCCCACAACTGGATCGCCCACTCCTACCTGCCGCTGGCCCGCCGCTCCCCCAGCGCGCTGGCGCTCTCGCTGCACGACTACGGCCTGATCTGCGCGACCAAGCGGCTGCGCCGCAAGGACGACGTCTGCTCCGGCCCGGCGCCGGTCAAGTGCCAGCTCTGCGCCAGCGAGCACTACGGGCCGTCGAAGGGAATGGTGGCGGCCTTCGGCACGCGCTGGTTCGGCCCCCGCCTGCGTCGCCAGGTCGACGTCTTCCTCCCCGTCAGCTCGACCGTCGAGGAGCTCTGCCGGATCGGCGAGGGCGAGCGCTCGACCGTGATCCCGAACTTCATCGGCGAGCTGCCGCCGCCGGTCGCCGACGACCCGCGCTTGGCCGAGCTTCCCGATGAGCCGTTCATCCTCTTCTTCGGCGACGCCACCGTCGACAAGGGGGCCTGGCTGCTGGCCAACGCCTACGGCAAGCTGGAGGACCCGCCGCCGCTGGTCCTCGTCGGCCGCTGCTACCTCGACGAGCTGGCCGACCGCCCCGGGGTCCACGCGACCGGCGCCTGGCCGCACCAGCTCGCGATCGAGGCGCTGCGACGGGCGATGTTCACGGTCACGCCCTCGCTCTGGCCGGAGCCATTCGGCCTGGTCGCGCTGGAGGCCGCCGCCGCCGGCAAGCCGATCATCGCCTCGGACATCGGCGGCCTGCGCGACATCGTCGTCGACGGCGAAAGCGGGCTGCTGGTCCCGCCCGATGACCGCGTCGAGCTGACCGCCGCGATGCGGAGGCTGATCGACGACGAGCCGCTGCGCCGGCGCCTCGGGGCGGCGGCGCGGGAACGCGCCGCGACCTTCAGCCCGGCGGCGATCGTGCCGCGCTTCGAGCAGGCCTACGAGCGGGCGATCGCGACCCGGCGCGGCCGGGGGGCCTAGTGGAGAGCTCGACCGAGCCGGCGCCGCGCGGCCTCGCCCGGTTGCGCGGCCATCTCGACGACCGGCTCTACCGGACCGGCTACTACCTGATCATCGGCACCGGCATCACCAGCCTGCTGGGGGTCGCCTTCTGGGCGCTCGCCGCCCGTTCCTACTCAGCCCACGAGGTCGGCCAGAACGCCGCCGCGATCTCGGCGATGGGCCTCGTCTCCGGGGTCTGCTCGCTGGGACTCTCGGCGGTGCTGGTTCGCTACCTGCCGATCGCCGGCACCGCCCTGCGGCGGCTCGTCTTCAGCAGCTACGCGCTGACCGCCGGGCTCTCACTCCTCTTCGGCGCCCTGGTCGCCGCCACCAGCAACGTCTGGTCACCGACCCTCGACTTCCTCCAGGAACCGGATTGGCTGATCGGCTTCACCCTGGCGACGGCGGCGATGACGATCTTCACCCTGCAGGACAGCGTCCTCACCGGCCTGCAGACGGCGCGCTGGATCCCCCTCGAGAACTCGCTCTACGCGGCGACGAAGCTGGTCCTGCTGGTGGCGCTTGCGGCGCTGCTGCCGACCGCCGGCCCATTCGTCGCCTGGAATGCGCCGCTGCTGCCGGCGATCCTGATCGTCAACTGGCTGATCTTCCGCCGCCTGATCCCCAATGACCGCTCGGTCGGCGCGCTCGACCGCGACAAGGTGATCCGGATGGCCGCCGGCAACTACGGCGGCAACCTCTTCGCCCTGGTCGGCAACATGTACCTGCCGATCCTGGTCGCCAACCAGGCGGGCGCCGCCGACGCGGCCTACTTCTTCGTCCCCTGGATGATCTGCCTCTCGCTGCAGCTGGTCGCGCTCAACGTCACCACCTCCCTGACCGTCGAGGCGGCGCTGGACATGCCGCGGCTGCGGCGGCTCTCGCGCCAGGCGCTGGCCCACTCGATGCGCCTGGTGGCTCCGATGGCGGCGCTGACGGCCCTGGTCGCGCCGCTGGCTCTGCTCGTCTTCGGCCAGGCCTACGCCGACGCGGGCACCAACCTGCTGCGCCTGCTCGCGGTCGGGGCGATCCCGAACGTGATCGTCGCCCTCGGGATCGGGGTGGCGCGAATCGAGCACCGCGGCGGCTTCGTCGCCGTCGTCCAGGGCGTGCAGTTCGCGATCGTCCTCGGCCTCAGCGCCCTGCTGATCCCCGACATCGGCGTCGTCGCCGTCGGCTGGACCTGGACCGGCAGCCAGCTGCTGCTGGCGCTGGTGATGCTGGCGACGATCCTGCGCCCGCTGGTGCTGCCGGAGCGGTTGGCGGGACACAGAACATGAGCCGGCCGGCCAGACCCGAATGCCGGCCCCTGGGGTGCGATCCAGGTGAGCCGACGATCGAGTCCACGGAGAGCAAGGGCCTTTGAATACATTGGCCCTTCGTGATGGCCAGCCTCCGAATTGCCGCAGTGGTCGTCGTCCTGGCCCTCGCGATCTTCGCTAGCGCCGAGGCATCGGTTCCCGACCAACTTCCTGGCGTGGCCATGGGCTGGGAGGCTCTCTTTCACGTCGAGCGTGCCGGCGCGATGCTCGGCGCGATCGGCATCGTCGGACTGATCGGCTGGCGCGCTCTGCATGGGGAGTTTCCAATCAAGTTCGGCAACGTCGAATACGCCGCCAAGGAAGCTGCGTCCGAGGCAAAGGAGCTCGGCGCTCTGCAGGAGCGCCGCATCCGCACGCTTGAGATTCTTGCCGGTATTCGCTCGCCCGACGACCTTGACGGCCCCGCCTGACCCCCTAAACTTCGGGTAGTCAATGGCCGTCCCTAGCAATAACCTCAGCGAGCTGAAGAAAGCCATGATCGTCGAGCGCGCTCGCAAGGAGCTTCCCGAGCTCGATCGCCGCTACGAGAAGGCGATCGGCAACCTTCAGCGCATCTCCTCCGGCCAGCGCCCCGCCGCCTAGCCCAAGCTAAGGGCGATTCAGGCGCGCGCCGCCTGCAGGCGGCGCAGGACCAAGGTGCCGCGGGCGACCGCGCCCGGACCGAGCAACCCAAGCAGGAGGGCGATCCAGTTGAGCGGCGCCAGGGGACGGCTGCGCAGGGCGCGCAGGGCGTGGCGAGCGCCGTCGCCTCGGCGGCCGAGGAGGAAGGCCTGCGTCGCCGCGACCCGCTGCAGGACCGCGTACTGGCGGGCTCCACACCGGCGCAGTGCCTCGCCGTGGCGGGCCAGGGCGGTCTCGGCCATCCAGAGCATGTCGGGAGCCTCGGAGCGCAGGCGGGGAAGGAGCTCGGAGGCCTTGGTGTTGCGCAGCCAGCTGTTGGGCGCGTCGCTGTGCTCGATGCCGAGCACCTCGTCGATGCAGAGCGTCGTCTCGGCCCGGGCCAGGTCGAGCTCGAACAGCGTCTCCATCGCTCCCCGGCGATCGGCGATGTAGGGGGTGGTGGCGAAGACTCCGGCCTGGATGCAGCGGCCGGCGTCGTTGCCCCCCTCCTCCTCCGCCCAGCGGATCCGTCCCTCGTAGCCGAAGCGGCCCGGCGGGACGAAGGCGGGCGTGATCGAGCCGTCGTCCCAGAGCAGCCGGAAGCGAACCACCCGGACCCCCTCCGGCAGCGCCTCGATCACCGCCCGCAGGCGCTCCAGCGCGTTCGGCATCAGCTCCCAGTCGCTGTCGACGACGACGACCCACTCCCCCCGGGCCGCGATCGTGCCGGTGTGCCGGGCAGGGTTGATGCCCTTGTTGTGGTCGTGGGCGACGACCCGCACCCGCGGGTCCTCGTAGGCCTCGAGGGCGGCGACGGTGCCGTCGCTGGAGGCGTCGTCGACGACGACCACCTCGAAGTCCTCGAAGCCCTGGGCGAGGCAGCTGTCGACGCAGCGGCGGACGATGCCCTCGCGGTTGTACGTCGTCACGACGACGCTGAAGAAGGGGGCGGCCATGCCGGCGCCAGTTTGACGGACGCCGACGCGGGAAACGGACCCGCAAGCAACGGTGCGCGGCTTCATGCCTGAGGGACGCCTGCCGATGCGTATTTATGTTGAAGCCCATGGAGACCCTTGCGCCCGAAGGGCGCGGCGCCGCCGACGTCACCGGGACGCGGCCCGAAACCATCCGCCTGCAGCCGACCCGAGGCTTCAGCCGCGTGCTCGCGCCGAAGGAACTCTGGCGCTACCGCGACCTCGCCGCCCAGATCGCCCTGCGCGACATCACCGTTCGCTACCGCCAGACCGCTCTAGGCGGAGCCTGGGCGGTGCTGCAGCCGATCGGCTTCATGGTCGTCTTCTCGCTCTTCTTCGGCCGGCTCGCCGGGGTCACCTCGAACGGGCTCCCCTACGCCCTCTTCAGCCTCGCCGCGCTGGTGCCCTGGACCTTCTTCGCCAACGCGCTGCTGCTCGGGTCCGACAGCCTCGTCGCCAACTCCGCCCTCGTCTCGAAAATCTATTTCCCCCGCATCTTCATGCCCGCCGGGATCCTCGTCGCCGGCTGCGTCGACCTGATGATCTCGCTGGTGATCCTGATGGCGATCGTGCTGATCTACGGCTTCACCCCGACCCTGGCGTTCCTCTCCCTGCCCCTGCTGATCGCGATTGCGGCGGCGGCGGCGCTCGGGACCAGCAGCGCCCTCTCGGCGATCAACGTCCGCTTCCGCGACGTTCGCTACGTGATCCCCTTCGCGATCCAGATGTGGCTCTTCGCGACCCCTGTCGTCTACCCCAGCAGCCTCCTCGACGAGCCCTGGCGGACCCTCTCGGCGATCAACCCGATGGTCGGGGTGGTCGAAGGCTTCCGCTGGGCGACCCTCGGCTCCGGCGAGGCGCCCTGGGACCTGATCGCGATCTCGGCGGCCAGCGCCTGCGTCCTGCTGGTGGCCGGCCTCGCCTACTTCGACCGGGTCGAGCGCCGTTTCGCCGACTTCGTCTGATGAGCGACGTCGCGATCGAAAGCCACGGCCTCGGGAAGCGCTACCAGCTCGGCCTGCACCGCCGCGGCTACGGAACCCTGCGCGAGGCGATCGCCGAAGCGGCCCGGCGGGCGGCGGGGCGGCAGCCGCACCACGACGACGACGCCTACGACGGGCCGGACCTGCTCTGGGCCCTGCGGGATCTCTCGATGACGATCCGCAGCGGCGAGGTGGTCGGGCTGATCGGCCACAACGGCGCCGGCAAGAGCACCCTGCTGAAGGTGCTCTCCCGGATCACCGAGCCGTCCGAGGGCCACGCCGACATCACCGGCCGGATCGGCTCCCTGCTCGAGGTCGGAACCGGGTTCCACCCCGAGCTGACCGGGCGCGAGAACATCTTCCTCAACGGCTCGATCCTAGGGATGCGGCGGGCGGAGATCCGCGCCCGCTTCGACGAAATCGTCGAATTCGCCGAGATCGAGCGCTTCCTCGACACCCCCGTGAAGCGGTACTCCAGCGGGATGTCGGTGCGCCTCGCCTTCGCCGTCGCCGCCCACCTCGAGCCCGAGATCCTTCTCGTCGACGAGGTCCTCGCGGTCGGCGACGCCGCCTTCCAGCGGAAATCGCTCGGCAAGATGACCGAGGTGGCGAGCGAAGGCCGCACGGTCGTCTTCGTCTCCCACAACCTGGCGATCATCCAGGCGCTCTGCGAGCGCGGCATCCTGCTGGAACAGGGGCAGGCCCAGGCCGACGGCCCGATCAAGGAGACGATCGACCAATACCTCGGCACGCTGGAGCGGGCCTCCGGCCAGGATCTGCTGGAGCGGACCGATCGCGACCGCCGCGGCTACTTCGAGACCTGGATCCGCGCCGTCGGCCTGCGCGACGCCTCCGGCGGACCCCCCGACGTGATCATCTCCGGGCATCCGGCGAAGATCACGGTCGAGCTGACCGAGGAGGTTCCCTCGCTCGAGTGCCAGCTGACGATCGCCGACAGCCTCGGGCAGGCGGTGACCACGCTCGACAGCGAGATCTCGGCGCCCGTCGACGCCCGCGACCCGGAGGTCGGCCCCTGCGTGGAGTGCGAGATCTCGAGCCTGCCGCTGCTTCCGGGCCGCTACCGGATCGACGTGCTCGTCAAAGCCAAGCGCCACATCCAGGACGGCCTCCAGGGGGCGGCCTTCTTCGAGGTGCAGCCAGGGGTGATGAACGGGCGCCCGGTCCCGCCCGCCGGGGCCGAAGGCAGCGTGATCGTCCCCCACGCCTGGCGGCTGCCGGCGTGAGCGGCGCCGCCGCGGAGCCGACCAAGGCGAAGCTGCGGGTACCGCCGCCACGCGGGCCGGTCGAGCCCCTCCCTGCCGCGCCCTCCTTCTCGGTGGTGGTGCCGGCCTTCGAAGCGGCGGGCACGATCGGCGAGACGATCGGCTCGGTGCTGGCGCAGTCCCCGGGGGCGCTGGAGGTCGTCGTCGTCGACGACGGCTCCGCCGACTCCCTCGACCGGGCCCTGGAGCCGTTCGGTTCGCGGATCGAGCTGATCCGCCAGCCGCAGAACCGGGGAGTCGCCGCGGCTCGCAACGCGGGGCTGCATCGCTGCTCCGGCGACTTCGTCCTCGTCGTCGACGCCGACGACGTCCTTCTCCCGGGGCGGCTCGCGGCGCTCGGCCTGCTCGGCCGCGAACGGCCCGACCTCGACGTGCTCTGCACGGATGTCTACTTCGAGGCGGACGGGACCCGGCGGGGCCGGTTCTTCGAGCAGAACCCGTTCCCGCTCGACGGCCAGCGGCAGGCGATCCTCGAGCGCTGCTTCCCGATCCACCCCGCGGCGCGCCGCTCCCGGCTGCTGGAGATCGGCGGCTTCGACGAGTCCCTGCGCACCGGAGAGGACTGGGACTGCGCGATCCGGTTGACGCTCGGCGGCTCGTTGACGGGGCTCTACGACGAGCCGCTGGAGCTGTACAGAATCCGCGGTGGCAGCCTGACCAGCTCGAGGACCGGCGCCTTCCGCGACCGGGCGCGGGTGCTGGAGAAAGCCCTCGCCAACCCCGACCTGCGGCCGCAGGAGAGGCCGGTGGCGACGCGGATGCGGGCGGCGCAGCGCGGTCGGGCGGTGCTAACCGACGCGCAGGCGGCGGTGGCCGCCGACCGGCCCGATGCCCGCCGGCGCTGCTGGGAGCTGGTCACCGCCCGCGAGTGCTCGCCGCGGGACCGGCTCTGGGGCCTCGCGTCCCTCGCCTCCCCCCGCCCGCTGCGCCGCTGGCTGAGCCGGCGCGGAGGCGGGACGTCGCAGCTCTCTCGCCACCTGCCGGAGACGGAGGCCAAGCGGTGAGCGGCGCCCCCGCGATCTCGGTGCTGATGCCGGTGAGGGACGGTGAGCGCTTCCTCGCCGAGGCCGTCGAGTCCGTCCTCGCCCAGACCTTCCACGACCTCGAGCTCGTCGTCGTCGACGACGGCTCGACCGACTCGACGCCGCGCATGCTCGAACGGATCGCCGAACGCGATCCCCGGCTGGTCGTCCACCGGCAGCGGCCCGGCCGCAACCTCGCCGAGACCCTCAACACCGCCGCGGAGATTTCGCGCGCCCCCCTCCTCGCTCGGCTCGACGCCGACGACGTCGCCCTCCCCGACCGCTTGCGGCTCCAGGCCGACTTCCTCGCCGCCAACCCCGAGGTGGCGCTGCTGGGCGGACAGGCCCTGGTGATCGACGAGGTTGGGCACGAGTTCGGGAGAGCCGAATATCCGACTCACGACGAGGAGCTTCGCGAGGCCCTGCGGACGGGCAACCCGTTCGTGCATCCAGCGGTGCTGATACGCCGCGAGGCCTTCGAAGCGGTGGGCGGCTACCGGCTCGACTTCGACTACGCCGAGGACCTCGACCTCTGGCTGCGGATCGCCGTCGGGCGCGGCATCGCCAACCTTCCCGACGCCCTCATCCGGTACCGGATCCACGGCGGCCAGCAGAGCGTCAACAAGGAGGCCGAACAAGCGGTGTTCGCCCTGGCCGCGCGCGCGTCCGCCAGAGCGCGGGCCGTCGGAGAGGCGGATCCCTTCGCCGACGCCGTCATCGACGAAGCGCTCCTGCTCTCCCAGGGGATCAGCCCGGAGGAGATCAGCGAGGCGGTCGTCGCCGCGACCACCTGGATCGGGCGGACCACCGCGCGGGCGGGCTACCGGAACGACGCCCGCCGCCTCTTCGACGCCGCCCTCGCGAGGGCGCGCTCGGAGTCGGGGTCGCCGGCGTTGGTAGCTTCCGTCCACCGCTCGATGGCCCACCTCCACGCAGAGCAGGGGCACCGCGTCCGCGCCAAGCTCGAGGCCGCTCAGGCGCGCCTCGCCGAACGGGGTTCGCCGCGATGAGACGTTGGACGCCGACGCTACGACGGTGCGGCTATTGAGACGGCCGGCGCCCGGCGGCGAAGATCGCGTTCGGCCGGCCCCAAGTGAGCCCGAGGCTCTCGAGGCGGACAGCGGCCGCGAGGAACGGGAAGGCGAGCAGGCGCATCGGCAGCGCCGAGTCCTTGATCCGGT
Source organism: Solirubrobacterales bacterium (assembly GCA_035264245.1). Taxonomy (GTDB): domain Bacteria; phylum Actinomycetota; class Thermoleophilia; order Solirubrobacterales; family 70-9; genus VAYN01. The sequence continues at coordinate 24,678 of DATFQO010000094.1, forward strand.
CGCGGATCTCCTGGGCCGCGGCGGCGAGGCTGCGGTAGGTCCCCCTGGTCTCGACCGCCTCGAGGCCGACCCGGGTCAGGACCGCCTCGAGGTCACCGGCGCTGTAGCCCTGGCGGACCTGTTCGCGCCAGGTGGTCGCGCTGCCGGGCAGGACTGGCTCCCAGTCGCGGTCGGGGACCTGGACCGCGAGGGTCCCGCCGGGGGCGAGCGCGGAGAACATCGTCCTCAGCGCGCCCTCGTCTTCGGGGATCTCGCTCAGGCACTCGAGCGCGAGGACGACGTCGAAGCCCTCGATCGGAAGCGGCTTCAGCAGGTCGGCGGCCTGGAAGCTGACGTTGCCGAGACCGCGCGCCTCCGCCCGGGCGCGGGCGCCGGCGAGCAGGTTCTCGCGCAGGTCGACGCCGACCATCGTCCAGTCACGGTGGCGCCTGGCCATCGCCAGCGTCAGCAGCCCGTCGCCGCAACCGGCGTCGAGGATCCGCAGCGGCCGCCCGTCGGCCCGCGCGGCGAGCTCGCGCTCGCCCACCCGCAGGCGCAGGCGACGGGCCGGCGCCATCAGCGCCAGCCGCTCCTCGAGGATCGCGCGCGGCTTGGCGAGGACGCTCATCTCCGCATCATTTCCAATCGGGCGGCGTCCAGGTGAGCCGCGGCTGGAGCGAGGCGCCCTGGCGGACGCGGTTGCTGCGCCGGCTGCGGGTGCCGGCGGCCGTGCTGGCTCCCGTGGGCGCCCTCTCCCCCCGCTGGCTCGAGCTGCGGGAGGACCTGGCCTTCTGGGCGGGCGTGCGTGCGGGATCGACCCCCGCCGAGTGGCGGCGGCTGAGCAGCTCCTACTCGGTCCTCGTCTACCACCGCTTCGCCGGCGAGCTGAAGCCCGGTCAGGAGCGGATCGACATCGCGCCGAGCCGGTTCCGCCGCCACCTGAAGGCGCTGCGACTGCTTGGCTTCGAGCCGCTTCCGCTCGAGGACCTGCTGGCCTTCCACCGCGGCGAGCTCGAGGCGCTGCCGCGGCGCCGCTTCGCGATCACCGTCGACGACGCGATGGCCGACGCGGTCGAGCCGCTGCGGCAAGCCGCCCACCTCTCCCCGCAGCTGTTCGTCCCCACCGCCGAGCTCGGCGGCAGCGCCCACTGGATCGACGGCGAGCCCGTCGCGGGCTGGGAAGAGATTCGGGGCCTGGGGGAGGCCGGGGTGGCGATCGGCTCCCACACCCGCCACCACCGCCGCCTCACCCAGCTGGGAACGGCCGAGCGCGAGGTCGAGCTGAGGGGCTCGCTGGCCGAGCTGCGCGAGCAGGTCCCGACCGCCGCCGCCGTGATCGCCTACCCCAACGGCGACCACGACGACGGCGTCTGCCGGGCGACGGAGGCCGCCGGCTACGAGGCCGCCTTCACCACCGAGAAGGGCCGCAACGACAGCGCGACCGACGTCTTCCGCCTGCGCCGGGTCAGCGTCCACGGCGCCGACGGCGCCCTCGCGGTGCTCTGGAAGGTCGTCACCGGCGAGGCGCTGCCGGGCTGGTGGCTGCGCCTGCGGCGCTAACCGCGGCGAAGCTCCTCCTCGACCAGGCCGAAGAAGGCCGAGCCGCGCAGATCCGCCGGCGCCGGCTCGCCCGGCGACTCCAGCTGCAGGTGGCGGTAGTCGCTGCGGCTGTGGACGACCCAGGTGAGGAGGCGCAGGCGGCGGAAATCCTCCTCGGAGATGCCGAGCGCACTGCGGTACTCGCCGATCGCGCGGGCGGCGACGCGGCCGTGAGGGGTCGCGGGATCGAGCAGCCGGGCATAGCTCTCGCGGGTGCCGCCGCTCTCCAGCGCCTTGTCGAGGACGAAGGCGCAGTTGGCGAGGAAGTAGACGAGGTCGGGGCCCGGCAGCCCATCGGGCTCGGAAGACTCCCAGTCGAGCAGCACCGGCTCGTCGGGGGATCCCAGCAGGACGTTCCAGGGCGAGCAGTCGCGGTGCTCGCAGGCCCCGGGCAGATCGCCGAGGCCCTCGAGCGCCGCCTTCGCCTCGGGCGCGGGACCAAAGTGCCGCTCGAACCAGTCGAGCGGCTCGGCGACGAGGCGCCGGCGCCATTCAGAATCCGAATTCGGCTCGCCCGAGCGCGCCAGCTCGATCAGCAATCCGGTGACCCGCATCGCCACCTGCTCGAAGTTCTCCGGGCTGAGCGCGTCGAGCAGCGACCGCCCCGCGACCGCCCCCTGGACCACGGCGAGCCGCCCGGCCCGCGATCCCTCGCCGACCAGGCGCGGCACGCCGGCGAGGTCGGGGCGCTCACCCTGCAGCCGGCGCAGGACCGACGCCTCGCGCTCGAGGCCGGGCTCGGCCTCTGAAACGCGGGCGAATTTGACCGCCTTGGCGGGCTGGCCCTCCCCCGGCTCGAAAGCAAGGCCGACGGCCTTGTTGATGCTGCGGTGCCCGGTCGTCAGCAGCAGCAGCGGGCAGGAGGAGGAAAGCGGGATCGCCTCCTCGTCCGGACCACCCGGGCGACGGCCGACGACGTAGATCGGAGCCAGCACCCCGGCGCCGCGCAGCGCGCGCCAGAGGTGGCGGAGGATCGAGCCGGCGAGCGATCGCGGCGCCCGGCTCGCCAGCAGGTAATCGGTCGCCGCCTCGTGCTCGAGCGGCAGCCAGAACTGCGACGGGCGGTGCGGCAGCGGCCCCGCCCAGTAGACGCGTACGTCGGTGAAGCCGGCGGCTTCGGCCCGGCGGCGGGCGCGCCGCGCCCCACCCGGACGCGGCAGCCGCCAGTGAGCGACGAGCTCGGCGTCGGGCAGCAGGAAACGCCAGTCCCTCTGCCGCAGCAGGGGATTGCGCCGGGACTCCGGCAGCGCCTCGAGGTCCTGCCCCGCCAGGAGATCCCGGTAGGCCGCTTCGACCCGCTCCGCGTTTTGCTCGCGTCGCAGGCCAGCGTCGACCCGCTCGCGCGCCCGCGCGGCGAGGTCGCGTCGCAGCCGCGGGTCCGCCAGCAGGCGCCGCAGCGCCGCCGCCCACGCCGCCGCGTCGCCGGGCGGCACCAGCAAGCCGCTGCGCCCGTCGTCGATCAGCTCGTCGGTGCCGCCGATCGCCGAGGAGACGATCGGGATCCCGGCCGCCATCGCCTCCAGCACCGCCAGCGAGGACCCCTCGTAGAGGGAAGGCAGGGCGAAGACGTCAGAGGCGGCGAGCAGTTGCGGGATGTCCTCGCGGCGACCGAGGAAGCGAACCCGGTCGGCGACCCCGAGCTCGGCGGCGAGAGCCTCCAACCGCTCGCGTTCGGGGCCGTCGCCGGCCAAGAGAAAGAGTGCCTCGGGAACCTCGGAGATCGCCGCCAGCAGCGTGTCGTGGCCCTTCTGCGCGTTCAGCCGCGCCGGGGTCAGGACCAGCGGCCGCGTCTCGCTGCCGCCGAGCTGCTCGCGCAGCCCCGGCGGCGCCGCCACCGCGGTGTGCTCGACGTCGACGGCGTTGTAGAGGACCTCGACCTTCTCCACCGGCCAGTCCAGGTGCTCGACCAGCTCGGCGGCGATCTCGCGGGAGACCGCGAAGTAGCGATCGACCCCACGGGTCAGCGCCCGCAGCTGCCAGTAGGCCGAGCGGTCGGGTGGCGTGTAGGCGCCGACCTGGACCGTCCCCAGCACCACCGGGACGCGGGCCGCGACCGCCGCCGTCAATCCCCACTTGCAGGCGACGGGAGAGCTCATCTGAGCGTGGAAGACCTCGGGGCGCTCGGCCCGCAGCAGGCGCGCCAGGGCCGGCACCCGCCGCGCCCCGGTCAGGCCCAGCGGCATCGGCGGGATCCGCCGCACCGGCACCTCCAGCTCCGCGGCGCGCGCGGCCAGCGGCGCGACGGCCTTGTCGTCCTCGAGCAGCAGGGTCGGGGCCCACTCGCCTCGATCGACCGAGCGGAGCAGCATGAACATCGCGTTCTCGGCGCCGCCGAGAACGCGGCTATCGGTGTAGAAGAAGATCGATTGGGCCACGCGCGAGCTCTCCGGCAAGCTTCGACAGCTCACCCTCGTCGCTTGATTCGCGGAGCTCGGCGTCCACCCCTGCCCAGAAGGCGAAATCGAGCACCGGCCGGTAGAAGAGCGGCGCCCGCCAGAGGCCGAGCCGCTCCAGTAGGGAGAACAGCGCGAAGACCAGGGTCACGGTCGCCGGCAGCCGCCGGGTCAGCGCCAGCAGGGCCGCCCGCGCCGCCAGCCAGGGGCCTGAGCCTTCAAACGGGCTGGCGAGGCGCAGGTCGGGAAAGACCTCGGGGTGGCGGCGGACCAGTTGGACCGTGGTCCGCCCTTTCGCCAGGGTGTCGCGCTGCAGGCCGGCGAGGTCCTTGTCGTAGGTCTGCCAGGCGAGCGCCTCGGGGTCGTAGCCGAGCTCGACGCCGGCCTCGCGCAGCCGCAGCGCCAGCTCGACGTCCTCGTTGCCGTAGATGCCGAACGAGTCGTCGAAGCCGCCGACCGCGCGCATCGTCTCGGTCCGCAGCGAGGCGTTGCCGGTGAAGAACGAGCGCGGCAGGGCGAGGTGGGCGGGGTCCGAGAGCCGGTCGAGGTGGACGTCGAAGCGGTCCTTGATGTGGCGGGCGGCGTGCGGGCTGTCCGCCCCGCGCTCGACCGGGACGGCGCCGAGCACGCAGCGCCGCGAACCCCGCGGGTGGTGGGAGCGGTGGCGCTCGACGAACTCGGGGACGACGCGCATGTCGTCGTCGAGGACGATCGTCACCTCTCCCTCGGCGGCGGCGACGGCGGCGTTGCAGGCCGAAGCCCTCCCCCGCCCCGCCGGCGAGACCCAGCGCAGCCGCAGCGGCGGCCCGAACCCCTCCAGCATCTCGATCGTCCCGTCGGTCGAGGCGTCGACCGCGACGACCACCTCGTACTCGGACGGCTCGACGCTCTGGCGCGCCAGCGACTCCAGGACGGTGCGCAGCGCCTCGCGGCGCTGATGGGTCGGGATGACGACGGTGGCGCTCGGCCCTTCAGCCATCCGAACCCGCCCGCCGCGCGTTGATGGCCTCCTCGAAGACCGCGGTCTGCCGCCGCGCCCAGGCCTCGGGGCTGTGGTGGCGCTGGGCGAACTCGCGCGCCCGCTCGCCCAGGCCGCGGCGAGCGGCGTCGTCCTCGAGCAGGGCCGCCGTCGCGGCGGCGATCTCCTCCTCGCTCTCGCCGACCGCCAGCGGCGGCTCCTCGCCGAAGCCGGTGTAGCCCTCGGTCCCGCGCGGGGTGGTCACGACCGCCTTGCCGGCGGCCATCGCCTGCAGGACCTTCATCCGCATCCCGCCCCCGGTCCGCACCGGCGCCATCACCACCGCCGCCGCTTCGGTGTGCGGCAGGACGCTGGGCGCGTCGGCGACGACCTCGACCCGGGGGCCGGCCAGCGCCAGCACCTCCGGCGGCGGGCCGCTGCCGACGATCCGCAGCCGCGCCCCGGGGGCACGCTCCAGGATCGCGGGCAGGATCTCCCGCGCCAGCCAGATCGCGGCGTCGCGATTCGGGGGGTGGTGGAAGGCGCCGACGAAGAGGATCGTCCCCGGCACCTCGCGCGAGGGGTCGAGCCGGTCCGGCATCGCCATCCCGAAGGGGTCGACCCTGACTCGCTCGCAGACGTCGGGGGCCATTTCGGCGACCGTCTCGGCGTCGCGCCCGCTGAAGACCTGAACCCGGTCGAAGCGCCGCCAGATGTCGGCCTGGAACCGCCTCCAGCGCCGCCAGTCGAGCTCGCCGAAGGCCCAGCCCGGCCAGCCCCGCGGCGGGCCCGGACTCCACCGCACCGGGCGCGGCCGCAGCACCTCGGTGTGGGTGTAGACGGCCGGAACCCCGGCGGGATAGCGGAAGACGCCCATCGCGCTGTCCTCGACCGCGACGACGTCGAAGTCCCGCTCGGCGGCGAGACGGTCGATCACCTGCTGGAACCCCGGATCGGCATACCAAACGGTGCGCCAGGGCCAGCGCCCCCGCGCCCAGGCAGCCGCCATCCGCAGCTGTCGCTGGCGCCGGCGCGCGCCCGGCGGCGGCCGGCGGCGGTCGACCACGTGGACCTCGCCTTCCTCCCGCAGTTGCCGCACCGCCCCCTCTTCTCCCGGCTCGTCGCCGAGGGCGGTGACCAGCGTCACCTCGTGCAGCTGCCGCAGCCCCACCAGCTCGGCATGAAGCAGGACCGGAATCGCGCCGCCGCCGTCGGCCTGCGGCGGCACCGGGACGACGAGGAGGACCTTCATCCGGCCGCGAGCACTTCCCGGTAGGCCTGCTCGAAGCGGGGGATCACCGCGCCCGCGGCGAAGGACCGCGCCCGCTCGCTCGCCGCCCGCCCGAACCGCTCGCGCCGCTCGCCGTTCTCGATCAGGTCCCGCATCGCCCCCTCCAGCGCGCCGACGTCGCCCTGCGGCACCAGCAGGCCGGCGTCGTCGCCGATCATGTCGACGTGCCCGCCGAGGGTGGTGCCGATCACCGGCTTGCCGCGGTTCATCGCCTCGGCCACGGTGGCGCCGAACGGCTCCGGCCAGAGCGAGGGCATCACCCCGAACATCGCCCGGTCCCAGGCCGCCATCACCGCTTTGTGGGGAACGTCGGTGAGGACCACCGCGTCGGGCGGGAAGTTCGTCGGGGAGTCCCGCTCGTAGGTCCCCATCAGGACCAGCGGCGGCGGCGACTCCAGGCGCATGTAGGCGTCGAAGAGGGTTTCCAGCCCCTTCACTTTGCGGAAAGCGCCGACGTAGAGGATGAACGGCTCCGTCGGCAGGCGCTCCAGATAGGGCGTGGCCTCGGGATCGGCGCTGTCCACCGCTTCGTCGGGGGCGACGTCCTGGAAGCTCGGGATCGTCACCTGGACCAGGTCCTCCGGCGCCCCGCCGGGACCGAAGAGGTGGCGGGTGGTGACGTCGTGGACGAAGGTGCTGACGCTGTGCAGCCCGGTCATCTTCCGCGCCAGCAGCGGCCGGCAGAGGTACACGCCGGCGGTTGCGGCGAGGCCCTTGGGGGCGCCGCCGTAGTAGTCGCTGGCGCAGCTGGCGCACTTCAGCGGCGCCGGCCCGCTGCAGGGCTCGCCCTTGTGCAGCAGGGTCCGGTTGGCGCAGAAGTAGCCGTAGTCGCGGGCCGAGATCAGCATCGGGATGCGCCTGCGGCCGAGCGCGACCGCAACCGAGAAGGCGAGCCAGCCGTAGGCGTGGATCACGTCCGGTTCGAAGCCGGCGATCAACCGCCGCAGGCCGGCGATCGTCACCGGGTCCGGGAACGGCGGCTGGTGGCGCTGCTCTTCGTCGCGGATCAGCGAGCGGAACGCCGTCCGCATCTGGCGCAGGCGGTGGACGGTGACGTGCTCTTCCCAGTCGAGGGGGGGCAGGCCGCCGTGCCAGGTGGTGGCGACGGCGACGTCGTGGCCGCGCTCGGCCATCCCGGCAGCGATCAGCCGCGCCTGCCGGTGGGCGCCGCCGATGAACGGCGGGTAGTGGTCGGTGGCGATCAGGATCCGCATCAGTGCTGCAATCTTCCCAGTACGCGGTTGGCCCCGGTGCGTCTGCCGGGGAAGAGAAACAGCTCGGCCAGCGGGCGCGCCAGGCGGCGGGGCACGACCGCCTCCAGCGCGAACCAGGCCGCCAGCAGTGCCTTCATCGCCGCCGAGACGTCGAAACGGCGGCGGGTGGCGCGCAGAGCGTCGACCAGCAGGGCATCGCGGCGCTCGCCGGCGACGGGGTGGCGCTCGGGCTCCAGCCGCAGCGAGACGAGTCGGTTGGCGAGGTCCGAGTAGGAGAGGATGCGCCGCGGCCGCTCCAGCCCGAGCTCGTCGGCGAGCGCTTCCAGCGAGCGGGTGGTCGCGGCGGCGAAGGCGATCGACTCGCGCAGGTGGTCGAGGTCGATCTCGTCGCGGTCCTGCTCGTAGGCGTTGCCGCCGTGGACCCGGTAGGAGGCGCAGACCTCGTCGAGGAGCGCCGCCTCCCCGAGCAGCGCGGTGAGGTGGACCAGGTACCAGTCGGCACCGCTGCGCGGGTAGTCGGCGGCGGGGATCGGCAGGATGCGGCGCACCGCCTCGGTGCGGAAGCCGGTGCCGCCGCCCGGCAGCCAGGGGAGGTCGAAGGGAAACGCCAGCTCGGCCCAACGCTGGTCGCCGACCGGCGCCCGCAGATGACCGCCAGGCTTGATCGCCCCGGTGGGAGTGCCCTCGGCGTCGACGATCGCCATCGGAAACTGCACCTTGGAAAGCTCCGGCCGGGCCGCGAACACCGCGGCCACGCGCGCCGCCGCCTCGGGACGGAGGAAGTCATCGGCGTCGAGGACGAGCAGCACCTCGCCGCGACAGCGCTCAAGCCCCGCGTTCAGCGCCGAGGCCTGCCCCCCCTGCTCCTTCAGCACCACCTCGACCCGGTCCTCGAAGCCGCTGAGGACCTCCCGCGAGGAGTCGGTCGAGCCGTCGTCGACGACCACCACGTTGACCTCGGGATGAATCTGCGCGCAGGCGCTCTCGATCGCCTGCGGGAGGAAGCGCCCGTAGTCGTGGTTGGTGACGACGATGTCGA
>DATFQO010000095.1:0-6122 GCA_035264245.1 Solirubrobacterales bacterium
CCGCGGCTGATCTGGCCGACCTGCTCGACCCGGTTGGCGCGGTGGTCGTCGGAGCGCATCAGCTGGATGTAGTCGAGGATGATCAGGCCGAGGCCGCCGCGCTCCTGTTCCTGGGCGTGCAGCCGCCGCGCCTTCGCCCGCAGGTCGAGGATCCCGAGGTCGGAGGAGTCGTCGAACCAGAGCGGCGCCTCTTCGAGCTCGTTGCAGGCCCGCAGCACCTTCGGCCAGTCGCGTTTGGAGACCTGGCCCTTGCGCAGCTTGTCGCCGGAGATCCGCGCCCGGCAGGCGATGAACCTCTGCGCCAGCTCGACCTCGGACATCTCGAGCGAGAAGAAGGCGACCGCCTGCTGCTTCTTGACCGCCACGTTTTCGGCGATGTTTGCGACCAGGGCGCTCTTGCCCATCGCCGGGCGGGCGGCGACGATGATCAGGTTGCCTGGTTGAAAGCCGCCGGTGACGGCATCGACGTCGCGGAAGCCCGAGGGGGTCCCGGTCAGTTCGAGCTCGCCGGTGGAGAGCTTCTCCAGCCGGTCGACCTCGCCGTGGAGGATCTCGCCGAGCAATTTGAAGTCGCTCGCCTGCTCTTTATGGGCGACCTCGAAGAGCAGTTTCTCGGCTCGCTCGGAGAGCTCGCGCGGTTCGCCGTCACGCTCGTTGACCCAGCCCTGGATTTCCTGCCCCGCCCCCAGCAGCCGCCGCAGCAGCGAGTTCTGCTGGACGATCTCGGCGTAGTGCTTGGCGTTGGCGGCGGCCGGCACTTTGGCCGCCAGCTCGGAGACGTAATGGCGCCCCCCCGCCTCCTCGGCCTTGTTGCGCTGCGAGAGTGCCTCGCTGACGCTGAGCTCGTCGACCGGCTTCGAGGCGGCATAGAGGTCGTGGACCACCTCGAAGATCAGCCGGTGCTTGTCGAGGTAGAAGTCGGCCGCGTTCAGCTTGACCTCGTCGATCACCCGGGTCAGGGTCGACTCGGAGACCAGCATCGCGCCCAGCACCGACTCCTCGGCCTCGATGTTCTGGGGGGGGACGTGGGTCGTCGGCGGCTGCGGCATCGGTCTCTCAGTAAAGGCGCCGGGGCGGCGGAAGCGGGGGTGCGTGGCGGCGCTCTGCAAGCAAACCAGAGGCGAGGAGGGGCGACGTGCGGCTTCCGTGCAAAAGCCGTCAAAAAGAATTCACACTTCGATGAGCTTTATGCGGCAGTTCCGAAGGAGAGCTGGTGATGCTGGGCGGGAGGGATCAGGCCCTCCTGCTCCTGGCGCATCTCTCCGCGGCGGAGCATGCGCAGGGTGAGGATGGCGATGCTGAGGATCGCGGTGGCGCCGAGGCTGAGCTGGACGCTGAGCAGGCCTTCGCGCGACCAGTAGACGTCGCGGAGGTCGAGGAGGAGGGCCGCCTCGTCGAAGGTGAGCCCGAACCCGGCGCCCATCGGGATCGCCAGCCACTGCTCGAGCTCGTCGTCATCGGTCAGCAGGGCCGCCGTGCCGGAGCCGAAGGCGAGCAGGATGCCGGGGACGAAGTGGTGGATGTGGCGGCCGCCGACGCTGACGTTGCGGAACGGGCCGCGGCCGTCGCGGATTGCCCAGGTCGAGAGCCGGACCAGGGCGAAGGAGCCGAGGAAGCCGGCGAGCAGGTTGAAGAGGACCGTTTCGTAGCGGGGCGCCTCTTCGTAGCCGCGGACGGCGACACCGACCGTGTCGGCCGCAGCCGCCGGCGCCGATTCCAGCAGGGCTTCGGGATCGTGCGCCCCGCCAGCCCGGCGGGCGAACATGCGGCTGAACTGACCGACCATCACCGCTCCCGCGGCGGCGAGGGACACGGCAGCGAGTCCGACCGTCGCCCGCTCGGAGCGAACCCAGCCGGACCTGCGACGGCGAAGAAGGACTAGTTCTCCTCGCTGATGATCGTCTTCACGGCGGCGACCGTACCGTCGGCGAGCTCGATCTCGACCATGAAGGTGCCCAGTTCGCGCAGCGGCTGCTCGAGCCGGACTTTGCGTTTCTCGATCCGCAGGTCGCGGGCCTCCCGCAGGGCGTCGGTGATCTCCTTCGGCCCGACCGAGCCGAACAGCTTGCCGTCCTCGCCGGCGCGCTGGTGGATCGTCAAGACGGTCTTCGAGAGCAGGCCAGCGGCCTGGGCTTCCCGCTCCGCCCTGGCTTTCGCCTCTCGCTCGGCCGCCTCCATCCGCCGTTTGGCTTCCTCGAGGGCACCGGCGGTGGCGGCCTGCGCCAGCTTGCGCGGGATCAGGTAGTTGCGCAGGTAGCCGGGGGCAACGTCGACCACGTGGCCGCGCTCGCCGAGCGAATCGACGTCCTGCAGCAGGATCGCCTGCGCCATCAGCGCTCTCCGACGTAGGGAAGCAGGGCGATTTCGCGCGCCCGCTTCACCGCCACCGAGAGCTGACGCTGGTGGCGGCGGGAAAGTCCGGTGACCCGACGGCCGCGCGTCTTCCCCTTGTCGGAGAGGAAGCGCCGCAGCAGGTTCAGGTCCTTGTAGTCGACGACCTCGGAGTTGACCCGGGTGTACTTGCGCGGACGGGCGCGATCGGCGCCACGCCTACCGCCGCGTCGGGCACCAGCTCGGGACGAAGAAGTCTCATTTGCTCTAGCCATCGGCGCGAGATGCTACAGAGCGCCGCCATGCGGCGCTCTGTGAGCCCTTCCTTCAGCCTTCTCTAGAACGGGATGTCGTCTTCGGAGGAACCGCCGGCACCTGCCGGGGCGCCGCCGAAGTCGGACATGTCTGCCGGGACGTCGCTCTGCGGAGGCGAGAAGCCGCCACCGCCGTTGCCGTTGCCTCCTCCACCGGCTCCGTCACGGGAGCCGAGGAACTGGACGGTGTTGGCGACGATGCGGACGGCCTGGCGTTTACCGCTGCCGTCTTTGGCCTCCCACTCGCTCCAGTCGAGCCGGCCTTCGACCGCGACCGGACGGCCCTTGTTCAGGTAGTTAGCGCAGTTCTCACCCTGCGCGCCCCAGACGGTGACGTCGAAGTAGTTGGCCTTGTCGACCCAGTTGCCGCTCTGGTCTTTGCGCCGGCTGTTGACCGCGACCCGCAGGTCGCAGACGGCGGTGCCGCCGCCGGTATGACGCAGCTCCGGATCCCGGGTCAGGTTCCCGGTGATGACCACCACGTTCACGTTCGAAGCTGCCAATTCACTCACTCCTTACGGATTCGCTTATCTGGTTCCAGTCTAAGGAGACAGCCGGCTCTACTCTCCCCCCTGGGGCGAGGGTTTCCGCAAACAGCGACTGCCGTTGCCGGTTACTCGTCGGAATCGTCGAAGGAGTCGCCGCGGTCCTCGCGGGCTCCTTGGGCGCTGCGCTCGCGCGGCCCGGGGGCGGCGGTCACGGCGGGCGGGACGATCACCGGGGCTTCGGGATCGACTTTGAAGAGGCGGAAGCGGAGCACGCCATCGGCGATCTTCAGGTTGTGGTCGAGCGAGTCGAGCAGGTCGCTCGGGGCCTCGAACCGCAGCCAACGGTAATCGGCCTCGGTGCGATGGTTGATCTCGTAGGCCATCTTCCGCAGGCCCCACGAGTTCTCGTGCTTGAGGCTTCCTTTCGCCTCGATCTGCCCACGTGCATCCTGCGCCAACGCATCGCGTGCGGGGGCGTCAAGTTGGGGGTCCAGCATCAGGACCAGCTCGTATTCGCGTGGTGCGGGCAAAACGGCGAAGGACTATAGCGGCGGGATCAGTGCGGCGCGAACTCCTCGGATCCGTCGCCCGGGGGAGGGGGAGCGGGGGGAGGCGGCGCGGGTGCCGCGACAGCGGGTTCCGGTGGGGCTGGCAAAGGAGGCGGAGCCGCTGGGACCGGTGGTGGCGGCGCAGGTCGTAGGCGCTTCTCGTGCCGCCGCGGTTTGCTGCGGACCAGGTCGGTAGCCGGTGATCCCATGGTTCCTTTCGCACCCATACGGTGCTTTTCGAACCGCGACTTCCGGGAGGGCCTGGCGCTTCTCGGCCCCGTGGTTCCTTTTGCACGTATGTCGTGCGTTTCGAACCGCGACTTCGGCGGCGCGGGCTCCAGCGGCGCGGCTACCTGGGGCAAGCCGACGTCAGGGGCCAGCGGCGGCGGCTCGGGCTCACGCAGGAGGCTCGGCAGGGCCTGCAGCGCGAGCAGCGCCGCGGTGGCGAGCGCCGCCACCTTCGCCATCCCCGCCCATCGGATTCGAACTCCACGCATCTCCGCCTAAGGGAGGGCGGGGGGAAACTCTCCCCCCTCAGGTCCTGGAGCGTGCCGTCTCGATGTCCCGCAGCTGGTCGTCGACCCAGTCGCCGGGGTTGCGGGAGAAGATGATCTCCCGCAGGCCCTCGGCCCAGCTGTGCTTCTGCTCGGGGTCCATCGTCAGCGCCTGGTGGATCGCGTCGGCCTGCTCCTGGATGTCGAAAGGATTGACCGAGAGCACGTAGTCGAAGAGCTCGTGGTGGGAGCCGGTGTTCTCGGAGAGCATCAGGACGCCGTCGCGGGTGTTGACCGCCGGTGCCTCCTTGGCGACCAGGTTCATCCCGTCGAAGAGCGAGTTGACCATCAACAGGTCGAAGTGCTTGTAGCGGGCGACAGCGTCGTGGAAGTTCTCGTAGATCTTCAGGTCGATCGGCATCCAGTCGGTCGTCCCGTGGCGGTGGTTGACGACCGCGACCAGCGCCTCGATCCGCTCCAGGTACTCGGCGTACTCGGGGACGTCCTGGCGCGAGGGCTGCAGGTGGGCGATGAAGGTGACCTTTTCGCGGAACTCCGGGTGCTGGGTGAGGAAGGTGTCGAAGGCGGTGAAGCCGCGCAGCACGTTCTTCGAGAGGTCGGCCCGGTCGACGCGGATGATCAGGTACTGGCGCCGGCGCTCGAGCACCTCGCGCTCGGCCCTGGCCACTTCGGGCGAAGCCGCCGCGCGCTGCAGCCGCTGGGCGTCGATTCCAAGCGGGTAGGCGCGGGCGATCGTCTTGCCGCCGGCGTGGTTGACCTCGGCGTTGAGGTAGTCGACGTCGACCTCGTCGAGCAGCTCGTCGCAGCAGCGCAGGAAGTTGATGCAGTAGGCGTGGGTATGGAAGCCGATGATGTCGTTGGCCAGCATCCCCTCGTAGATCGCGGCGCGGATCCGGCCGGGCAGGATCCGCCAGCTGTCCGGCTGCGACCAGGGGATGTGGACGAAGTGGTGGAGGAAGGCGTCGGGCCGCTCGGCGCGGATCATCCCCGGCGCCGTGTAGAGGTGGTAGTCGTGCAGCATCACCAGCGGGTTGTCCTGGCCCTCGATCTCGGCGAGGACGGCCTGGGCGATGTCCTGGTTGACGGCCTGGTAGCCGAGGTCCCAGGCGTCGATCTCCTGCTGGCGGATGTCCGGCGCGTTGGAGATGTCCCAGAGGTAGTGCTGGATGAACCAGAGAATCGGGTTGGCGATCACGTTGTAGAAGCGGTCGTAGGCCTCGGGGTCGCTGCCGACCAGCCGCACCCGGTACTCGATCCCGTCGAGCTCCTGCTCGACCGGCCCGCCCTCCTCGTTGGAGACGGCGACGTCCTCGTCGGACATCGCCGAGGCGATCCAGAGCGCGTCGCGGTGGGAGACGAGCCCGGAGAGCGCGGTGACCAGCCCGCCGCCGCCGCGGCGCACGGTCCGCTCGCCGCTCTCGTCGCGCTCGAACTGGAGCGGCCCCCGGTTCGAGACGATGATCAGCGGCGAAGAACTCACGCCGCAGAGACTAAAGGGGACCGACTTCGGGGTAGCGGCGGCGCTAGCCGTCGAGGTCGGTGAACAGCTTCAGCCAGTCCCGCAGCAGACGCGGGGTGAGGAACTCGCGCCGGGCGTGCTCCTTGCCCTCGCGGCCAAGCTGCTTGCCGAGACCGGGGTCGCGGAGGATCTCCAGGCAGCGCTCGGCGCACTCCGCCGGCGAGTTGACGAGGAAGCCGCTGACCCCGTCCTCGATCTGCAGGGGGATGCCGCCGACGTTGCCGGCCACCGTCGGTCGCCCCTTCCAGAGCGCCTCGGTGACGGTCAGGCCGAAGCCCTCGCGGATCGACTTCTGCAGGCAGATGTCCGACTGCGACTGGAAGGCGTTGACCTCGATCGCGCCGACGTTGTTGAGGTTGCTGAGGATTTTGATGTCCTCGTCGCCGTCGGCGTATTCGAAGGTCTTC
>DATFQO010000096.1:0-56454 GCA_035264245.1 Solirubrobacterales bacterium
CCGCGAGCGCCGCGTGCTCGAGCTTCGCTACGGGCTCGGCGGCGAGCACCCGCGGACCCTGGACGAGGTCGGCCGCACCTTCAACGTCACCCGCGAGCGGATCCGCCAGATCGAGAACCAGAGCCTGAAAAAGCTCCAGTCCCTTGGCGAGGCGCAGAAGCTGCGCGAGGTCGCTTAGACGTTGGTTGGGGGAGGGGTGGGTGCCCCTCTCCCAAAGACCGTCGCGCAGCTGGTCGAATCTACGGCTGCCGGCGTGACTTCTTGAGCCTTTGTGAGAGGGGCACCCACCCCTCCAGCGAGCCGCCTTGGCGACTGACCGCCAGCGTTAAGTGATCTCGGCTCTCCGCCGATATGGGTGGGGAGATGTTCGAGATCGATTCAGCGCTGCGGACGCTCATCGAGCGTGGGGGGTCGGACCTGCATGTCAAGGTCGGCGTGCCTCCTACCGCTCGGCTGCACGGTGAGCTGGCTCCCCTGGAGGGGTATCAGCCGCTGACGCCGGCGGACACGGAAAAGGCCTTTCAGGACATGGGCGAGGTTCGCTCGCTGACCGAGTTCGAGGAATGCGGGGAGGCCGACTTCTCCTACTCGATCAAGGGGCTGTCGCGGTTCCGCGTCAACGCCTTCAAGCAGCGCGGCTCGATCTCGATCGTCTGCCGCGCGATCCCCTTCGACATCCGCTCGGTCGAGGAGCTCGGGCTGCCACCGGTGGTGACGAAACTGGCCGAAGAGCAGCGCGGGATCATCCTCGTCACCGGCACCACCGGCTCGGGCAAGAGCACGACGCTGGCGGCGATGATCGACCACATCAACCGCAACCGGACCGATCACATCGTCACCCTCGAGGACCCGATCGAGTACCTGCACCCGGACAAAAACTCGATCATCAACCAGCGCGAAGTCGGCTCCGACACGGAAAGCTTCGCCCGCGCGATGCGCCGCGTCCTGCGCCAGGACCCCGACGTGATCCTGATCGGCGAGATGCGCGACGAGGAGACCGTCCGCACCGCCCTATCGGCGGCCGAGACCGGCCACCTCGTGCTCTCGACCGTCCACACCCTGGACGCGACCGAGACGATCAACCGCATCGTCGACTTCTTCCCGCCCCACCTCCAGCACCAGGCCCGGGTGATGCTCGCGGCGACCCTGAAGGGTGCGATCGCCCAGCGCCTGGTCCCCGACGTCACCGGCGACGGCCGCGTCCCCGCCTCGGAGATCCTCGTCGTCACCGGCCGCGTCCAGGACCTGATCATGAACCCGGAGGAAACGGGCAAGATCACCGAAGTCATCGCCGAGGGCGAGTACTACGGCATGCGCACGTTCGATCAGTCCCTGATGCACTACGTGATGGAGGGCAAGGTCGCCGAGTCGGTCGCCCTCGAGTTCGCCTCCAACCCCCACGACTTCAAACTGATGCTGGCGGCTGGCGGCCAGCGGGCGAGCGGCATCGAGCAACTCGCACCCGCAACTGATTAGGGCGGGTGTCCAGATGCCGCCAAACGCGCTCCCGCTCGCCTCAAGTTCGACGGCTCAGGTGACGATCAGATGACGCGAATGGCTGCCATAGACCGTTTCATCCTGCTGGTCAGATCGCTGCGCAAAGGCGAGCGCGGCATGGCGCTGCCCACGGTCCTCTTCGCGATGGTGGCCAGCATGGGTCTCGCCGGGGCGGCGGTCGTCTCCTCGGTCGACGTCCAGCAGGGCGCGAAACGCGACAGCGGGTCGAAGAGTGCGATCGCGGCGGCCGACGCAGGCGCGAACATCGCGACGATGCGGCTGGCGCGGTACTCGAAAACGCTTGTCAGCTCCGAGTGCATCGGCGAATCCGGCGGCGCCCTGGTGACGACCAAAGCGCTCACCACCGGTGGGCAGAGTTGGTGCCCGGCCGTTTCGGGAACGGTGGGTCGTGGGACCTACACCTATTGGGTCAGTCCAGCAGGCTCGACCTGTGGCGGCTACGGGCTCTGCGTCGTTTCCGTCGGCAGCGTCGACGGCGTCAGCCGCCGCATCGAGCTGACGTTCAACGAATCCGGCCTCGAAGGGGGCGGCGGAGGAACCAATGAAGAAGAAGAAGAAGGCGGCACCAGCAAACTTGGCTTCGAAGGGCTGATCGGCCAAGACAAATTCGAAGTGACCGGCAACGCCGACATCCGAGTCGGGATCGGCACCAACGGGGAAGTCGTCGGCAAAAACAGCGCCGCGAACGTCTGCGGCGATATCCGAGTCGGAATCGGCAAACCAAAACCGAACGTCAAGCAGTGCAGTGGGTATGGAATCACTTACGGCAACGTCAACCTGCCGCCGGTGAGCAGCTTCATGCCGACCAACATCGCCACCAGCAACGCCGACTACCGGTTCACGACTTGCAGCAAAAAAGGGCTTCCCGTGGGCTGTCAGACGGATGGCTTCAGCGCCAACTGGAACAAGGAACCCTTTATCCCGCCTCCCGCAAAGACCCTGTCGCTCGGAGCCCAAGAGGCCTTGACCGTCGGCGGCCCTGATTATTGGCTCTGCAAGCTGACCCTCAACGGTGGCTCGGAATTGATCATGCGAGCTGGGTCAAAAGTTCGGTTCTTCTTCGACACTCCTCAGCAGTGCGGTATGTCGGCCGGTGCCACGCAGTTCGAAATGCTCGGAAGCTCACGCATCACCTCCACCGGCTATCAGTCGACCCCCGGCAACTTCGATATGCCCGGCTTCTATTTCCTCGGCTCCGGCAGGGTGTACATCGGCGGCAACAACGGCACCAACGAAATGGTCGTTTACGGACCGGAATCCGAAATCGAGCTGAAAGGCAACGCGACGTACAAAGGTTTGATCGCCGGCAAGACCCTGCTTGTGACCGGCAGCGCTACGGTCAAAGCGGATGCCGGATACCAGCTTCCGCCGGAACTGCAGCCACCTCCGAAAACCGGGGAAGACGAAAACGAAGAAGTAGTTCGCACCTCACGCCTGTACACCCCTCAGACCTATGTCGAGTGCACCGGTGTTCCGGCCGCGGGCGAAGCTCCGAACGTCAGCTGCTGAAGCCCCCTCCGGCAGAAATACGCCAGCCCTCAAGCTCGGTGCCGCTTCTGTCGAGCTAGAGAAGCGGACGTATGAGAGAGCAGCTGAACAACAATCCGATGGCTCAGCTGGCTTTGGTAGCGGTCCTGCTGGTCGCCGGCGCTTTCCTCTTCATCTCGATGACGGGCGGCGGCGAAAGCGAATCCGCGGAAAGCGAAGCCGGCGTCACCACCCCGGCGACTGAATTGAGCCTCGGCGCGTCGGTCGAAGGCGTCGAATCCGGCGCTGTTTCCGGATCGCCGGCGGAAGCTATCCCTCCGCCCACGGTGAAGCCCCCAGTCGAGGTGACTGCGGCCTGGGAGTCGGGTGCGACGGTTGTCCTGCTCTTCGTTCATGACGGCGGCATCGACGACGACCTCGTTCAGGACACCACCGAGACCCTTTCGAGCATGCCCGGGGTGACCGTCTTCGTCGCCACCGCGAGCCAGATTGCCCGCTACAGCGCAATCTCCGGCGGCGTGGGGGTCGAGCGGGTCCCGGCTCTGGTCGTGTTGACGCCGAAGGAGGTGGGCAAGGGGGCGCCGACTGCTTCTGTCCGCTACGGCTTCCAGAGCCACCAAGCGGTCGTCCAAGCGGTCGTCGACGCCGGCTACCAGGGGCCGACGCTCGCCTACCACCCCTGAGATGGAGGGCAGGGACTTTCCAGGCCACCTGCGGCCGGTGCCCAGCTCCGGCGATTCGACCGCGCCTCAGCTGCAGCCAGAGGTCGGGGGCACGCCCGGCCTTACCCAACCGCGAGCCCGGGGTCGGTCGCAGGGCTTCATCACCGACGTTTTGGTCGAGCTCGGCTACGTGTCTAAGGAGCGGGTCCAGCAGGCGATCGACGAAGCGCGCAATGCGGGGGCCCCGCCCGAGGCGCTGCTGCTGACCCAGGGAGTGATCTCCGGGGACCAGCTTTCGCGGGCGATCGCCGAACGCTACGGCCTTGACCACATCGATCTCTCGGCCTACCAGGTGGACATGGCGGCGGCGAACCTGATCCCGGTCAACACCGCGCGGCGCTTCCGAGCGCTGCCGGTCGGGTTCGTCGACAAGGAGACGCTGCTGGTCGCGATGGCGGATCCGACCAACGTCCTCGCCGTCGACGACATCCAGATCGCGACGGCGCTCGACTGCCGCGTCGCGGTCGCCGCCGAAGACGACATCGAAGCTCTGATCGGTCGGTTGAACACTCTGCAGAGCGCGGTCACCGAGGCGATCGAGGACGAGGCGGAAGGAGAAGGCGAACTCGCCGAAATCGCCGACTTCGAAATCAGCGCCGAGGACGCGCCCGTCATCAAGCTCGTCTACAGCATCCTCGGGCAGGCGGTTGGCGAGGGAGCTTCGGATATCCACTTCGAGCCATCCGAGGGCGAGATGCGCGTCCGCTTCCGGATCGACGGCGTCCTCCGCGAGGCCGCGCACGTTCCCAGTCGGATGGTCAGCGCCGTGATCTCACGAGTGAAGATCATGAGCGACCTCAACATCGCCGAGAAGCGGATCCCGCAGGATGGGCGCGTCGGAGTCACCGTCGAGGGCAGGCGCGTGGACCTCCGGATAACGACCCTGCCGACCCAGCGCGGGGAGGGGGCGACGATCCGCGTCCTCGACAAAGAGAACGCGCAGCGGACGCTCGACGATCTCGGGATGGAAGGCCCTGCCCGAGAGCGATTCGAGCACTCCTTCCATCAGGCCTACGGAGCGGTTCTGGTCACCGGCCCCACCGGCTCGGGAAAGTCGACGACCCTCTACGCGGCCCTGCAGGAGCTGAACCATGTCGAGAAGAAGATCATCACGGTCGAGGATCCGGTCGAGTACAGGCTCGACGGCATCAGCCAGATCAACGTCAACCGCAAGGCGGGACTGGATTTCGCTACCGGTCTGCGTTCGATCCTCCGCGCCGACCCCGACATCGTGATGGTCGGCGAGATCCGCGACGGTGAGACGGCCCGCATCGCGATCGAGGCGGCGCTGACTGGGCACATGATGCTCACCACTCTGCACACCAATGATGCGCCGGGAGCCATCACCCGGCTCAGCAAGATGGGCATCGAGTCCTTCCTCACGGCCTCCTCGGTCGATTGCGTCGTCGCCCAGCGCCTTGCCCGCAAGCTCTGCGGCAACTGCAAGCGCCGCGCAGTGATCTCGCAGCAGGCGATGACCGAGGCCGGTTTTCGCGTCGGCGCCGAGCTCGAGGCTTACGAGCCGGTGGGATGCGCCCGCTGCAATCACAGCGGCTACCGGGGCCGCGTCGGGATCTACTCGGTGATGAAGATGAGCGAGCGGATCAAAGAAATGACGGTCGACCAGACCTCCGAGGCCGACATCAGCGTTGCGGCGCGGGAAGAGGGCATGCTCACCCTGAGAGAGGACGGCCTGGGGAAGGTGCGGGCTGGGCAGACCAGCCTCGAGGAGGTGCTGCGTGTCACCGCCTGATCCTGACCGCCGCTTGAGAAATCCACGGCCGCTGCCGATGTAGAGCCCGATGTCCTTCGACTTCTCAGAGGTGCTGCGACGGATGGTCGAGGCGCGCGCCTCGGATGTCCACCTGACCGCGGGCTTCCCGCCGGCGATGCGGGACAAGGGGGAGATCCTCCCGATGGAGGGGTTCCCCGCGCTCAATACGCAGGAGACCCGCGAGATCGTCTTCAGCATCCTCAACGACGACCAGCGGAAACGGTTCGAGAACCACAAACAGCTCGACTTCGCCTATGCGATCCCCAACGTCGCCCGCTTCCGCGTCAACTGTTTCATGCAACGAGGGGCGGTAAGTGCCGCTTTCCGGCTGGTCCCGCAGGAGATTCCTTCCCTGGACTCGCTCAAAGTGCCGCAGATCTTGCGTGAGCTGACGAACAAACCTCGCGGTTTCGTGCTCGTTACCGGACCCACCGGCTCGGGCAAGAGCACGACGCTGGCGGCGATGCTCGACGTGATCAACCGCGAGCGCCGGGACCACATCCTCACGATCGAGGACCCGATCGAGTTCCTGCATCAGCACAAACAGTCGATCGTCAACCAGCGCGAGGTCGGCTCCGACGCCGAGGACTTCTCACTCGGGCTGAAAGCGGCTCTGCGAGAGGACCCCGACGTCATCCTTGTCGGCGAGATGAGGGACTTGGAGACGATCTCCACCGCCCTCACCGCGGCTGAGACCGGCCACCTCGTCTTCGCGACTCTGCACACCCAGTCGACCGCGCAGACGGTCGACCGCATCATCGACGTCTTCCCTCCCCAACAGCAGGGTCAGGTGCGAACCCAGCTGTCGATCGCCCTGCAGGGGATCGTCACCCAGCAGCTGCTTCCCACCGCCGACGGGGCGGGCCGGACGGTGGCTTGCGAGGTGCTGGTGCCGACCCCGGCGATCCGCAACCTCATCCGCGAGGGCAAGACCCATCAGATCTACGCCGCCGTCCAGACCTCTGGCGCCGTGGGAATGCAGACGATGGACGCCGATCTGGCGCGCTTGGTCAGGAGCGGCAAGATCACCCGCCAGCTCGCCGAACAGCGGGCATCGGTGCCGGAGGAGCTCAAACGCCTGCTCGGCAACACCCCCGCCCAGCCCCATGTCGGCGGGTACGACGCCAATGGACAGACCGCGCCGGCCTATCCGCCGCAGCCCCCCGCCTACACCCAGGGGGCCTAGACGATGACGAGCGGGACCACCTTTGCCTTCCGGGCGATGGACGTAGCCGGCACCTCCAGCGCTGGCGAGATCGAGGCGGAGTCCAAGGCGCAGGTCAGCGAGCAGTTGCGCCAGCGCGGGTTGATCGTCCTCGACGTCACCGAAAAGCGCGAACCGCTGAAGATCGAGAATCTCTGGCGGACCTGGAAGAAAATCGACACGAGGGAGCTCGCGGTCTTCTCCCGGCAGTTCGCGACGCTGGTCGCCTCCGGGATGCCGATGCTGCGAAGCCTCAGCACCCTGGAGGAGCAGACCCAGGACGAACGGATCAAAGAGGCGATCGGCGGCGTCCGCTCCGACGTCGAGGCGGGCAGCACTCTCGAGCAGGCGATGGAGCGCCACCCCGAAGTCTTCGATCGGCTCTACCGGGCGATGGTTCGCTCCGGTGAGCAGTCCGGTCGTCTCGAGGATTCGCTCGACCGGATCGCCTACCAGGTCGAGAAAAGCGACGCTCTCCGGCGCCAGGTGAAATCAGCCTTGATGTACCCGACGTTGGTTCTGGGCTTCGCGGTGGTGGTGCTGGTGGCTGTGGTCGCCTTCGTGATCCCGGTCTTCGCCGGAATCTTCGAAGAAATGTCCGAAGAAAACCCGACGGAAAAAACTTCATTGCCGATCCCGACCCAGATGTGTGTCAGCGCCTCGGATGCGATCACCGGCTACTGGTTCATTTTGCTGCCCGGGACCATTGCCCTCGCTGTCGGTTTCTTCAGGTGGAAGCGCTCGAAAACCGGGAAAGAAGCCTGGGACCGCTTTGTCCTGCGTCTGCCTGCCCAGATCGGCGACGTGATCCAGAAAGTTGCCTTGGCCCGCTGGTCACGGACCTTCGCGGGCTCCGTTTCCGCCGGCGTGCCGATGCTGCAGGCGATCAAACTCACCGGCGAATCGTCGGGCAACGTAGTCCTCGAGCATTCGATGGAAGACGTCTACGAATCGGTCAAGCGTGGCGGTTCCCTGGCGCGTCCGATCCAGGCCAATCCGATCTTCCCGCCGATGGTCGGCCACATGGTTGCGGTCGGGGAGGAAACCGGTCAGCTCGAAAACCTGCTTTCGAAAATCGCCGACTTCTACGAGGCGGAGGTCGACGCCAAGGTCAAAGCGCTGACCTCTCTGATCGAGCCGCTGATGATCGTCTTCGTCGGCGGCATCGTTGGATTCATCGTGATCGCGATGTACCTGCCGATGTTCAGCCTCTACGAAAACATCCGTTAGCCTCCGGCTCTCATCGGTTTTCGTCAGATCTGCTGGACGGCCGTACAACCCGTCCAACTTTTCGCTCCAAGCAGCCCCAATTTCAGGGATCAAGTAACTCGCTGACAGGCCGATGAAGGGCAGGTGATGAATCTGCCAGTGCTTCGGTGCAAAAGGCAAACTCGCTGTGAGGCGGGGGCGCAAAGCCGACGGGGCTCCCATCCGGGAGTCAGCCGGGTTACCACCGGGGTCGACAGACACCACGTGGCTGCAAGCGACGGGGCTCTGGCGCAAACGATTAGGACCATAGGAGGTCACTAATGTTTCTCCAGAATCTCCGGGCCAAGATTGGTGCCCGGCTCAACGGCGAGGGAGAGAGCGGCTTCACGCTGATCGAGCTCCTCGTCGTCATGCTCATTCTCGGCATCCTCGCCGCGATCGCCATCCCCGCATTCTTCAACCAGAAGGAAAAGGGAACCGATGCGCAGGCCAAGGAGGCCGCACACGCCGCCCAGGTCGCCGCCGAGACCTTCTCGACGGAGAACGGTGGAGACTACGGGGGCATCACCGCTCCGGAACTCGAACGAATCGAGCCCACCCTCGAACCCGCCAACCTGACGGTCACCACGACCGCGGACGACAACTACAAAGTCAACATCGAATCCGACACCGGAACGGACTTCTGGATCGCGCGGACCGGTGCTGCCGTCGAGCTCAAATGCCTGCCGGTCAAAACCGGTGGCTGCCCGGCTTCCGGGGAATGGGCCAAATAAGGACCACCTAGCCCATCATGTCCAAGCGAAGGGCGGGCGTACGCCCGCCCTTCGTGCTTTCCAGCAAGCGGGGCCCAGGGGACTAAAAGCATTGACCTCCGCGACCGATAACCGAGTGATGGGAACTCTGCGTATATCGACGCTGCTCTCGCTTCTGCTTCTTCTGGCGGTGAGCCCGGTCGCCGTCGCGGCGCCGCCCACTTTCAAAGGCGCTTCGGAAGACGGCAAGTACATCTTCTTCGAGTCCGAAGCGCAGCTGGTGCCGGGGGACACCGACAGCAAACGCGATGTCTACGTCCGCTCCTTCGATCCCACTGTCGGCACTGAAGGCGCCTTCGTCACCCGCGAGGTCTCGGTCGGTCCCACCGGCGGCAACGACTTCTATCCTGCGGTCTTCGAAAAAGCGAGTGTCGATGGAAAAAAGGTTTTCTTTTCCACCGACGAGCCGCTGGTGGCCGCCGATCGAGACCGCCGCTCCGACGTCTACGTCCGCGAAATCGGCGGCGCCACCAAGCTCGTCTCCAGTGGGGCGGTGGGTTGCCTGCCTTTCTGCGGCAACGGCTCCTTCGACGTCGGATTTGCCGGTGCCGGCACCGATGGCAACGACGTTCTGATCGTCACTGCCGAGCGGCTCGACCCGGTGGCCGACCAGGATGAAGTCGTCGACGTCTACGAGCACGACCTCACGACCTCCGCCACGACTCTCGTATCCGCGGGGGGCGAAGACTGCGCGCCGGCCTGCGGGAACGGCGACTTCGGGGCCACGCTGCGAGGCGTCGCGGCCGGCGGCGACCGGGCCTTCTTCGCGACCGCGGAGCAGCTGAGCAACGCCGACGACGACGGCGCGATCGACATCTACGCGCGCAATCTGCCGAGCGGTCCCACTGTGCTCGTGTCCGTCGGAGATCCGGCGTGCGCTCCGTGTGGAAACAACGGCTCGGCGGCGATCTTCGCCGGTTCATCCGCTGACGGCAGCCGCGTCTTCCTAGCGACCAGCGAAGGGCTGGCCCCCGGCGACAGCGACGGGGCCAACGACATCTACCAGCGTTTCGAAGGGTCGACGACGCTGATCTCGGCCGGTACCGAAGTCAAGCCTGCGAGCTTCGCCGCGGCGTCCAGGGACGGAACCCACGTCTTTTTCACCACTTCGGAGTCGCTGGTGGAAGCCGACGTGAACCAAGCGACTGACGTCTATGCGTGGCAGGGCGGAGCGCCGCAACTGATCACCTCCGGCACTTGCTGCGGTTCCAACTTCGGCGCGGCGACTCCCAGCGGCGAGGCCGTTGTCTTTACGACCACGGAGGCCCTCGCCGCCGGCGACTCCGACGAAGCCGCCGACGTCTACGAGCAGGCGGTCGCGGGGGGCGAACCAGTCTTGGTCTCAGGAGGTGGAGCCAGCTCCGCGTCTGCCCGCTTCAACCGCGTCTCCGCCGACGGCGACAGGATCTTCTTCACCACCGACGAAGCCCTTGCCCCCCAGGACTTTGACGGCGACGACGACATCTACGCCCGGGACCTGGCGGATGAAGAAACGACCCTCTGGACGCCCCCGCCCGGACTCTGTCCGGTTGCCAGCTGCGACGCGATCCTCGTCGACGCCTCTAGCGACGGGCTCCACATGGTCTTCCAGACCGAGGAGCGGCTGGTCAGCGAGGACACCGATTCCGAAGCTGACATCTACGAGCGCGCTTACGACGAAGTCGCCGGGGGGGAGGTGACCCGGCTGGTCTCGACTGGCAACTCCGATGCACTCGACCTCGGTCCGAACCCGCCGGTCCTCACCGGAACGTCGCCGGGATCCCCCGGCAACTCGACCGAACCGTCGATCCTCG
Organism: Solirubrobacterales bacterium; assembly: GCA_035264245.1. GTDB lineage: Bacteria > Actinomycetota > Thermoleophilia > Solirubrobacterales > 70-9 > VAYN01. The sequence continues at coordinate 10,521 of DATFQO010000096.1, forward strand.
GCTCTGCCGAGAGCGGCTCCCTGATCAAGATCTACCCGACCTCGAACTGCTCTGGCGAAACCGTGGCCGCGGGTACTGCCGAAGACCTCGAAGCTTCGGGCATCGCCGTGAAAGTCGAAAGCGGTACCACCAAGACCTTTTGGGCCACGTCCGAAGCGGAAGGCTTCACTTCACTCTGCTCGAACCCCATCAGCTACACGCAGCACGATTCCGAGCCCGAACAGCCGGCCGGCGAAAGCGGGGGTGGAGGTGGAGGTGCCGTCGGCTCGACCCCCTCGCCGAGTGTCGGTGCGAGCAAGCCCGCAAAGGGCCACGACGGCACCCCCTACGTCAAGCCATTGACGAAGATCACCTTTGGCCCGGCCGCCAAGACTCGCAAACGGCGCCCGGTCTTCCGCTTCACCGATACCACCGGTCAGCCGGGGACCAAGTTCCGCTGCCGGGTGGACCGCGGTCGTTGGAGCGGTTGCGGCTCGCCGACGAAGCTGAAGCGCCTCTCGCTGGGTCGTCACGTCTTCCGGGTCGAAGGAGTGAACGCTGCCGGGATCTGGGACGAGCGCACGGCTAGCCGCAGCTTCAAGGTGGTGGCGAAGTGAGGTGGTTATGGCGGCGCCTGACCGAGGAGGAGGCGGGCTTGACCCTGATCGAGCTGCTGGTCGCCGCCTCGATCGGAGTCGTCGTTCTCGGGGCCACCAGCTCGATGCTCGTGAGCGTGGTCCGGACCCAACCGAAAATCAGCGATCGCGCGCAGGACGCCTCGACCGGCCGATGGGTCTTGGAGCGGATGACGCGCGAGATCCGCAACGGCGTCACCGTCCAGTCCGGATCCTCGGCCTCGACGTTGATCTTCACCGCGCAGGTTCGTCACACCACCTGCGGCAGTAGCAGCAGCCTGCCCGCCAGCAGCTCCTCGATCGAATGCAAGGTCACCTACAGCTGCAGTGGGAGTGCCTGTACGCGCGGTGAGACCACGCCGGCAGCCGTGGGAACCGGGACTCCGGTGACGATGTTCACCGGCATCAACAACGAAAAAGTCTTCAACTACTCTCCCGAAGTCAAAGACGCGGGATTCGTCGGGGTCACTCTTCGTTTTCCCAACCCCGACGGTGGGGGGAACTTCACGATCTCCGATGGCGCCACCCTGAGGGGCGGTGACCCCTTCGGCTCATGAAGTGGCTGAGTCGAAAACTCTGGGACGGCGGCGGAGAGCGAGGGATGACGCTGATCGAGGTCGTCATCGCCGCGCTGGTGCTGGCGATGGCCGCGATGGCGACCTTCGCGCTGCTCGCCTCGGCGACCAAAAACGCCCAGCGCGCACGACAAACCCAGGTTTCGCTCGACTTGGCCCAGGAAGAGATCGAGCGGCTGCGGAGCGTTCCCTATGACGACCTCGCGATCAGCAGCACGCCCACTTCCTCGGCGAGCAAACAGAACCCGGCGTATCGGGTGCAGGGCAGCACGTTTGCGCTCAAACGCTCTCCCGTCGGCGAATACGCCCCCCTGGTCGTCAGCGAAATCGGGTTTAGCCCCCGCTCCGACTTCTCCAGCGGCAACCCCTCGACGGGCGGCACCAGCGGAACGATCTATCGCTATGTCGTCTGGCGCAACGACGCGAGCTGTCCTGAGGCCCAGTGCCCGGGTCAGGAGGACTACAAGCAGGTGGTCGTCGCGGTGCAGCCGAAAGCGCTCGCTGGGGAAGGTGAAAGGGGCTATGTCGAAGTCCAGGCCAAGCGGATCGACCCCGAAGCGCTGAACGAACCTCCGCCGGGCGGCGAAAGTGGGGAAGAAGGGGAAGCCGGGGGCCTCACCGCGCAGCAGTTCTACCTCTCCGATACCTCCTGCGCGGCGAGCGGGACGACGACTCGGCAGACGATCACCTCCGACCATCTGCTCCACAACACGCTTGGCACCTGCGCCAGCGGACTGCATACCGGTTCGACGCTCGGCTCCCCCGACACGTTGCTCTACGCGGGCCCACCCGATCCCGACCCCGAAAACGACCTCGTTCCCGCCTTCTACGACTACTCCGACGACCTCTACCTGGAGCCGACCCCGGACACCGACAAGGGGCTGCAGATTCGTCACGACGACAGCGAAGGCTGCAACTACGACCCGACCGGGACCTCGAACCCAGAGTCACAGGTGCACCGCTGGGTCAGCGACCCGATGAGCAAAGCGTTCGTGATGAACGGGTCGGTCACGCTCGAGTTCTACACGCGCACCCTGAACGACGCGATCTACACCGGCAGGCTCTGCATCTACCTCTTCGACCGCTCCGAATCGGGCGGCGAAAAACCCGTCGCCAAAGACACCTTCCTGAAAGACAAAAACGGGACCCCCTTTTGGATCTATGAACCGGGGGACGGCGTCGGCTTCTGGCCACGAAACATGTGGACCAAGATTCGCCGCCAGATGGAACTCGCCGATGCTCCTTACGTGATTCAGCCAGGACACCGACTTGGCGTCGCGCTCAGCGTCGACATCGCCAATACCACCGGCGACGCGCTGGCGATCATGTACGACCACCCGAACTACCCGACGCGGCTCGAGGTAGAGACCACCGCTTCTTCCCTGGGCGGCTAGCCGTGGCACCGGCGGCGGTCTTCGCCTTCCTCGGAGGGCTGCTGATCGGCAGCTTCCTGACTGTCGTCGCCCACCGGGTACCGCGAGCGGAATCGATCGTCGGTCCCCGCTCCCGTTGCCCCGCCTGCACGACGCAGATCGCTGCCTACGACAACCTGCCGGTCGTCTCCTGGCTGGCCCTACGGGGCAGAGCACGCTGCTGCGGAGCCTCGATCTCGCCGAGATATCCGCTCACCGAGTCGGCGGTCGGCCTCCTTTTTCTCGTCACCGTGCTGGTTCTCTGGGGAGAAGCCTGGGAGGTGGCGCTCGGCCTCGTGTTCGTCAGCACCCTCGTCGCGGTCACCTTGACCGACCTCGAGCTGAAGCTGATCCCCAACAAGATCCTGCTCGTCGCCACCGCGTTGGGCCTCGTCATCGTCGCGATCGGCGATCCTGGCAGCCTGCCCGAGCGCTTCGCCGCCGCCGCGGCGGCCGGGGGGCTGCTCTTCGCCGCCGCGCTTGCCTACCCGCAGGGCATGGGGGTCGGCGACGTCAAGCTGGCCGCTGTCATGGGTCTCTACCTCGGGCGTAGCGTGGCCCCGGCGTTGCTCGTAGCGCTGCTGGGCGGCTCGATCGTCGGCCTGGCGATCGTCGTCAGGGATGGAGCGGCGGCGCGCAAGCGCGGAATCCCGTTCGGCCCGTTCCTCGCTCTCGGAGGAGTCGTCAGCCTGCTGGCGGGCAGCGATCTGATCGACCTCTACCTGGACACGTTTACCTAGGAGGGATTGGCGAAACTCGCTAGGCCAGTAGCCATGCGGGTTCGCAGGGTCGGTGATTTCATGGATACCTCCCGTTAGGGCTGGGTCTACCCCAGCGGGCAGGGCTACTCGGAGTCGGGCTCGGAAAGGGGAAGCTGCTGAGGTCCTTTGATGACCTGCTTCACCCTCACTACGCGGCGGGTATCCCGAATCTTTCCGCTCTCAGGATCGCGCCTCTGAACGATCTCGACGGTCGCCTCTAGCTGATCACCGACACCGAAGACCTCTTCGTGATTGGCGACCTTCTCGGCGAATTCCGGGTCCTCGATCTTCGCCATGAAGGACTCGCCGAGGCCGCCAAAGCGCCACTTCCTCTCTGAGCCCGGCTCTAACTCTGGCGAAAAGACATCCAAGGTCACGTCGATCTCCGTTTCGGACACGACCTCCTCGTCTTTGGTCTCGGCTGCCAGGTCGAAAGCGGGAACGTCGCCCGATTTCACCGTGAGCGGCTCGGCATCGGCATCCGGCGTCTGGAACTTCACCCGATCCATTTCCGGCCGTTTGAGAGGGGCAACGCTGTCGCGTGCGGCTCGGCGAATCTTCGGGTTGCGGTAGAGCCTTATCGTCCCTGCGGGAGCTTCGATGACTGTTTCGTCATCAAGGATGAGCCGCATCATGTCGGGATTGTCGGTGGCTTCTTCCCTTTCGATCTGTCGTTTGCCGACGATCTGGATCAGCTTGAAAAGTCCCGTTCCGACTACCGCTCCGTCGATGACCAAGCCGAGCAGGTTGGTGAGCGCCGTCGGACCTTTCGCGGTCAGCATGTTCACGACCTGTTCCCACATGCCGTCTGCGGTGAGAACCATCAGAACATCGAAGGAGCCTTTCTCGGTTGCCTTCACGTCCAAGCTCGGCGATGGCAGGTCGGGGTACAGCTCTTTGCTCGCCTCGCGGAATAGCTCGCCGAGCGCGAGCAGGGCAGGAGCAAGGTCGCGCACAGGCATTCGCCCGTCAGCAAGAGCCGCGCCCTCGTATTTCACCCCGAAAGTGGTTTCAGCCATAACGGTCATGGCTGTCTAAGTCCCCGACCCCTGCCGGGTCGCCCCCCAGACAACCGCTTGGGCATCCTTTCGTCCCCAAACAGAGATGTCAACGTATCCACCTTTCTGGGGAGCCTGAACTAAAGGTAGCTATCCGATCAGATTAGGCGATATTCCGCTCTCTAGAGCGGTTTTCACGTCCGATCCGGAAGATAGATTTCTCTTTGCCAACCACAAAGAAGACCCCCGCGAAGTTGGAGCTTCCGGGGGTCAGTCCAAACGAGAGGTACCTCGCTTGGCGTCACCCAAATTATCAGGGGGGACGGCATCCACCGCCGCCCTTGAACAGCTTCTCGACTCGCCCGAGATTGGGCATCTGATCGAGGAACTTGAAGCTACGCGCTGGACCGGCCGACCCGGCTACCCGATCCGAACCATGATCGGCATGGCGCTGGCGAAGTCTCTCTACGCCTTGCCGACGTGGACCAGAGTCGTCGCCCTGGTGGCCGAGCATTGGAAACTTCAGCGCGTGCTGGGCTGCGAGGGAGACCCGCCGTCGAAGTGGGCCGCCTACCGCTTCGCCGCGAAGCTACGGGAGAACGGCGACAAGGTGGAGCGCTGCATCGACGCCGTGGTCGAAGGGCTGAAAGCGAAGCTGCCGACCTACGGCCGCGACCTCGCCATCGACGCCAGCGACATGCCCGCCTACGCGAACGGCCAGCGCTACGTCAGCAAGGACTCAGAGGTCGAACGAAACTGGCACACCGATCCCGATGCAAGCTGGGGGCACCGCTCGGCGGTCAGCACCCGACGCGGCGGCGGCTTCTTCGGCTACCGCCTCCATGCTGCCGTCTGCACGGCGACTGACCTCCCCGTCGCATGGACCGTGGAGACCGCGAAGGCTCACGAAACGCGGTTCGTCGCCGACCTGCTCGACACTGCCCAGCGGCGCGGCGCGATGGCTGCCACTGCCACGCTCGACAAGGGCTATGACATTCAGCGAATCCATAGCGAGTGCATGGAGCGCGACTGCCTGCCGCTGATTCCGTTGAAGCGGACGCCGGACGTGAAGCGCGGCGACCATCGCCCGCCCGAATGCCAGCACGGCGTCTGGACCTTCGCGGGTGCCGACCGCAAGCGCGGCGCGTCGAAGTGGCGCTGCCCGACCGGCGAATGCGCCCCGGCTTCGACGTGGATTGCGGCCGACCGCCTGCACCCGCTGATCCCGCGAGAGACCAAGCGGTTCAAGGCGGGCTACCGCAAGCGGGCGGCAGTCGAGCGCGAGTTCGGCCGCTTGAAGAACCAGTGGGGTTTGAAGCCCCTGCGGGTTCGCGGCCTTGATCGCGTTCGACTGCACGCCGACCTGACGGTCTTGACGAAGCTCGCCTGCGCGCTGGCGCGCGCCCGTTCTACTCGATCCCTTCCAGAAGATCGGTCAGCGGCACCCCGATAGCGCGGGCGACCGGTAGAAGCGTCGTCAGGCGCGGGCAGTTCACCCCGCGCTCCATCCGAGATACCTCCTGACTCGCCATTGACGGCAGCCGTTCCGCAAGCCCCGCCTGCGACAGCCCCGCGTGCTTTCGCGCCAAGGCGATGTTTCGGCCTACCTTTTGTGCGACCGTCATCTACGCCGCCTCGACAAGTAGCTCGTAGGCGCGCAGCGCCGCCCGCGTGGGCAAGACGCCGCATTCGGCGCGGAACAGCAGCCCGCTTTTGACGAGTTCTCTTACGGCCCTTTCGATCTGGTCGCGCTCTGAGGCATCCTCCGGATCGCTCAGTTCCCGAATGAGGTCGGAAAGCTTGAGGGTCGCCGGGTGGACTTCTATGACGTGGACGAGGACCGCTCGTTCGTCTCTTTGGTCTTCGGCAGCGTTGGAGGCTGCCTTAGGCTGGTCGTGCAAGGGAGTTCACGCTCCTTTGTCACGGCCCCGGGAGCGTGCAGACGTTCGCCGGGGCCATTTGTGTTTAGGACCCGGCGAACCTATGGACGATCAAGCGAAAGGCGCAAGCCTTTCGCCAATCGTTTCGTCAATCCCTCCTAGGCCGCGGAACTCCCAGAACTCGGAATTGCAGGACGAAAGTTTTACGCGCTATCTGTCGATCAAGAGAAGACGCTGACGAAGACCATGCAACTCAAGCTTTCGAACAAGAAGAAGACCGGTGCCATCGTCGGCCTCGACATCGAGGCCGGCAGCGTTGCCGCGACCGAAGTGAGGGCGAGCGGGACGGCCCCGGTCACCGCGTCGGCGATCGCGAGCTTGCCGCCCGGCACTTTTCACGAGGGCGAGGTGGTCGAACCCGATCGTCTGGCCGCCTCCCTGAAGGCGCTCTTCTCCCACCACAAGCTCTCCAAGCAGGTGCGACTGGGGGTAGCCAACCAACGGGTGGTTGTGAGGACGGTCCGCCTTCCCGCGGTCGAGGATCCGAAGGAGCTCGATGCCGCGGTGCGCTTCCAAGCTCAGGAGCAGATCCCGATGCCGCTGGATCAGGCGGTGCTCGAGCACCAGGTGGTAGGCGGGGTGCCGGCAGAGGAGGGCGGCCTCCCCCAGGTCGACGTGATGGTCGTCGCCGCCCGCCGCGAGATGATCGCCTCGCTAGTCGCTCCCGTCAGAGAGGCTGGATTGCAACCGGTCGGGATCGACCTCTCGGCCTTCGGGATGATCCGTGCCCTCGCCACCGATACCGCCCCGGCAACGGTGGAGCCGGGTCAGGCGCCCCCGCAAGCTGTCCTCTACTGCAACTTCGGTGACGTCACCAACCTTGCCGTCGCCCGGGGTACCTCCTGTCTCTTCACCCGGACCTCGCACGTGGGGTTGGAGCCGATCGTCGCCGACCTCGGGGCGAGCTTCGGCCTGATTCCCGAGCACGCCACCCAGTGGATGACCTACGTGGGCCTGGAGCGACAGCCGGTGGAGTTGGAAGGCGACCCCGCCATCCTCGACGGTGTTCGTAGAGCACTGGAGAGCGGTGTTTCCGGTCTCGCCGACGAGCTGCGCCTCTCGCTCGACTACTACGGTGCCCAGGAAAGCGCGCTTCCGGTCGAGCGGATCGTGCTCTGCGGTCCCGGCAGTGCGATCGACGGCTTGGTCTCGCGGATGGAAGCTGCGCTCGATCTGCCGATAGAAGCGGCGCGACCCGCGGCGCTGAACGGCCTCGACGACTTCTCCGCGGCGCGACTGACCCTGCCCTACGGCCTGGCTCTGGAGCACTGATGCGCCCGGTCAACCTGATTCCTCCCGACGAACGGCGTGGCGAACAGGCGCCGCTGCGGACGGGTGCCCTCGTCTACCTGGTCGTGGGCGCGTTCGTGGCCGTGCTGATCGGGGTCACCTCACTGGTTTTGATCGGCAACAAGATCAACGAACGCAAGACCGACGTCGTCGAACTGCACCACGAAAACGCGGCGACGCAACGCAAGGCGCAGCGCCTCACCTCCTACACCCAGTTCAGCACCCTCAGCAAGCAGCGGGTGGAAACGGTCAGAAACCTGGCTGAAAGCCGCTTCGACTGGGAGCGGGTCATGCGAGAAATGGCCCTGGTCCTCCCGGACGACGTCTGGCTGATCGACCTCACCGCCACCGCCGTTCCCGGCATCAGCTTCGAAGGTGGATCCAACGGCTCGAGCGGACTCCGTGACGACGTCGCCGGTCCGGCGCTGGAAATGAATGGATGCGCGGTCGGGCAGCAGGCCGTGGCTCGCTTGGTCACCGTCCTCAAGGACATCGACGGGGTCACCCGTGTCGGGATGACGTCCTCGGAACTGCCGGGGGAGGAAGGGGGGGCCGGCACGAATGCGGGCTCCGACTCCGGAGAAGACTCCGAGGACTGTCGCACCCGCAAATTCATCACCAAATTCGAAATCGTCGTTGCTTTCGACGCCGCGCCGGTCCCCGCCGCTAGCTCGGGCGAAGTCGAAGTGACCACGGCTGAAGCCACCGAATCGAGTACGGGCTCCGAAGACGAAGCGGCGGAAGGCTGATGAAGCTCGAGATGAAATCCACCAACGGGATGATTGCCGCGATGCTCGTAATCGTCGCCGGTGCGATCAGTTTTTGGGTCCTCGGCGTGAGCCCGAAACGCGAGGAAGCCGCAAAACTCGACAAGCAGGCTTCCACGCTCGAATCGGAACTGAACACGCATGAAGAAGAAGTCCTGCGCGGTGAAGAAGCGCGACGCGAATTCCCGACGGATTACCAAAAGCTCGTAGTGCTGGGGAAGGCAGTGCCCGGCGACGACGACACCGCGTCGCTGTTGGTTCAGATCAACCGGATCGCCAAGCGCAACAAGCTCGAATTTCGCGAGATCGGCCTCGTCTCCGAGGGCGAAGAAAGCGAAGCCAGCGCGCCGGTGGAAGGTATCCCGCCGACGGAGGCCTCGGCGGCGCTGCTGCCGTTGGGGGCCAGCATCGGCGTTGCGGGCCTTGGAGTCATGCCCTACTCGCTCACCTTTCACGGCAACTTCTTCACCCTTGCCGACTTCATCGAAGAAATTGACGCTCTGGTGAAGACGGAGAACGAAGACGTGTTGGTCGACGGTCGTCTGATCACCCTCGACGGCTTCGCCCTGGAAGCCGACGAGGAAAAGGGGTTCCCCGCGCTGCAGGGCAACTTCTCCATCACCACCTATCTGTCCCCGCCCGGGCAGGGGGCTCCAGCCGGTGCCAGTCCGGCCGAATCCGAAACCGCCGAAGCCACCCCGGCCGCGGCGACGATCGAAGGAACGCCATGAAGCGGGTAGGGCCAGAGTTGAAAATGCCCAAGGCGCAGGTGCCGCCCATGGTCAGAGATCTCTTCCTCGATCTGCGTGATCGCCGCCTTTTGCCGTTGCTCGCCCTCGTGGTGGTGGCGATCGTGGCCGTCCCCTTCCTGCTCTCCGAAGATCCCGAAGAAGCGGCCCCGCCGCCGCCCGGAGGGATGGGTATCGCTGCCGGCAAGAAGGATGGAAAAGCAGCGGTGCTCACCGTCGCCAAAGCGGCGCCCGGGCTGCGCGACTATCGCCGGCGTCTTCATCGCCTCGACCCGAAGAACCCATTCCGCCAGCACTACACGGCGCCGGTCCTGAAGGGAGCCGAGCTGTCGGAAAGCGGCAGCACCAGCTCTGAATCTTCATCCAGCACCAGCGAAGGAGGCCCAACCGACACCGGCTCGGTTCCCGCTCCTCCAAGCGGTGGGACGCCGCCCGCGCCCGGGGAAACCAATGGCAAATTACGTCTCTACACCGTCACGATCAAGCTGCAGATCTCGCGCACCGAAGAAGACGCGGAAGGAAACGTGTCGATGGGGGAGCCGGCGGTCCGAGAAGGAGTTCGTCCCTTGACTCCCCTGCCCGGGGAAAAGGCCCCGGTCGTCACCTACCTCGGCGCCAACTTCAAGACCGGCAAGGCGCTGTTGATGGTCTCGAAAGAAGTGACCGCGACCTTCGGCGAAGCCAAATGCGTGTCCGGCACTGCCAGCTGCGAACTCCTGGAAGTCGAACCGGGGTATCCCGAGATCTTCGAATACGGGGCCAACCACGTCCGATACAAGTTCAACGTGTTGAAAATCGACATTGTCTCCGCCGGCGAAGCCTAGTTCCAGCGCCGTTTCTCCATGGCTTCAGTAAATGAAGCCATGGCGCTACACTTGCTGAAGCGAGATCGGTTGATCGCCCGTCTCCCTTTGATCATGAGTGCCGAGAGCAACTCAACCTGCCCCGTTTGTAGGACCGCCGAAGTCGTCTGCGGGAAGTGGACGCTGCTGCTGATCCGCGACCTCGCTGAGGGCAGCGCCCGCTTCTGCGAGCTCGAGCGCTCGCTGGAGGGCATCAGTCCGCGGACGCTGTCGCTGCGATTGCGGGCGCTGGAGGAGGAGGGGGTCGTCGAGCGGCACACCTACCCCGAGGTGCCGCCGCGGGTCGAGTACGCGCTGACCTCGAAGGGCAAGGCGCTGGTGCCGCTGGTCGAGGACATGCGCAGCTATGGGATGCGCTGGTTGTTGGGCGACGCGGCGCAGCCCGCTGATCGCCAGCCCGCCGTCGCCTAAGTCACCGCCTGCAAGCAAACGTGCAGGCGCAGGAGGGTCTCGGTGCGGGCGGAAGCCTGAGCCGTGCGTGATTTCCTCCTGAACGAATCGGTCAAGCGGCTTGCCACCGAGGCCGCGACGCGGCTCAGCTCGATGGTCGCGATGGGGGAGGAGATCCCGTTCGACGTCGCCGCCGACGCTGGCGACGACTCGGCCTTCTACAGCTACGTGCCGATGACCGGGCGCTTTGTCGCCGACCACGCCGAGGAGCTGCGCGGCCTGCCGAGCTTCGGTCCCGCCCGCGAGGCCGCGGTCGAAGCCGGGGTTGCCGCTTCCTATCTCGAGGAGCGCGGACAGGGGGTACCCCCCGATCCCGGCGCGCGGGCAGAGCTGATGCTGATCACCTTCTTCTCCGAGCTCTGGGAGGGCTCCGCCGGCTTCACGCTCGACCGCGAGCGCCTCGATGCCGCGCTTGCCACCCTCGACGCCGAATCCCGCGGCGCCGACGACGCCGAGGTGCTGATGGTCCCGATCGTCGGCCTGCGGATGACGATGCCGCGCCTGCAGCTGCCGCACGACGTCCGCATCGTCCGCGCCGACTCGATCGAGGCGCCGGTCGACGCGATGCGCAGCGAGGGCATGGGCCGCGCCGCCTGGGAGCCGCAGTACCTGGCCGTCGCGGAGCAGGACTCCGAGGAGGGGGTCGAGGAGGCCCTGCAGCAGCTGCGCGAGCTGATCAGCGTGATGAGGCTCTTCAAGGGGGGCGGCATCGGGCTCGGGCCGTACGCATTCGCCCCCACCGGCGAGGGCTGCTGGCGGCGGATCGCCACCGGTGCCCCGGCCACCCGCCCCGGCGGCTACCGCCTCGACGAGGCCGAGGCCGAGCAGCTGATCGAGTTCGGCACCGCGCTGGAGGCGCGACCCGACCCCGACCGCGCCCTCAGCTGGGCCGTCGGCCGCTTCGAGATGGGCTGCGAGCGCCCCACCGCGCTGGAAGGCCTGAGCGATCACCTGCTGGCGATGCGCGCCGTGCTCGAGGGCCATGGGCCCGTCGGCGCCTCGCTGTCGCTGCGTGCCGCCGCCCTCGTCGCCGACGAGCAGATGGACCGCATCGAGGCCGGCGAACAGGTCGAGCAGGTGCTCGAGCTGGAGCGGGCGACGATGAACGGCCGTCCCGCCGAGCGGGCGATCGAGCTCGCCACCTGGCTCGAGGAGAATGCCCGCAAGCTGCTGCGCCAAGCCGCTCTCGGCGAGCTCGGCAACGACCTCAGCACCGTCGCCGACGAGACCCTGATCGTCAGCGGCCTCGCCGAAGGCGACGCCGAGATCATGGTTTCGGTCGACGAGGAGCCCGAGCCCGAGATGGAGCTCGATTCCGAGCCCTTCGTGCCGGAGCCGGAGCCGGGGCGGATCTCGATCGAAGCCGTCGAACCCGAACCCTCAGCCGAACTTCAACTGCCCGTCGAAGAACTACCGGAGGAGGAGTACGTGGAGCAGGAGACCCGCATCATGGAGCCGGTCCCGGCCGAAGACGAGATCAGGATCACCGCCACCCCGTGGCTGGAGGAGGTCTCCGACCCCCGCGGCGGCGACACGATCCAGTGGCCCGCGGACGCCGAGCGCGATCTTCAGCACCGCGAAAAGGTCGACACCCCCCGCGTGCGCCACCTCTTCCCGGTCCCCGAGGACGCCGACTGGGAGGTCAGCCACCTCGAGTTCGAGTACTCGCGCCGCATCCGCTAGCGCCTAAGCCCGCCCCGCGGCCATCTCGACCCGCTCCTCCGCGCTGGCGAAGAGGTAGCGGTCGATTTCGGTCAGGCCGTGGAGGTCGTGGACGTCCTCGTCCAGGTAGGGGACGCGGATCACGCAGCTGGTGCGGAGCTCGCCCGCGAGGTGGTCGATGTTGCGGGCGTCGCGTTCGGCCAGGGCCTGGTAGTCGGCGAAGTTGTCGGCGACGCGTTTGGCCAGCTTGGGGTCGCCGAGCTTCTCGGTCAGCTCGGCGGGAAGGTCCTCGGCCTCGGCGTGGAGCTCGTCGGCGGGGTAGTGGACCTTGTTGACGATCACGCCGCCGAAGGGGAGCTTGGCCTCGACCAGTTTGCGGTGGAAGTAGACGGCCTCGTCGATCGGCTCGCCCTGGGGGCCGCAGACGACGAGGAAACAGGTCCCCGGATCGGAGAGCAGCTGGTTGACGCGCTTGGCGCGCGCCTGGAAGCCGTCGACCATGCCGCTGAAGGCGTTGAAGAACTCGGCCAGGTCGGCGATCAGGTCGAAGCCGACGATTTTCTTGAAGACGCTGAGCATCACCGAGACGCCGCGGCCGGTCACCTTCGCCGCCAATCCCGTCGGCTTCATGAAGACGCGCAACGATTTGCCCTCGATGAACTGGGTCAGCCGTTTCGGCGCCTCGAGGAAGTCGAGCGCGTTGCGGGTCGGCGGCGTGTCGAGGACGAGCAGGTCGAACCCGCCCTCGGTGTGCAGCTCGAACAGCTTCTCCATCGCCATGTACTCCTGCGAGCCGGCGAGGGCGCTGGAGATCTGCTGGTAGATCCGGTTGTCGAGGACCCGGTCGCGGGACTCCTCGTCGGGCGCCTGCCGCGCGACCAGCTCGTCGAACGTCGCCTTCGCGTCGAGCATCATCGCCCACAGCTCGCCCTTCATCTCGACCCCCTGCTCCTCGAACAGGGCCGGCTCGACCCGGCGCGCCTCGTTGCCGAGCTCGGCGAGCCCGAGCGAGTCGGCGAGCCGCTTCGCCGGGTCGATCGTCAGCACGCAGACCTTCAGCCCCTGCGCCGCCATCCCGGTCGCGATCGCCGCCGAGGTCGTCGTCTTGCCGACCCCGCCGGAGCCGGCGCAGATGCAGATCGATTTGCCCTCGAGGACTTCGCCGAGCGCAGCCATCAGGAGAGCTTCCCCGCCAGCTTCCGTGCCGCCTCGACGTCGAGCTCGGGCTCGAAGAGGAAGGGCAGGCTCTTGACCGGTGCCTCGACGCCGCGCTTGAGGCGGGCCAGCTGCTGGCGCTGGGAGCGGGCGCGGCCGAACTCCGAGAGCGCCGCCCGGGCCGCCGCCCTGGTCGCGCCGTTCTCGCTCTCGGCTACCTGCGCCAGCACCTCCGCCTCGCTCTTCTTGAACCGCTCTGGATAGAGCCCGTTGAGGTAGACGCGGTCGACCGCGACCCCGACCTCCTCGCGCAGGTCCTTCTCCAGGCTGACCGACTCGTTGACCGGCATCTCCTCCGGCAGGGCGACGATCGCGGTGCCGGTGTGCTCGTGGTCGGTGATGAAGCGGTCGAGCGTCTCGGCCTGCGAGTGGATCGGGCCGACGCGGGCGATCGAGGCGAAGGTGCGCGGCGTCTGCAGGAAGCCGACGCCGTGGCCGGTGGCCGGCGCGTCGACGATCACCAGGTCGTACTTGCGGCCGCTCTTGACCTTGCGGTCGAGCTGCGCCAGCTCCCAGATTTTCCCGATCGTGACCAGCTCCTTCAGCCCCGGCGTCGCCGCGGCGAGGTAGTTGAAGATGCGGCTGCGGAAGAGCATGTCCCGCATCGCCCGCACCTTCAGTTGCAGCAGCACGTACTCGCGCATCGACTCGTCGGGGTCGATCGAGATCGACCAGAGGTTCTCCTCCATCTCGACCTCGTGGAAGCCGACCGCGGTGTGCTCGAACATCCGCGACGTGTTCTCCTGCGAGGAGACCTCGCAGACGATCGTTCGCTTGCCTTCGCTGGCAGCGCGCAGACCGAGCGCGACCGCCACCGTCGTCTTGCCGACGCCACCCTTGCCGGTGACGATGACGAGTCGCTTGTCTAGAAGATCGGGGATTGGCTGATTCCTAGCAATTTCGGAGGGCGGCAGGAAAAGCGGGGTCCCATACGAATATCCGCGCAATGGGATTTCTAAGCCGCAAGAAGCCGAAGCCTGCTCCCGTCGACATTCATGAGGAGCGTCCTATGGAGGATGAGCTTCAGGGTATGGAAGAAGCTGTGCCTTTGAGGGACGACTTTAGGGACGAAGGTGGTTGGGCCGCGGGTCCTGTCGACGCAGGGGACCCACCCCCAGCTGCAGAGCAGCAGGGGGTCCCCCCTACGACGCCACCCGCGGCAGACGCGCCTGAGCCTGGGCCGTCCGAGGATGTGGCTGAGGTGGAGCCGTCCGAGATGGTGGATGACTCGCCCTTGAATGCTGCTGATGGGGATGAGGAGTCTCCTGAGGCTTCGGGGGATGGGCGGATGCGGGCTGTGGACTTGATTGCTCCTACTCGGCTGGATTTCCTCGCTGAGAAAGAGGCTGGTGAGGAGCAGCCGGTCAAGACCGCTGAAGTCTTTGTTTTCGCCAATCAGAAGGGTGGGGTTGCGAAGACGACCACCACTTTGAACCTGGCCGTTGCATTCGCTGAGTCCGGTTACCGGGTGCTCTGCATCGACCTCGACCCGCAGGGGAACCTGACGATGAGCCAGGGGATCGATCCCGACAAGGTCGAGAAAAGCCTCTACGACGTGCTCGTCAACGACATGCCGATCTCCGAGATCATCGTCAAGCGCGAGATCGACATCGCCGTCGCCTCGATCGACCTGGCCGGCGCCGAGATCGCGATGAGCACCAAGATCGGTCGCGAGCGCTCGCTGGAGAAAGCGCTGAAAGAGGTCGCCGGCGACTACGACTTCGTCTGCATCGACACCCCGCCCAGCCTCGGCCTGCTGACGATCAACGCGCTCACCGCCGCCAACAAGGTGATCGTCCCGGTCCAGTGCGAGTACCTCTCGATGCGCGGCCTGGTCCAGCTGCAGAACACGCTGAAGATGATCCAGGAGAACCTCAACCCCGATGTCCGGATCGAGGGCATCCTGCCGACGATGTTGGACACGCGGACGATCCACGCCAAGGAGGCGGTGGAGATCCTCGAGGAGAACTTCGGCGACCTCGTTTTCCAGTCCCGGATCAAAAAGGCGATCAAGTTCGCCGAGGCGCCCGTCAAAGGAGCTTCCGTGCTCAAGTACGATTCTGCTTCGAGCGCGGCGAACTACTACCGGGAGCTGGCGAAGGAGGTTCTGTCCCATGGCTCGGCGTAACAAGCGGGCAAGCATGCGTGAGGGGCCGCTGTCTGACCTTTTCCGGTCGACGTCCGAGGACGCTCCGGTTGATCCTCCTGAGGCGCCGCGTTACGGTCGCGAAGACCCGGCCGATGCGAAAAAGATTCAGGACGAGGCGGATCGGCCCGCGGGTCCTGTCTCCGATACGACCCCCTCGGCTGAAGCCGAGGGTCCCGCATCGTCGCCACCCGCGGGAGATACGCCTGAGGATCCAGCTCAGACGGACTTGCCGCTTCAGCAGGATGAGGCGCCCGCCCTGTATGACCAGGAGGTTCTGGGTTCGGAGCGGAATGTCGAGTCTTCCAGCGAATCCGCTCCGGAGCGGCTGAAAAGGGTCTTTGCTGAGGAGCCGGTTCAGCGGCGGGATCAGTTTGTGCCGGAAAACCCGCGGTATGGGCGGGATGAGCCTGCTTATGAGCCGCCTGGTAGCGGGGAGCCGCATCAGCCGGTGATCAAGGTCGTCGGGGTCGGCGGTGCCGGCGTCAATGCGGTCAACCGGATGGTCGACGCTCGCATTCCCGGGGTCGAGTTCATGGCGGTCAACACCGATCTTCAGTCGTTGCAGCTCTGCGTCGCCGACGTCACCGTCCACATCGGCGACCAGCAGACGCGCGGCCTCGGCGCCGGCGCCGACCCCGAGGTCGGCCATCGCTCGGCTTTCGAGGAGCAGGACAAGATCAAGCGCCTGCTGAAGGGTTCCGACATGGTCTTCGTCGCCGCCGGCGCAGGTGGCGGCACCGGCTCGGGCGCCGCCCCGGTCGTCGCCCGCCTCGCCCGCGAGGTCGGCGCGCTCACCGTCGGGATCGTCACCAAGCCGTTCAGCTTCGAGGGCAGCCGCCGCGGCGACCAGGCGAACAAGGGCATCGAGGAGCTCGCCGCCGAGGTCGACACCCTGATCGTCGTCCCCAACGACCGCCTGCTCGACGTGCTCGACCAGCAGACCTCGATGGTCGAGGCCTTCAAGGTCGCCGACGACGTCCTCCGCCAGGGCGTGCAGGGGATCTCCGACCTGGTCACCCTGCCCGCCGTGATCAACCTCGACTTCGCCGACGTGCGCTCGATCATGTCGGAAGCCGGCCGGGCGCTGCTCGGGATCGGCATGGCCTACGGCGACGACCGCGCCGTCCTCGCCGCCGAAAAAGCGATTTCCTCGCCGTTGCTGGAGACCTCGATGGAGGGAGCCCGCTCGATCCTCCTCTCGATCACGGGCGGCGCCGACCTCTCGCTGGTCGAGGTCTCCGAGGCCGCCAAGGTTGTCGGCGAGGCCGCCCATCCAGAGGCCAACATCATCTTCGGCGCCAACGTCGACGAGGAGCTCTCCGAGCAGATCTGGGTCACCGTCGTCGCCACCCGCTTCGACGGTCGCGGCCAGCCGCAGCGCCGCGCCGCCGAGCCGACGATCCGCCGCACCAAAGACGCCGAGCCCTCGCGTCGCGGCCGCTCACCCGAGCGCGGCGACCGCGAGCTCGGGATAGACGTCCCAGAGTTCCTCCCCGGCTGATCTCGGCCCCATGCGAGGGGTCGTCGCAGCTGGCCATCCGCTGACCGCCGAGGCCGGTGCCGCCGTCCTGCGTGATGGTGGCAACGCGGTCGACGCCGCCGTCGCGGCGGTACTGACGTCGTTTGCCGTCGAGAGCCCGTTGACCGGGTTCGGCGCCGGCGGCCACATGCTGGTCCACGAGGGCGGCGAGACGACGCTGATCGACTTCTTCGTCGCCGCCCCCGGCCTCGACGGAATCGAGCGCAAGACCGAGCTGGTCCCGGTCCCGGTGCGCTTCGACGCCGATACGACGCAGACGTTCTATGTCGGCCCCGCCTCCTGCGGGGTGCCCGGCACGGCCGCGGGGCTTGCCCACGCGCTGCAGCGGTTCGGGACCATGCCGCTCGCCGATCTGGTCGCGCCGGGCGTGCGGCACGCCCGCGAGGGGGCGCCGATCAACCGCGGCCAGGCCTACATCCTCGACATCCTCGCCCCGATCCACGACCTCCTGCCGGGCACCCGTGAGCTCTACGCGCCGGCCGGGCCGCACCTCGGCGAAGGGGACGTCTTCCGCTTCCCGGAACTGGCCGCGGCGCTGGAACTGTTCGGCGCCGAGGGCGCGGAGCCGTTCTACCGCGGCGAGGTGGCGGCGCGGATCGCCGAGTTCGTCGTCGGGCGCGGCGGCACCCTCGGTCCCGGCGACCTCGCCTCCTATGCGGCGGTCGAGCGCCCGCCGATCGTCGCCCCCTTCCGCGGCGCCGAGGTGCTGACCAACCCGCCGCCCTCCTCGGGCGGGATCCTGATCGCCTACTGCCTCGGGCTGCTCGAGCGCTTCGGCCCCCGCAGCGGCCCCGAGCAGCTGGTGATGGCGATGGAGGCCGCCAACGACCGCCGCGACCTCGCCTTCGCCGAGGCGCTCTACGAGGAGGGGATGCATGAGTCCTTCCTCGACCCGATCGGCCTCGACCTGGCCGCCGTCGACCTGCTCGGCTCGACCACCCACATCTCCGTCCTCGACGCCGACGGCAACTGCGCCAGCGTCACCTGCTCCAACGGCTCCGGCTCCGGGGTGCTTGTCCCCGGCACCGGCGTGATCCTCAACAACATGCTGGGCGAGGAGGACCTCAACCCGGCCGGCTTCCACGGCATCGCGCCGGGGCGGCGGGTGCCGTCGATGATGGCGCCGACGGCGGTGATGCGCGACGGCGAGGTCGTCCTCGCGGTCGGCAGCGCCGGGTCCAACCGGATCCGCTCGGCGATCCTGCAGACGGTGGTGCGGGCGATCGAGCAGGGCTATCCGGTCGCCGCAGCGGTCGAGGCGCCGCGCCTGCACTTCGAGCAGGGGATCGTCCAAGCCGAGAAGGGGGTCGACCCCGACGCCCTGCTGCGGCTGGAGGAGCGGGGATGGGAGGTCGCCCGCTGGCCCTCGCTCAACCTCTTCTTCGGCGGCACCCAGGCCGTCTCGAGAGACCCGGCCAGCGGCGAGCTGAGCGGCGGCGGCGACCCCCGTCGCGGCGGCGCCGTCGCATACGCTGACTGAGATGGCGGGCCCTGGGATCGATTTCGCGGCGGAGGGGCTGCTGGACGAGCTCAGCGGTGAGGCGCGCGAGGCGCGGCTGGCCCTGCTCGAAGAGCTCGTCGCCGACGGCGTCTCACTGGAGGAGCTGCGGGAAGCGGTCGCCGCCGGCCGGCTCGCCCTGCTGCCGGTCGAGCGGACCCTGGCCGGGACCGGGCAGCGTTACACGGCGCGGGAGATCTCCGAGATCGTCGGCATCGAGCTCGAGAAGCTGCGGCGGTTCAGCGCCGCCCTCGGGGTCCCCTACACCGATCCCGACGAACCGCGCGGGACCGAGGCCGACCTCGAGGCGGCGCGGCGGATGAAGGCTTTCCTCGACGCCGGCCTGCCGGAGGAGGGGATGCTGCAGGTGGCAAGGACGATCGGGATGGGGACCGCGCGGATCGCCGAGGCCAACCGCGAACTGGTGATCCGCACCCTGACCCAACCCGGCGACAGCGAGCGTGACGTCGCCCTGCGCTTCGCGGCGGCGGCCGAGGCGATGATGCCGCTGGTCGGCCCGACCGTCGTCCACGCCCTGCAGGCCAACATGCTGGAGCAGATCCGCCGCGACGTGATCGCCACCGCCGACCTCGCCTCCGGAGCGATCGGCGGCACCGCCAACCTCACCGTCTGCTTCGCCGACCTGGTGGAGTTCACCCGGCTCGGTGAGGAGATCCCGGCGGAGGAGCTGGGCCTGGTCGCCGGTCGCCTGGAGGAGATGGCGAGCGCCGTCGCCGATCCGCCGGTGCGGCTGGTGAAGACGATCGGCGACGCGGTGATGTTCGTCGCCAACGAGGCCGAGCCGATGCTGCGCGCCGCCCTGGCGCTGATCGCCGCGGCCGAGGCCGAAGGCGAGGAGTTCCCCTGGCTGCGCGCCGGCCTCTCCTGCGGCTCGGTCCTGCCCCAGTCCGGCGACTACTACGGACGCCCGGTCAACCTCGCCAGCCGCATCACCGGCGTCGCCCGTCCCGGCAGCGTCGTCGTCGACGCCGGGGTCAAGGAGGCGGCGGGGGAGGGGTTCGCCTACACCTACATCGGCGAGCGCAGGCTGAAGGGGATCGACGCGAAGGTGAAGCTGTTCCGGGCCCGCGACAAGTAGCTGCACGATTGTTCATATTCATCCCTATCGAGCTGCCTTTCAGTCTGATATGCACGATCAAGCATCTGACCCCCTTTCGGCCGCAGAATAGGAGTATAATGTGCGATTGTGCATTCGAAGCTGGATATTGCCCAAGCTGATGCCAGCGCCATAGGCGCGAGCGTGCGCCGCGCTCGGGAGGAGCTTGGCATGCGCCAGGACGAGCTCGGCCTGGCCGCCGGGGTCAGCACCAGGGCGATTCATCAAATCGAGAGCGGTAAGCCGACCAGTCGTCTGGACACGGTCTCTCCCGTGCTCGCGGCGCTGGGACTTGAGTTGAGGGTCGAGTGAATCCCCCGCCCAAGGCGCTATCGGTCTTGTTGCGAGGGAGGCGGGTTGGGTCACTCGAGCGGACCGGTCCCTCCCGTTATCGCTTCGCGTATTCCGAGGACGCCATCCAGGGCGATCGCAGCGACCCGATGGCGAGGCTCTCAGCCTCCCTGCCGCCGCGCGAGGAGCGGTTCAAGCCCAGCGAGTCTGCCCCGTTCTTCGAGGGCCTCTTGCCGGAGGGGGCGGTGCGCGCCACTATCGCCAGCAAGCTCGGGCTCAGCGAGGCCAACGGCTTCGGCATGCTGGCGGCGCTTGGCGGCGATTGTGCGGGGGCAGTCACGGTCCTGCCCCCGGACCAACCGTCGCGGCCGCCGGGGGGCGCCGCCCGCCCCCTGGAGGAAAACCAGCTCGGCGAGATGCTCCGCGACCTTCCGCGCGATCCCCTGGGCATCGACGTCGACCCCGCCGGGGTTCGCCTCAGCTTGGGTGGAGTCCAGGACAAGCTGATCCTCATCCGGCTTCCCAGCGGTGATTTCGCTCAGCCGCTGGGAGGGGCGCCCAGCAACTGCCTGCTGAAGCCCGAGCACGAGCGCTTCGAGGGACTCGCGGTCAATGAGGCGTTCTGTATGAGGGTCGCGGCGGCCGCCGGTAACGAGGCGGCCACGACCGAGTTGCTCGAGCTCGACGGCATACGTTGCCTGTACAGCGAGCGGTTCGACCGCACCGTCGATACCGATGGCGCGATCGCTCGTCTCCATCAGGAGGACATGTGCCAGGCCCTCGGCTTGTTGCCAACTCAGAAGTACGAAGCCGATGACGGGCCATCGGTGGCATCGGTGATCGCGCTGCTGAGGAGGCAGCCGAGACCCCGCATCGCCCTCGACGTCAACGCCTTCATCCGCGCGGTGCTGACCAGCTTCCTGCTTGGCAACAGCGACGCGCACGGCAAGAACTTCTCGCTCCTCTACGACCCCGCGGCCGGTCTCCGCCTGGCCCCCCTGTACGACGTCGTTTCGACTGCTGTCTACGACGACCTGACCCCGCGGCTGGCGATGGCAATCGGCGGGGAGGACGACCCGTCCCAGGTGGACCTCTCGTGTTGGGAGCGCCTGGGCGCCGAAGGCGGCCTGGGCGGCGCGCTGCCAAGATTCGTCCAACGCTGGTCGAGCGAGATCCTCGCCGCGACGGAAGGATGTCTGCGCGATGCCGAGCGGGAGGGCTGGTCGCATCCCGTCCTGGAGGCGATTGCCGACGTGTGCCGGGAGCGAGCCCGCCGGTTGATCGACGGCCGCTAGAGCGGTTTACGTGCCGAGACCAGCAGGTTGTAGAAGAGCTCGGCCGGCAGATAAGGCTCGAGCAGGCGGGTGTCGACCTTCTGCAGGGCGATGTAGCTGTTGAAGGCGAAGCGGCGCCAGCCGAAGGAGATCGACTCCGGCTCGGCACTCGACTCGACCGTGCGCAGGCCCCAGCCCCACGCGTTGGAGAGCAGCTCCTCGCCGCCGACGTGGCGCTGCTCGAAGCCGGAGTCGCGCAGCAGGCGGCGCAGGTCCGCGGGGGCGAAGGCGTGAACGTCGACCTCGCCCTCCAGCGAGTGGTCGTGGGACTGGTCGCCTTCGGCGACGGCGCGCTCTCGGGCGCCGATCGCACGGCGCCAGAGCGGCGCCAGCGCCATGCCAGCGCGCTTTGGCGCCGCGGCCAGGGTGTCGCCGTAGCGGGAGGGCTCGCCAGCGAAGGCGATCATCCCGCCCGGCCGCAGGACGCGGCGGAATTCGGCGAAGGCCCTGTCGAGGTCGGGGATGTGGTGGAGGACGGCGTGGCCGAGGACGAGGTCGAAGCTCTCGTCCTCGAAGGGCAGGGTCTCGGCCTCGGTCTGAACAGTCGTCACGTCCTCGAGCCCGAGCGCGTCGGCGGTCGCCGCCAGCCGCTTCAGCATCCCGGGCGAGATGTCGGTCGCGGTCAGCCGCTCGATCACTCCGAGCTGGACCAGGTTGAGCGAGAAGTAGCCGGTGCCCGAGCCGATCTCCAGCGCGTCGCCGAAGGAGCGTCCCTTCCTGCCGCCGAGCGCCTTGACCAGCTTCAGCCGTACCTGCCGCTGGCCGACCTCGCCGAAGTCGATGCCCCACTTGGCGTCGTACTCGTCGGCGGCCGCGTCGTGGTAGCGGGTGTTGACGTCCTTGATGTGGTCGTGAGTGGCGGTGGGGGAGGCCGGCATCGGGGCGGGAACTCTACGCGGAACGGCCCGGCAGGCGATCTCCGCGCAGCGGTGTTCCTTTTGTCCTCTATGCGGACATGAAGCGCACCGCTGCAATACGGTCCCCGCATCGCTGAGGAGTACCTACAGCTGAACCAGCCGCCCGGGGTGCCGCCGCTGCCGTTGACCGGCGAGCGGACGCTGCCCGACGTGCCGGAGGAGAACTACTGGTTCCGCCGCCACCTGGTCGTCTACGAGTGGATTGCCGAGCGGCTCCAGGGGAAGCGCGCGGTCGACATGGCCTGCGGCGAGGGATACGGCTCCGACGTCCTCGCCGGCAGCGCCGCGAGCGTCGTCGGCGTCGACGCCAACCCCGAAGCCCACGAGCACGCCCGGCTCCGCTACCAGCGCCCCAACCTGCGCTTCGAGCGGGACCTGGTCGAGTCGTTCAGCGAGCCCTGCGACGCCGTCGTCTTCCTGCAGACGATCGAGCACGTCCAGGATCCGAGCGCGATCCTCGAGCACTTCAAGTCGATGCTCGCGCCCGGCGGCATCGCCTTCGTCTCGACCCCCAACCTGCTGACGTTGGCGCCCCCCGGCGCCGAGAAGTCGGACAACCCCTGGCACGTGAAGGAGTATCGAGCCGACGAGTTCCGGGAGCTCTGCGAGGCCCACTTCGGCCGGGTCGAGATGTTCGGCCTCTTTCACGCCCGCAAGCTGCGCGCGCACGAGCTGGCGATCAAGCTCGGCTGGGACAGCGTCCATAAGCACCTGCGGCTGACCAAGCCCTTCTACGACCGCTTCACCCCCGCGATCGCGAGCTCTGACTTCAGTTTGAAAAAAGAGAATCTCGACGCTGCATTGGATTTCCTCGCCGTTTGCCATGCGTGAATCGGACCCACCCCTGCCGGGGGGTGGCGCCGATTTGGGGGACCACCCCGAAAGGGGTGGTGGGACCAAATCGGGGACAGGACCCGCCGGCCCGGAGACGATCGGGGATCTGGCGATCGTCCTGCACAGCCACATGCCCTACGTCGAGGGCTTCGGGACCTATCCGTTCGGCGAGGAGTGGCTGTTCGACGCGGTGATCCGCTCCTACCTGCCGGTGCTCGAGGTGGCGCGGGACCTGACGATGACGGTGACCCCGGTCCTCGCCGACCAGCTCGAGGACGCCGGCGCCGCCGAGCGGCTGCGCCGCTTCCTGGTCGAGTGGCGGATCGGCGCCGCCGAAGCCGATCTGCCGCAGGTGCCGGAGGAGTGTCGGGCGGCCTGCGAGGGCGAGCGCCGTCGCTACAGCCGCGCCCTCGAGCTGCTCGACGCGGCCGGGGGCGACCCGCTCGTCCCCTTCCAGCGGGCGGCGGCCGAGGGACGGATCGCCCTCGCCGGCTCCAGCGCCACCCACGCCGTGTTGCCGCTGCTGGCGAGCCGGCAGGGCCTGCGGCTGCAGCTTGACGCCGGGATCCGCTCGCACCGCCGCCGCTTCGGCTGGGATGGCGGCTTCTGGCTGCCCGAGTGCGCCTACGCGCCGGGGCTCGAGTGGCGGTTGGCTGAGGAGGGCGTGCGCTGGTTCTGCATCGATCAGAGCGAGCACGCCGAGCCGCTCGAGGCCCTGGCACCGGTCCGCACCGAGGCGGGCCCGGTGGCGCTGCCGATCGACTGGGAGGCGATCTCCTGGCTCTGGTCGCTCGACGGCTATCCCTCCGACCCCGCCCACGCCCAGTTCGCCGGTAAATCGCTGCGCGGGATCCGCATCTGGCGGGTCGGCGGCGGCGCCTACGATCCGGCCGCGGCCGAGGCGGCGGCGCGGCGGCAGGCGCGGGAGTTCCTCGCGGCGGCAGCGCAACGACTGCGCGATTACGCCGAGGGCAGCGGCCGGCGCGGCCTACTGGTCTTCGCGATCGACACCGAGTTGCTCGGCCACTGGTGGTCGGAGGGGCCAAGCTGGCTGCGCGGCGTCCTCGAGGGGGCCGAGGGGGCCGGGATCCGGTTGCTGACGGTGCCGCAGGCGCTGGCCGAGCACGAGCCGGTCGAACGCCCGCTGCAGGCCTCGACCTGGGGCGAGGGCAAGGACCTGGGCACCTGGGATTCGCCGCCGGTCGCCGACCTCGCCTGGGGCGCTCGGCGGATGGAGCTGCGCCTGCTGCGCGCGGTTTCCGGCGGTCTTCGCGGCGACGCGCTGACCCGCGCCGCGCGCGAGCTCCTGGCCGCCCAGGCGAGCGACTGGGCGTTCCTCGACCAGCGCAAGCAGGCGGGCGATTACGCCTATCAGCGCGCCACCGACCACTCGCGGGCGATGTTGGAGGCCATAGACTGCGACCCCCCCACCGATCCCCGAATGCGATCCCTCGCCCCGGACCTCAGTCTCGCTCCGCTCCTGGAGCCATAAAAGCCAACTCAGGATCAAGCCACCCGAATGACCCGCGTCCTGATTCTCTCCTGGGAGTACCCGCCGCTGATCGAGGGTGGCCTCGCTCGCCATGTCCGCAAGCTCTCCGAGGCGCTGGTCGAGCGCGACGTCGAGGTCCACGTCCTGACCCGCGGAGGGGAGGAGTCGCCGGCGCGGGAGCTGCGCGAGGGCGTCGTCATCCACCGCATCCGCGAGCCGAAGCGACCGACCGACCTGGGCGAGTTCGTCGCCTGGATCGAACGGATGAACTCCGACATGCTCGCCGCCGGCGTGGAGCTAGGCGACCGCTACAGCTACGACCTCGTCCACGGTCACGACTGGCTCGTCGCCAATGCCTGCGACCACCTCGCCAAGCGCTTCGACGCGCCGCTGCTGATGACGATCCACGCCACCGAGTACGGCCGCCACCAGGGCTGGGTCGACAAGCACCCCCAGACCTACATCCACGGGGTCGAGCGCTGGATCACCAACCGCTCCGACCGGGTGATCGCCTGCTCCCACTACATGCGCGAACAGGTCGCTGACATCTTCGGCGTCGAGGAGGGGCGGATCAGCGTGATCCCGAACGGGATCGATCCCGACGACCTCCCCGCTCAGCCGGAGGCGGAGCTGGCCCGGCTGCGCTCCGAGTTTGCCACACCCGACGAGAAGCTGGTCCTGCTGATCGGCCGGCTCGTCTACGAGAAGGGCTTCCAGCTGGCGCTGGAGGCGATGCCGCGGGTGCTCGAGGAGGCACCGGGGACGCGCTTCCTTGTCGCCGGCTCGGGAACGCACGAGTCCGAACTGAAGCGCCAGGCGCAGGAGCTGGGGCTGATGGAGCACGGCACCTTCCTCGGCTGGATCGGCGACGACGTGCTGCACTCGCTCTACCGGATCGCCGACCTCACCGTGGTTCCCTCGATCTACGAGCCCTTCGGCCTGGTCGCGCTGGAGGCGATGGCCTCCGGCTGCCCCTGCATCGTCGCCGACACCGGCGGCCTGCGCGAGGTGGTCCCGCACGAGGAAGCGGGGCTGCGCTTCCGTGCCCATGACCCAGAAGCTCTGGCCGAGGTGGCGATCCGCGTTCTCTCCGACGACGAGCTCGGCCGCCGTCTGGTCGCCGAAGCCTACGAGCACCTGCGCCGCTTCGACTGGGGCGACGTCGCCGAGCAGACGGCCGCTGTCTACGCCGAGCTGGCCGGCGCCAAGACCGCATAACAGCGCTTCGCTGCGCTCAGTCGTCCCCGCGCCGGCGCGCCAGCGTCCGCTCGCTGATGCTGAAGCTCCCGTCGGCGCTGCTGCCCGGAGTCCAGTGGATCCCGTCGAGCAGCTCCAGCGGTGAGATCGAGAGGGCGCCGGCGAGCTTCATCAGCGTGTCGGCCCGGGCCAGGCGGGTGCCCGCCTCGAGCATCCCGATCTCGGTCCGGTGCAGGCAGGCGAGCGCTCCAAGTTCTTCCTGCGACATCGCCGCGCGGCGGCGGCAGCGGAAGAGGTTGCGGCCGAACTTGACCGCGACCTCCTCCGATCGCAGTCTTCCGTCGGCGGCCATGCACCCACTGTTTCGCGAACGGCGCATTGTCGGCCAGACAATACGTTTCAGGCATGACGGATTCCTTGCAGGCGGGAGGTCAAGCAGCTGAGGAAGGGAGCTAGGAGATCGCGCGTCTGAGGAAGTCGACCTGGGTCTGCTTGCGCAGGATCAGGTGCTCGAGCAGGTGCTCCAGGGCCTCCGACCGGCCCTCGCGGCCGGTGGGCTCGATCGCTTCCTGCAGCGCTTCGACGACCGCTTCCTCGTTCTCGGCAAGCAAGCGGATCGCGCCCCCGGCGTCGGCGTCGAAGCGCAGCTCGGCGACGTTCGCGGTCGGCTCTCCCCCGAAAGAGACGATTTTCTCGATCAGGCGACGGACGTCGGCGAGCTCCGAGTCGCCGTACTCGGTCAGCTTCGAGCCGAGCGCCTGGGTCTCGATGCCGGTCAGACTCGAGGCCACGACCGAGTATTGAAGGGCAGACCGGTACTGCAGCTCCAGTGCCGCGTTGAGGCGCTTGACCGCCTCCTTTTCGTCGAGCTTCTCTTCGTCGGGCACAGCCCTGGCCTACCCGACGGCGCGGCTTGCTACTCGTCGCGCCCCGCGTACTGGGGCGGCTGCATCGTCGTCCAGGCCTCGGGGTCCGGTTCGACCGGCCGCTCCCAGCGCAGCTCGCCGGGTGCCTCGCGCATGCGGATGATCCGGGCGGGGATACCGCCGACGACGGCGTTGGCGGGGACGTCCTTGGTGACGACCGAGTTGGTGCCGATCACCGAGTTGTCGCCGATGCTGACGCCGCGCAGGACGCAGGCGCCGTAGCCGATCCAGACGTTGTTGCCGACCTCGACGTCGCGCTTGTAGATTCCCTGCAACCGGATCGGCCGCTCGATCTCGACCATCCCGTGGTCGAAGTCGATGAACATCGCCCGGTCGGCGATCACGCACTCCTCGCCGATCCGCACCCGCTGGTAGGCCGAGATCGTGCACTCCTGGCCCATCACCGTCTTGGCGCCGATCTCGACGGCGCCCTCGTGGCAGCGGATCTTGGTTCCGTCGCCGATCCAGACGAAGCGACCGAAGCGGATCTCGCCCCGCGGCTCGATCTTCAGTTCCAGGCCGCGGCCGAGGAAGAAGGGGCCGTCGGAACGCCAGCGCCAGCCGGCGGGGGTCAGCAGGCGACGCCAGAGGTAGCGCCAGAAGAGCTGCGCATAGCGCGGGGTCAGCATCCGGTTGCGGGTCAGGAACGGGAGCACGACGGGGCAACTTTAGAGGTGCGCGCGGGTCCAGGCGCGACCTCTTAGACTGGGCCGCCCTTGGCCGACGTCGCCAAATCCGCCCCGCTAGCCGAGCGCCTGCTCGCGGGCGAAAAGCGGGCCCTGGCACGGGCGATCACCCTGATCGAGTCCGACGACCCGGCCGGCTGGGATCTCGTCCGCGAGATCTACCCGCGCACCGGCAAGGCCCGCATCGTCGGCTTCACCGGCCCGCCGGGGGTCGGGAAGAGCACCCTGATCGGCGCCCTCACCGCCGAGCTGCGCAAAGCCGAGCGCGAGGTCGCGGTGCTCTCGATCGACCCCTCCAGCCCCTTCACCCGCGGCGCCCTGCTCGGCGACCGGATCCGGCTCACCGACCACTTCCTCGACCCTGGCGTCTTCATCCGCTCGATGGCCTCGCGCGGTGCCCTGGGCGGTCTCTCCGAGGCGGCGCTGCAGGTGGCGCTGATCATGGACGCCGCCGGCAAAGACGATGTCCTGATCGAGACCGTCGGCGTCGGCCAGGCCGAGATCGACATCGTCGACCACGCCGACACGATCGTCCTCGCGTTGATGCCGGGCTCCGGCGACTCGATCCAGGCGCTGAAGGCCGGCGTCATGGAGATCCCCGACGTGATCGTCATCAACAAGGCCGACCACCCGATGACCGACACGATGGTCCGCGAGGTTCGCGGCGTGCTCGCCCTCTCCCAGGACCCCGAGGGTTGGAAGGTGCCGATCCTGCGCACCGAGGCCGCCCGCGCCGAGGGCGTCGCGGAGCTGGCGGCGGCGATCGACGAGCACCGCCTCTTCATCGAGGAGGCGGGGACGCTGGCCGAGCGCCGCGCCCGAAATCTCCGCAGTGAGGTGCTCGGGATCGCAACCTCCCGGATGCGCCGACGCCTCGAGCAGACGGTCTCCGGGGACCCGGCGACCGCAGATCTGCTTGACCGTGTCGTGCGGCGTGAGCTCGACCCCTCCACCGCGGCAAGCGAGCTGCTGGAGAAGCACGCCGATGGATGAGACGACGAACTGGATCGGAACGGACCTCGCCGAGCTCGGCGGAAGTCCGGTCGGCCAGGTGCAGGGCCTCTACGTCGATGCCGAGGGCGGCGGACCCGCCTGGCTGATCGCCCGCCTCGGCCGCCGCCGCCGCGCGCGCGTCGTCGCCGTCCCTTTCTCCAACTGCGCCGGCGCTCCCTTCGGCGTCTGGGTGGCGCAGGAGGCGGACGCCCTGCGCAGCGCTCCCGTGGTCGACCCTTCCCGCCCTCTGCGCCGCGAGCACGAGCTGATGATCTGCGCCCACTACGGGATCGGTGAGCAGGTTGGCCGCGCCGCCGAGGTCGCGTCGCGAGAGGCGGGGGCGGCCACGGCGGTCCCGCCTCTCGCGCTTTCCTAACTTCGAGCAGGCATAATTGATTAATGGGACGGCGAGGAATCGCTTGGGCCGCGGTGATGCTGGCGGCGCTGGTCGGCATCGCCGGCTGCGGTGGGGCGACCGAAGCAGAGACGACGACTGAAACCCGTGCGCCGGGCATGCGCGAAATGGACATAACGGTTGACGGGCTCGCTAGCCCGGAAAATCTCGGGGTCCTGATGGCCCAGCGGCGGGAGTACACCCTGCAGAACGAACTCGACGTCTTCCTCCACTATCCCGTCAGCCCCCTGGTGCCGCTCCAGTACGTCGCCAGGGGGGAAGTCGACCTAGCGGTCGCGCACGAGCCGCAGGTGGTGATGGCCGAGGAACGTGGCCTCCCGGTGGTGGCCGTCGCGAGCTTGGTCTCGGAGCCGACTGCCGCGATGATTTGGCTGAAGCGGTCGAAGATCGGCGACGTCGGCGACCTCAAAGGCAAGACGATCGCGATCCCTGGCCTGGCCTACGAGAAGGCCCTGCTGGAGAACGTTCTGGAACAGGCGGGCCTGACGTTGAACGACGTCAAAGTCGAACGTGTCGGATTCGAACTCGTGCCCGCCCTGACCAGCGGGCGCGCCGACGCGATCTTCGGCGGCTCTTGGAATGTCGAGGGCGTCGAACTCGAAGCGCTCGGGGTGCGGCCGGAGGTGACGCGGGTGCAGGACCTCGGCGTTCCCAACTATGACGAACTGGTGCTGGTGACCCGCAGAGATCGATTGAGCCGGGATCCCCAGTTGATTCGCGACTACATCGCGGTGATGCTCCACGGCGCGGAATCCGCGATCGAAGACCCCAAAGCCGCCGCCAACCTCGTCGCCGCGCGGGTCGGTGAACCGAACAGAGCGGCGATCGCCAAGGAGACCGACGCGACCCTGCCGATGCTTTCGACCAGCGGCTACCTCGATCCCGACCAGGCGAGTGAGCTCGTCGACTGGATGCATGAAGAAGCCTTGATCGAGGAAAAGCCGGCGCTCTCCGACTTTCTCACCAACGACTACCTGCCAGCCGAACCCTGAGAGCGGGTGCCGCGACGCAGCGACCTACAGCTGCAGGCTCTTGACCTGCAGCAGCTCCTCGATTCCGTAGCGGCCGTTCTCGCGCCCGTGGCCCGATTGGCCGTAGCCACCGAAGGGGGCGAGGGGGTTGAAGGCGCCGCCGTTGATCTCGATCTGGCCGGTGCGGATGCGGCGGGCGACGGCGATCGCGCGCTCGCTGTCGGCCGACCAGACGCCGCCGGCGAGGCCGTAGGGGGTCGAGTTGGCGATGCGGACCGCGTCGTCCTCGCCTTCGTAGGGCTGGATCGCCAGCACCGGACCAAAGATCTCCTCCTGGCCGATCGTCATCTCGGCCTCGACCTCGGAGAAGACGGTAGGGCGGACGAAGTAGCCGCGCTCGAGGCCCTCGGGCGCCTCGGCGCCGCCGGTGATCAGACGCGCTCCCTCCTCGACACCCTTGGCGATGTAGCCGCGGACACGGTCGCGCTGAACGTCGGAGACGAGCGGGCCGAGGCGGGTGGAGGACTCGAACGGGTCGCCGGGGGTGAAGCTCTCGGCAGCCCCCCTGGCCAGCTCCTCGGCCTCGGCGAGGCGCTGGCGCGGGACCAGCATCCGAGTCAGAGCGCTGCAGGTCTGGCCGCTGTTGAGGAAGCACTTGGCGACGCCGTCGGGGACCGCTCTCTCCAGGTCGGCGTCGTCGAGGATGACGTTCGGTGACTTGCCACCCAGCTCCATCGCCACCGGCTTCACCGTCTCGGCGGCGAGCTCGCTGACCCGACGCCCGGCTCGAGTCGAGCCCGTGAAGGAGACCATGTCGACGCCGGGGTGGGCGGCGATCGCCTCGCCGACGACCGGCCCGAGGCCGGTGACGAGGTTGAGGACGCCCGCCGGCAGCCCGGCTGCCTCGACCACCTCGGCGAGCAGGAAGGCGTTCAGCGGCGTCACCTCGCTCGGCTTCAGCACCACGGTGCAGCCGGCGGCGAGGGCGGGGGCGACCTTGGCGGCGATCTGGTTCAGCGGGTAGTTCCAGGGAGTGATCGCGCCGAGCACGCCGACCGGCTCGCGCAGCACCCGCGAGTTGCCGATCTCCTCCTCCCAGGCCACTTCCTCCATCAGCTTCGGCATCGAGGCGAACTGCGAGGTGGGCAGGCCGACCTGGATGATCCCGCTCAGCTTCAGCGGCATCCCCAGCTCCTGGGTGATGGTCGCGGTGATCTCCTCGGCGCGCCCGCCCAGCCCCTCGGCGATCGCGGTGAGGTAGCCGGCGCGGGTCTCGCGCGAGGTCTGCGACCAGCTGTCGAACGCCTCGCGGGCGGCGGCGACGGCGCGGTCGGCGTCCTCGGGCGAGCAGGCGGGAATCGCCCCGAGCGTCTCCTCGGTGGTCGGGTTCACCACCTGGATCGACTCAGAGCCGGTCGGCTCGACCCACTCGCCGCCGATGAAGATCTTGTCCTTGACCTGAAGCTCTGCCGCCGTCGCCATGCCGCTCCCTCCGTCACCTTCGTTACTCGACAAAGTAACGGCTAATCGCTCGCCGCTGCCCCAGCGCCAATGGGCTGCTGCGCCCCAGGTCCCGGCACCTGCTTCGCGTCGCGCGCGCTCAGCAGTTTGCCGCAGCTTTCGCAGATCCCCCGCTCGCTGACGGTGCCGCCGCACCCCTTGTGGACGATCAGGCGGCGCGGGCCCTCGCCGCTGGGGGAGTAGCGGTCGCCCCAGTTCAGCAGCGCGATCAGCGCCGGCCAGAGGTCGAGGCCCTTCTGGGTGAGGAAATACTCGTAGCGGCGCGGGCTTTCCTGGTAGGCGCGCCGCTCGAGGATCTCCTCGTCGACCAGCCGCTGCAGCCGCGCCGAGAGGACGTTGCGGGCGATGCCGAGGGACTCCTGCATCTCGCCGAAGCGGCGGTTGCCATGCATCACCGAGCGGACGATCAGCAGCGACCAGCGCTCGCCGATGACCTCCAGGGCCTTCGCCACCGAGCAGTCGAGGGCGGGATAGTCGCGATGCAGCACGTGTGAATCTTCGCACACTGAGTTGCATCAAGCAACCGACCGCTGTAGGCTCACGCCATCCATAGTTGTTTGATGCAACTGAGCCGATTGGAGGTCCGAGATGAGGCTGATTCCACGACACAGGCAGCACCGGCGCCCGAAGGGGCCGCGGATCGCGATCAGCGAGGCGGAGATCAGCGCCGATCTGCACTACCCCGCGCAGCCGGCGAAGCCGCGCCGCGCCGATCAGCGGCTGGAGGCCAGGTGAGCGAGAACGGCGTCGTGACGGCGCCCGAAGGCAGCGCGGCGGAGGTCGCCGAAGCGTTCGCGGCCTCCGATCCGGGGAGCTCCCGCACCCGCACCCTGGTCTGGCAGGACCCGCTGCCGACGGCGTCCGCCGGGGCGACGATGACCGGGATGGAGTACATGACCGCGGTCGTCACCGGCCAGATGCCGCCGCCGCCGATCGCGGTGACGATGCGGCTGCGGCCGGTCGAGCTGGAGGAGGGGAGGGTGGTCTTCGAGGGCGAACCCGGCGAGGAGCACTACAACCCGATCGGCGTCGTCCACGGCGGCTACGCCGCGACCCTGCTGGACAGCGCCCTCGGCTGCGCGGTCCACACGACCCTCGACGCTGGCGTCGGATACACCTCGCTCGGGCTCGAGGCGAAGTTCGTCCGCCCGATCACCCGCGACACCGGCCGGGTCCTCTGTGAGGCGACCGTTCTCTACCGGGGCCGCAAGCAGGCGACGGCAGAGGCGAAGCTGACGGCGGCCGGCTGCGGCAAGCTGCTCGCCCACGGCATCTCCACCTGCATGATCCTGGGGTGACGGAGCCTTGGCGAAGTCGCTTCTAGGCCGACTGATGACGCGCGAGCTCGACCAGGAGCCGCACGCCGAAGCCGTTGGCTTCGTTGCCGACGTACTCGCGGCCGATGTCCCAGGCGCTGCCGGCGATGTCGAGGTGCGCCCAGGCCGTCTCGCCGACGAACTCCTCCAGGAAGGAGGCGGCGGTGATCGTCCCCGCCTTGCGTTTTTTCCCGAGGTTGGAGAGGTCGGCAACGGTCCCCTTCATCAGCTCCTTGTACTCGGGGTGGAGGGGCAGCCGCCAGGAGAGCTCCCCGGTCGCCTCGCTGGCGCGGCTCACCGCGGCGGCGAGCTCGTCGTCGTTGGAGATCAGGCCGGCGTAGGTCGAGCCGAGGGCGATCTCCACGGCTCCGGTCAGGGTCGCGATGTCGACGATCTTCCCGGCGCCGAGCTCGACCGCGTAGGCGAGGGCGTCGGCGAGGATCAGCCGTCCCTCGGCGTCGGTGTTGTTGACCTCGACGGTCTTGCCGTTGTACTGGGTGATGATGTCGCCGGGCTTGATCGCCGTCCCGGACGGCATGTTCTCGGTCGTCGGGACGAGCGCGATCAGCTCGATCGGCAGCTCCAGCTCGGCGATCGCGGCGACCGCCTCCAGCACGGCGGCGGCGCCGGACATGTCCATCTTCATCTCCTGCATCCCGGCGCCGGGCTTGAGCGAGATGCCGCCGGTGTCGAAGGTGACCCCCTTGCCGACGAAGGCGAGGGTGGGGCCGGAGCCGCCGCCGCTGTAGCGGAGGACGACGAGCTTCGGCTCCTGCGGGCCGCCCTGGCTGACCGCGAGCAGCCCGCCCATGCCCTTCGCCTCGAGCTCGGGCCGGCCGAGGACCTCCACCGAGAGGGAGTCCGAGCCGGCGGCGATCTCCTCGGCGCGCTCAGCGAGGAAGGTCGGGGTGGCGACGTTGGCGGGGGTCAGCTGCAGGTCGCGGGCGCGGTTCTGCGCTTCGGCGGCAATGCGGGCGACCTCGACGGCGCCGGCGAGCTCGGCCGGGCCGAGCAGGGTCAGCGTCTCGAGCCGCGGCGACTCGTCGGCCCCCCCGGACTTGAAGCGGTCGAAACGGTAGGCGGCGAGGATCGTCCCGGTGACCAGGGCATCGGCGGCAGATGCGGCGTCTTCGCTCTCCGGGACCGTCCACGCGATCGACGTCGCCTCCAGTCGCCCTGCCTCTTTCGCGGCCAGCGCGGCGGCGACGCGAAGGCGCTCGGGGTCGATCTCCTCCCGGGGGCCGAGGCCGACTATCAGCAGCCATTGGGGATCGTCGGGATGCAGCAGGGTCAGCTTCTTGAAGGTCCCCTTCGCCTTTTGCGTGCCAGGCACGATCCCGATTCCCGCCGGCTCCGGGTCCCCCTCGTAGAGGCCGACGACCAGCAGGTCGACGAGGGTGACCCGCGGCTCGCTCTGACGTACCTCGACCTTCATCGGCCGCGAGTCTATGCCCTGTCGGTATCGTCACCCGCTGGACCTGGCGGACAGGGGCCAGGCCAGCGAACTTCGGAAAGGAAAGGCAGTAGATGCCCAGCTCAGTGATTCTCGGAACCGCGCGTACCCCCTTCGGAAAGATGGGTGGCGGTCTCGCTTCCCTCGACGCCACCGACCTCGGCGGCACCGTCATCGAGGCGGCCCTCGACCGCTCCGGCGTTGCCCCCGAGCAGGTCGAGCAGGTCGTCTTCGGCCAGGTCCTGCAGGCCGGCCAAGGCCAGATCCCCTCCCGTCAGGCCCAGATCAAGGGCGGGATCCCGAAGGAGGTCCCCTCGGAGACGATCAACAAGGTCTGCGCCTCGGGCATGCGCTCGCTCGGCCTCGCCGACCAGGCGATCCGCGCCGGCGACTCGAACGTCGCCGTCACCGGCGGCATGGAGTCGATGAGCCAGGCTCCCTACCTGCTGCCGAACGCCCGTTTCGGCTTCCGGATGGGCGACGTCAAGGCACTCGACGCGATGACCCACGACGGGCTGACCAATCCCTTCACCGAGAAGCAGATGATCAACGAGGCGAGCGAGGTCTCCAACGAGCTGGAGATCACCCGCGTCGACATGGACCGCTTCGCCGAGCGCTCGCACCGGCTGGCCCACGAGGCGACCGAAGCCGGCCGCCTCGCCGACGAGATCGTCGGCGTCACCGTCAAGTCCCGTAAGGGCGAGAGCACGGTCGAGGCCGACGAGGCGATCCGCCCCGGGACCACCCTGGAGACGCTGGCGGGGCTGAAGGGCATCGGTGGTCCCGATGCCACCCACACCGCCGGCAACGCCCCCGGCGTCAACGACGGCGCCGGCGCGATCGTCGTCGCCTCCGAGGAGTGGGCCGCGAAGGAAGGCAAGACCCCGCTGGCGCGGATCCTCTCCTACGGCACCGTCGCCGACGACTTCCCCTACCTGGCGAAGACGCCGGCCAACGCCGCCAGGCAGGCGCTGGAGAAGATCGGGAAGAGCGCCGAGGAGGTCGATCTCTGGGAGATCAACGAGGCCTTCGCCTCGGTCGCCCTCAACAGCGTCCGGATGCTCGGCGTCGGCGAGGAGAAGGTCAACGTCAACGGCGGCGCGATCGCCCTCGGCCACCCGATCGGCGCCTCCGGTGCCCGCATCGTCGGCGCCCTCGTGCACGAGCTGCGTCGCCGCGGCGGCGGCCTCGGCGTCGCCGCGATCTGCTCCGGCGGCGGACAGGGCACGCGATCGTCGTCGAGGTCAACGGAGACTGATCGACATGCCGCAGTCCGAGGAGTCACAGCGGGCTGCGGCATTTTTCGACCTCGATAAGACCCTGATGGCGGGGTCGAGCGGGATGCAGTTCGCCCGCATCGCCGCCAAGCAGGGGATCATCGGCAAACGGCAGCTCGCCAGCTGGGGGTTCGAGCACCTCCGCTACCGCCTCCGCGGTACCACCGACGAGCGCACCGCCGAGGTGCTGAAGGTGGCCCGCGAGCTGATCACCGGCCTCCCCGAGAAGACCGTCGACCGGATGGGGCCGGAAGTGATGGCGGCGATCCTGCCACGGGTCTTCCCGCAGATGCTGGAAGAGGTCTACGTCCATCAGGATGCCGGCCGGCCGACCTTCATCGTCAGCGCCGCCGGCAACGGCGTCGTCGAGCAGCTCGCCCACGTCCTCGGCATGGACGGCGGCATCGGCACCCGCTACGAGGCCGACGCCGAGGGCGCCTTCACCGGCCGCCTCGACGGCCCCTTCGTCTACGGCGAGGGCAAGGTCACGGCGATGGAGGAATTCGCCGCCCGCCACGGGATCGAGCTGGCCGAGTCCTACGCCTACTCCGACTCGCTCTCCGACCTGCCGATGCTGCGCGTGGTCGGCAACCCGGTCGCCGTCAACCCCGACCCGCCGCTGGCCGCGATCGCTCGCGAGGAGGGCTGGCAGACGCTGCGGTTCGAGCGCCTCGGCCGCCGCCTCGTCGCCCTGGCCGTGACGCTGCTGGCGACGGTCGCCGGCTTCGGCGCCCGCCGGGTCGCCACCCGCCGTCGCCTGCCACCGCCGTCCCGGTTTCCGCTGCGAACCGGCGCCCGGACCCGTTCCCGCTAGGGTTCCGGGCCGGATGGAGGCAGCAACCGCACGCAAGATCCGCGTCGTCGTCGCCAAGCCCGGCTTGGACGGCCACGACCGCGGCGCCAAGATCATCGCCCGCGCCCTGCGCGACGCCGGGATGGAGGTGATCTACACCGGGCTGCACCAGACGCCGGAGCAGATCGCCGAGACGGTGATCCAGGAGGACGCCGACGCCGTCGGCCTCTCGATTCTCTCCGGCGCCCACATGACCCTGGTCCCGAAAGTGGTGGAGCTGCTGAAGGCCCAAGGGGTGGACGACGTGCTGGTCACGGTCGGCGGGACGATCCCGGCCGACGACATCCCCGAGCTGAAGCAGCTGGGGGTCGCCGAGGTCTTCACTCCCGGCGCCGGGACCGACGACATCGTCGAGTTCATCTCCGAGCGGGCCACCGCTCGCCACGCCGAAGACTGAACCAAGAATCTGAGCTGATCGACGGCATATTGGACTGGATCGCGACTCGAGTCCAACCCGCTGTGTGAACGGTGTCGACCACCATTGAGCATAGATTCGAGCTGTGGCGAAGCTGGAGCAGGAGGCCCACCGAATAGCCGCCCAGGCATTGGGTCAGCAGGAGCAAGCCCTAACCGAGCTACGCACGCGGACCGGAACGTTGCTGACCGCCGCTTCGCTGATTGCGTCCTTTCTCGGCGGGCAGGCTCTCGCGAGGGAGGGCCTTAGCCTCTGGATCGTCCTCGCTCTGGTCGCCTTCGGTGTTTCGGTGGTTCTTTGCATCTATGTCTTGCTGCCCAAGGACGGCCTGATCTTCGCCCTGGACGCGCCCGAAACCTATGGCGCGCTCTATGAATTCCGCGACAACGATGAGGAGTTGGACCGGAGGCTCGCTTATTGGCTGCAGTCATTCCGAGAAGCAAACCATCCGACGGTTCAACGACTCACGAGGGCCTTCGAGCTGGCGGGCTTCGCCCTCCTCGCGGAGATCGGCTTTCTAGCGGTGGGCCTCGCGGTAAGCTGAGCACATGGAGCGTCGCCCGAAACAGCCGGTATCCGCCGCACCGTCCTCGTCTGGCGCGAAGCCGCCACCCCCCCCGCCACCTCCCCCACCCGGGGTGGGCATCCCAGAGACTCGCGGCGGCGGTCAAGGTCACCACGAGTAGCCCTGATTGAGGCTGGTTGCCGAGCGCCCGGGGCGGACCCCGACGGTGGCTGGACACGCCACCTCGGATCAAGGGCCGTGTCAGAGGCACCCTCCGTGACATCTGACACGGATCTGTGCATAGGTCCGTCCGATCCGGGTATCATCCTGATTGACTCGTCAGTCAACCCACCCCGGACAAGCGCTAAGATCGCGCCCGCAATCCGCTCCGTGAGGCGCAATCCGCAGCCCGCGAAGACCTGAGAATCGTCCCCAAGGAGGCTTTGTTTTGAAGATCTGCGTCCTGGTCAAGGAGGTCCCGGACGCCGCTGTCCAGAAGCGCATCGACCCGAACACGATGCGGCTGGACCGCGGCGGCGAGAAAAACCTCAACCCCTTCGACACGCACGCCCTCGAGGCGGCGATGCAGATCAAGGAGGGTGGCGCGATCCCGGTCGAGGAGGTCGTGGCGGTGACGATGGGCCCGAGCTCCGCGGTCCGCGCGCTGCACAAGGCCGTCGCCCTCGGCGCCGACCGCTCGGTCCACCTCTCCGACGACTCGCTGGCCGGCTCCGACGTCTGCGCCACCGGCTACGCGCTGGCCAAGGTGCTCGAGTCGGAGAGCCCCGACCTGGTCCTGCTGGGCCAGCAGTCGGACGACGGCGAGTGCTACACGATCGGTGCTGTTGTCGCCGACCACCTGAAGATGCCCTCGCTGACCCAGGTGATCCAGATCGACGTCACCGACGGCAAGCTGCGCTGCGAGCGCCAGGCCGAGTACGGCTACGACACGGTCGAGATCGAGCTGCCGGCCGTGATCAGCGTCGGCGACGCGATCAACGAGCCGCGCTACCCGAGCCTGAAAGCGATCATGGGCGCGAAAAAGAAACCGCTCGACTCGAAGGCGACCGGCGACGTCGGCATCGACGCCGGCCAGGTCGGTGAAGGCGGTTCGAAGACCAAAGTGCTCGCCCTCAACCCGCCGCCGGCGAAGGAAGCGGGCGAGATCATCGAGGACGAGGACACCAACGAGACGGTCGAAAAGATCGTCGCCTGGCTCGACGAGAGGAAGCTGATTTAAATGGCAGGCATCCTGGTTTACGCCCTCCACGACGACGAGGGCAACTTCAACAAGAACTCGCTTGGGGCGATCTCCGAGGCCGCCAAGCTGGCCGCTGAAGTCGGCGGCGAGGCCGCCGCGCTGGTGGTCGGCGAGGTCGCCGACGACGCCTGCGCCTCGCTCGGCAACTACGGCGCCGCCAAGGTCTACCGGGCCAAGAGCGTGCCGGAGGGCCTGGCGCAGCCGATCATCGACGCGATGGCCAAGGTCATCCAGGACGAGGGCTTCTCCTACGCCCTCTTCGGCGGCGGTCTGCTCGGCTTCGAGATCGGTGCGGGCCTCACCGCCCGCCTCAACGCCGGTGTGACGATGGAGGTCACGGCGGTCAAGGTCGACGGCGGCAAGCTGGTCGTCGAGCGCCCGATCCTGCAGGACTCCGAGGTCGCCGACGTCGGCTACGTCTCCGAGCCCGGCATCATCATCGGCCGCCTCAACGCCTTTGACGTCAAGGAGTCGGGCGGCACGGCTGAGGTCGTCGACGTCGACATCGAGCTCTCCGAGTGGTCCTCCAAGGCGAAGCTGGTCCAGCGCGGCGAGCAGCGCGGCGCCGACGTCAACATCGAGGACGCCGACATCCTCGTCGGCGGCGGTCGCGGTCTCGGCGCCAAAGAGGGCTTCGAGCTCTGCGAGGAGCTCGCCGGTTCGATGGGCGGCGCCGTCGCCGCGACCCGCGCGGTCGTCGACGCCGGCTGGTACCCCTACGCGGCCCAGATCGGCCAGACCGGGAAGACGGTGGCGCCGAAGCTGTACCTCGCTGCCGGCGTCTCCGGGGCGATCCAGCACAAGGTCGGGATGCAGAACTCGGAGAACATCCTCGCGATCAACAAGGACCCCAACGCGCCGATCTTCGAGTTCTCGGACCTCGGCGTGGTCGGCGATCTGCACAAGATCGTCCCCAAGCTGACCGAGGCGATCAAGGCCAAGAAGGCGAGCTGAGCGA
This sequence comes from Solirubrobacterales bacterium, assembly GCA_035264245.1. GTDB lineage: Bacteria > Actinomycetota > Thermoleophilia > Solirubrobacterales > 70-9 > VAYN01. Next base: position 49,736 of record DATFQO010000096.1, read on the forward strand.
ACCGGCTCAGCCCCTCCGCAGGCACCGAAAGGAATAGACAGATGCCCGCCGTCGCACCCAGTGAGTTCCCGCCCCCGTTCGACTCCAACGACGTCATCGGTCCGCCGACCGACGCGCCCGAGGATCGGATCGAGGTAGGGGTCGCGATCGTCGGCGGCGGGCCCGCGGGTCTCGCCTGCGCCAACAAAGTCCTGCAGCTGCTCGAGAACGAGCCGGAGCTGACCGAGAAGCTCGGCGAAGTTCCGGTCGCGGTGATCGAGAAGGGCAAAGTCGCCGGGGCGCACCTGCTCTCCGGGGCGAACATGAAGCCCTCGGCGATGGAAGAGCTGTTCCCCGACCTGCCGAAGGAGGACTGGCCGGTCTACCAGGAGGTCGAGAAGGACGCCGTCTACGTCCTCACCAAGAACAAAGCCTTCCCGCTGAAGCCGCCGCCGCCCGGCTTCAAAAACCACGGCAACTACGTCACCTCGGTCGCCAAACTGGGCCGCTTCCTCGGCGAGAAAGCCGAAGAGGCCGGCGCCTACATCCTCAGCGAGACCGCGGCGACCAAGCTGCTGGTCGAGGACCGGATCGTCAAGGGCGTCCGCTCCGGCGACCGCGGCCGCGGCAAGGAGGGCGAAGAGCTCGCCAACTTCGAGCCCGGCTCGGACGTCGTCGCCAAGGCCACCGTCCTCGCCGAGGGCACCGTCGGCCACCTCACCTACGCCGCCTACGACTACTTCGACATGCACGGTGCCGACCCGATGCGCTGGGAGCTCGGGGTCAAAGAGGTCTGGGAGGTCTCCGAGCCGCTCGACCGGGTGATCCACACGATGGGCTGGCCCCTGCGCAAGTCGCCGAAATACAACGAGTTCGGCGGCACCTTCATCTACCCGATGGGGGAGGACAAGATCTGCATCGGCCTCGTGGTCGGGCTCGACTACACCGACGCGACCTTCAGCTGCCACGACGCGCTGCAGCTGATCAAGACCCACCCCTTCATCGCCAAGCTGATCGAGGGCGGCAAGCGGGTCGCCTGGGGCGCGAAGACGATCCCCTCCGGCGGCTACTTCGCGATGCCGAAGCGGCTCGCTGTACCGGGCATGATGGTCGCCGGCGACGCGGCCAGCATGGTCAACATCCCGACCCTGAAGGGCGTCCATTACGCGATGCACGCCGGCATGTACGCGGCGGAAACCATCGTCGACTCGCTCAAGCAGGACATCGATTCGGTCAACTTCGAGGCCTACGACGAGAAGGTCCGCAAGTCGATGATCGAGAAGGACCTGAAGGAATCGCGCAACATGCGCCAGCCCTTCTCCAAGGGCTTCTTCGTCGGCGGCGCGATCGCCTCGGCGATGACGGTCACCAAAGGCAACTTCCCCGGGGGCCACTTCAAGCAGGAGCACGACTCCGAGATCGAGGTCGAGCTCGGCAGGGCGGGCGACATGTACGTCAAGCCCGACAACGAGGTCACCTTCAACAAGCTCGACTCGGTCTTCCTCTCCGGCAACGCCACCCGCGACGATGCCCCCAACCACGTCCGCATCCAGACCCGGGTACCCCGCGAGGTCGCCCAGACCTGGGTCTCGATGTGCCCGGCCCAAGTCTACGAGATCCCCGAGGACCAACTGGAGAACGGCTCCACCGAGGTAGACGTCCACGTCACCGCCTCCAACTGCGTCCAGTGCGGCGCGATCACCGCCAAGGGCGGCCGCCTGACCCTCCCTGAGGGCGGCGACGGGCCGCTGTACCAAGAGACCTGAGCGCCTCGCATTTGCGATCTGCCCATCTGCGTACCTGATCCGTTCATCACAAATACTTGACTAATTCCTAAACCTCTGTTAGGAATATCTCCGCCGGGTTTGAACACCCCGGTAAGCAGTGGGAAAGCGAGCGTCCAGCGCCCGCGCAACCTCGACGACCTCGAGGCGATGCCCGCTGCTCTCAATCCAACCCGGCGCCACAGCGCCGGAACCAAGGAGAAACACATGAAGTACGTCAAGATGCTCGGGCTGCTCGCGCTCGCCGCGACCGCCCTCTTCGCCTTCGCCGCGAGTGCTTCGGCGACGACGCTCACATCGCCCAAAGGCACCCAGTACACCGGCACACTGCATGCGGTAACCGAGGGCCACGCGATCCTCCACGACACCTCGGGCCTCGGCATCACAATTCAGTGCAACGGAACAGTCCACGGTACGGTAACAGCAGGCGGGGCGGGCATAACACCTGAATTTCACTTTACCCAGCCGCCCAACACCGGGCTGAACTGGAGCAACTGCACAGACAACTGGCATGTGACAACTCTTAAAACCGGTACGCTGCAAATCCACAATATTGCTGGCAGCGAAAACGGCACAGTGACATCACTTGGCGCCGAAGTGACAACCAAACAGTCGACCACCGGTCTGCACTGCATTTACTCAACCGCCGCTGCAGGTACCGACGTGGGCACCCTGACAAGCAGCACCGTTACCGGAGGGGAATCAACACTCGACATCGCAGCCACGATCACCAGGACGGGCGGCTCGAGCGGCTTTTTCTGCGGCTCGGCCGGCACTTGGACAGGTAACTACAAAGTCACGACCCCTGCCACGGGCTACGTTGACGCCTGATCATTTGTTGTTTAGAAGCATCCATGGCAATGTGCCGTGAAGTTGGAGCCGCGGCCATCCTTGCTGGGTGGCCGCGGCATTGCTGACAGTGCGGTAGACCGCGTAAGTACCTTGACAAGACCCGGCCGTCTCGTTAGCTTGGCCTCGGAACCGAAGCTTTCTAGGGGAAGCAGGGGGAAAAATGAACAGTCGTGTGCTCAGGAGGATGCTTACGCTTGCGGTCACGCTATGTTGCCTTGTCGGCGCCGGCTCGGCCTCCGCCGCCGAACCTTACGAATTCGAACCCGAGCTCTCACTCATCGGAGCCTGCGGTAAATCGGCATTCGACCCGGTCGAAGACCCCGGCTGCCCGGGGGGAACGCATGCCCCCAAAGGCCGCTTCTCGTCGCCGAAAAGCGTCGCGATCGACGCCTACGGAAACGAGTACGCGGCTAGCTACGGGGACCCAACCAAAGGGGTGGAAGGCCGGATCGACGTCTTCGACGACGAAGGGAACTTCATCACCGAGCTGGTCGATCCGTTTGGCCCGAAGAGCATCGCCGTCGACAGCAAAGGAAACCTTTATGTGGTCGAGCAGAGTGAAGGCTCATCCGCCGATGCCGCCCGTTATACGCCGACTGTCTACAAACCCGAGGAAGGCAAAGTCGAATACGACGCGGCCACGCGCGTCGTATTCGACGCGGATCCCAACGCGGGTACTGCTGGTATCGCGGTTGATGGAGCGAATAATCATGTGTTTTTCGTCTTCGCCGAAGACGCCATGACGATCCGTGAATACGGCTCGGCCGAAGAAGGAAATGTCCTGCTGAACAAAGTCACCGACAGTAAGTTCGGCACTTGGATGGATTTCCTGGCCATCGACGGCCAGAGACGGCGGCTCTACGCCAGCTACTGTCAGAATGCAGGCGAAGACTGCGGGGTCCTCGTCGTCGACCTCGACACCTACGAGCTGGTGGAAGAAATCAACGGGCCCCCGGGAGGCGAGTTCGCCTCCTCGAAGGCATGGCTGGGCTTGGCGGTAGACGAAGAGAGCGGCGACTTCTTCGTCGGCGACCTCGAAGCGACCAATCAGGCCGTCTATCAGTTCGATGAAGACTACGAACTGGTTTCGAAACTGACCTCCAGCGCCTTCAGCGGCGGCAACGCCCTGCAGATCGCGGTCAGCAACAGCCCGCTGAACCCCGACGCCCGCAACCTCCACTACCTGTTCGTGCCGGTGCCGAAAGCCAGTGGCAGCGTGCTGGCCTTCGCGCCGCCGGGGATCGGAGCGCCTGAAATCCTCGGAGATGCAGCTAGCGGTCTCAGGGGGACGGCCACCGGCATCGGGGAGACGGAAGCGATCCTGCGGGCGACGATCGCCCCCAACGGCGCCGACGCCGAATACAGCTTCGAAATCGAAGCCGAGGGGTCCGGCACCCGCCAACTCGTCGGCGAGGGGGCGATCCCCGCCGCCACCCTGGAAGGCCAGGTCAGCGCCGTCGCCGAGGGCCTGGCGCCCGGTACCGCCTACCGCTTCTACGTCCATGCCGAGAACCTGGCCGGCGGCGACGACGCGGAAGGCACCTTCACCACCTACTCCGACGCCCCGCTGAGCGGTCCGCCCTGCCCGAACCAGGATCTGCGAGATGGGCTCTCCTCGAGCCTTCCCGATTGCCGCGCCTACGAGCTCGTCTCCCCCGGCGACACCAACGGCCGCACCCTGATCGGCCTGCCGATCACCGGCGATCGCTTCGCCACGGTCCTCTCCAACCCCGCCGGGAGCGCGGTCTCCTTCCTTTTGCAGGGAGGGGTGCTGCCGGGAAGCGATGGAACCGGCGGCTTCCAAGGGGACCCCTACCGGGCCACCCGCGGCGCCTCGGGCTGGAGCACGACCGCCGTCGGCTCCTCGGGGGCGGAGAGCTCCTCGGCGATCTTCGGCGCCGTCTCCCCCGACCAGGGCTATGAGTTCTGGGCCCCCTCGGGCGAAGGACCCGCTGTGCATATCCAATATGTCCGCTATCCCGACGGCCATTCTGAGGTCCTCGGCCGGGGCAGCATTGGCGAAGACCCGAGCGCCCGCGGGATGTTGATCACCGAAAACGGAACCCACATCGTCTTTCAGACCGAAAACGTCTCCCCGGCGCCGCCGCCGGTGCCGCTCGAGCCCCAGGCCCCCCCTGCGGGGACCGCGGCCGTCTATGACCGCACCGCCGACGGAGTCACCCACGTCGTCTCGCTTTTGCCGGGCGATCTCACCCCTCTTCAGGGCGCCAGCTTCGCCGGCGCCTCGGCCGACGGCGAGGGCATCGCCTTCAAAATCGGCACCACCCTCTACCTGCGCCTGCGAAACGAGGTCAGCTATGAAATCGGCACCGGCGTCACCTTCGCCGGGGTCTCCGAGGGCGGCGAGCGGGTCTTCTACCTCCAAGGCGGCGACCTCTTCGCCTTCGACACCTCGAGCGAGGAAGCGATCCGCTTCAGCGACGTCGGCGACGCGATCCCCGTCAACGCCGCCCCCGGCGGCTCCCGCGCCTACTTCGTCTCGGAGACCGCGATCCCCGATTCGGGCGAAAACCCCAACGGCGCCGTGGCCACCGCCGGCGAGCCGAACCTCTACCTCTCCGAGGAAGGCCAAGCTCGCTTCGTCGCGACCGTCACCGACCTCGACGTCGAAGGCGAACTCGACCCCGTCTTCAGCATCCGCCGCGAAGGCCTGGGGCTCTGGGCCGAAGCCCTCGCCTCGCGCCAGCTCGCCAAGGAGTCCTCGCGGCTCACCCCCGACGGCTCGGTGCTGCTCTTCCAGTCGCGCGCCGACCTCGAGCCCGGCATCGGAGCCGGGGGGGTGAAGCAGGTCTACCGCTACGACAGCGCCGCCAACCGCCTGCGCTGCCTCTCCTGCGATCCGACCGGCACCGGGAATTCCGGCACCGGAACCCTCGGCAGCTACAGCAACACCCGGCTCGTCCCGCTCAGCGACTCATCATTCGTTCAGAACCTGAGCCCCGGCGGCCGTCGCGCCTTCTTCCAGTCGGAGTCCCCGCTGGTCGCGGCCGACACCGACGGCGCCCAGGACGTCTATGAGTGGGAGGAAGCCGGCGCCGGCAGCTGCGCCCGCGCCGGCGGCTGCGTCTACCTGATCAGCTCCCCCCACAGCGCCAAGGACGACTACCTCTACGCCCAGAGCACGAGCGGCGATGATGTCTTCTTCCTCACCAACGACGCCCTCCTGCCCACCGACGGCGGCGGCACCACCTCGATCTACGACGCCCGCGTCGGCGGCGGCTTCGCCGAACCCGAAGCGCCGATCTGCGAGGGCGAAGGCTGTCGGCCCACCTTGGCATCGCCTCCGCTACTGACTTCACCTGAAAGTGGCGTCCGATCTAGTTCGGGGAACGTTCGAGACGGAAAGCGCTGCCCGAAGGGCAAGCGCAAGGTCAAGCAAAAGGGCAAGGTCCACTGCGTCAAGAAGCACCGCAAGCACCAGCCCAAACCACACGCCAACAAGAAGAGGGGGGCGGGACGATGAGGCGCGCCGCCAGCAAGATCCTCGCGCCGCTGGCCGGCCTGCTGAGCCTCGGGCTGCTGCTCGCGAGCCCTTCTCTGGCCGCCGAAGAATTCGACCAATACGCCCTGGAATCGGTCTCGGTCTCGCTCTCGGGCAACCAGGCCGGCGAACACGCCGACTTCACCACCACCTTCAGGCTGACCGAAAACACCCTCGAAGGCCGCCCCTTCGCCCGCACCCGCGACATCTTCGTCTCGCTGCCGCCGGGGATGATCGGCAACCCGCAGAAATTCCAGCGCTGCACGGTCGAACAGCTCGGCGAAACCACCAAAGAAAGCGAATGCCCGCAGGACTCCCAGGTCGGGGTCTCCGAAATCACCCTCGCCGGCAGCATCAACGGCACCCTGATCGAGCCCGTCTACAACATGGAGTCCCCCGGCGGGGACATCGTCGCGCGCTTCGGCCTCTTCGCCGGGATCTACCCCTCGATCATCAACGTCCGGGTCGACCCGATCGACTACTCGCTGATCGCCGCGGTGGAAGGGGCGCCCTCGGCGGCCGAACTGATCGCCGCCTCGACCACCTTCTGGGGCGTCCCCGCCCTGGAGGGCCACGACGCGCTGCGCCTCACCCCCCAGGAA
>DATFQO010000097.1:0-22399 GCA_035264245.1 Solirubrobacterales bacterium
TTGTCGTTTCCATCCTTTTCCCCGTCATGGCGAGGACAACGGTGGAAACGATGTAAGGATTCGGCTCCCCCGGTCGCTAACAATGCATGGCGACCGCGCTGATGACGACGCCGACGCAAACGTCCACCGACCCCGCCCCGCGCGAGTGGGTCGAGCGGCTGCGCGCGGACGGGCCGACCGGGGCCGCCGCGATCGGGGAGCTGCACGAGCTGCTGCTGAAGGCGGCGCGGTTCGAGATCGGCCGCCGCGCCGCCGAGGCCCGCCACCTGCGCGGCGGCGACTTCGAGGATCTCGCCCAGCAGGCGGCCGACGACGCGCTGGTCGCGGTGCTGGGCAAGCTCGACCAGTTTCGCGGCGAAAGCCGCTTCACCACCTGGGCCTACAAGTTCGCCCTGCTGGAGGCGGCGGTGAAGGTGCGCCGCCGCGCCTGGCAGGGACGCGAGATCCCGCTCGAGGAGGAGGCCTGGGGAACCCTCGCCGACACCGGCGCCACCGCCGGGCGCGAGGCCGAGGACGCCGAGCTCTTCACCGCTCTGCGGGAGGAGATCGGGCGCAGCCTCGGGCCGCGCCAGCGCGAGGTGCTCGTCGCCGTCGCCCTCAACGACGTGCCGATCGACGTCCTCGCCGAGCGCCTCGACTCGACCCGCGGCGCCCTCTACAAGAACCTGCACGACGCCCGCCGCAAGCTGCGGCAGGCCCTGGCCGCGCGCGACTTCGCGGTCGGACCCGACCGAGAGGAGACTTGATGAAGCGCGACGAGCTGTTGGGCCGCGTGCTCGGCCCCGGCGCCCCGGAGCTGACCTGCGAGCAGTGCTTCGAGGAGCTCGACCGCTACGTAGAGCTGGCGGTCGCGGGTCAGCCGGCGGACGAGAAGGTCCCCGGAATGCGTGCCCACCTCGACGGCTGCCCCGCCTGCGCCGAGGACTTCCGCAGCCTCCGCGACCTGGTCAGCCGGCAGGAGAGCTGACGCCCCTACCGGGTCGGGTCGGCCTGGCCCCAGACCTCGAGCATCAGCTCCATCCAGACGGCATCGATGTCGAGGGCCCAGACCTGCTGCCCGTCCGCCGCATCCCCTCCAGTGCGGCGGACGGGACGCAGGATCTTGCTCCTCGCCATCGTCTTCAGGTGATAGTCGACCTGCCCCACCCGCTGGCCGAGGGCCTCCGCCAGCTCCCGCGCCGAGGCGCCCTCGCGCGAATCATCCAGGTAGGCACGGAGAATTCGCCGGCGCAGCGGGTGGCCGACGGCGTCGATCAGCTGTGAAGACGAAGGTGACATGAGCGACCCGGGTGGGTCGAGCGTTCGACCCATTTCCGGCGCTCTGGATGTTATGGCATAAATACCCTAACACTGGAGTCTTTTAATAGAGAAGGTCCGGGGAGCGATGCCGCCCCCGCGCCGCAGCAAACCCCGCTCCCCTGAGCACGCTGCCCTCGGCGAGGCGGTCCGCCGGCTGCGCCTCGAGGCCGGAATGAGCCAGGAGCAGCTGGCCGAAAGCGCGGGCACCGACCTCACCCAGGTAGGCGGCGTCGAGCGCGGCGTGCGCAATCCCAGCTACACGACGCTGCTGCGCCTGGCCGCGGCGCTCGACGTCAGCGTCGGCCGGATGGCGACCCTGGCCGACCGGCTACGCGCTTGAGCCCGGGCGTGGCCCGGGCTCAGCGCTGGAGAGGTGACGGAATCAACTAGTCCGTCGGGATGCAGGGAAAGAGATGGCTGATCGCGAGGGTGGTCCCGTCTTTGAAGGAAGCCTGGCCCTTCGCGATCCAGATGCCGGTTGGACAGCTTGCGGAAAGGAAGCTCTTCGGCTTGCCCTTGTAGGTGTAGCGGCGGCCGACGTTGAGGTCGAACATCGTGACCGAACCCGCGCCGCCGGCGATCTTCGGAACTGCGGCCTGGATCCGCATCCCGAAGCGGCCCTCGTGGATCTTCGTGATCGTCGCCTTGACGACGATCGCGGTCGGCGCCGGCACCTTGACGTAGGCATGCAGGAGAAGAGTGGTGACCGGGCCCTTGACGCCCCCGTTGAAGAGAACCAGCGGGCCGGTTGAGCGGAACGGAGCCTGTTCGGGAAAGGCGACCTCGACTTCGGCCTTGCCCGATCCGACGATCGCGTCGCCGCAGACCCTCTTGACGGTCGCGGTCGTGCTAGCAGAAATCTGGCTGGCCCCGCAGACCGGAAGTCCCTCCGCGTCGAGGCTGATCGTCTTGTCGATTTTCAGGTCCATGGCCTCGAACGGCGGCGGGTGGGACCCGTCGCGGGTGCTGATTTCCCCATTGAGGCGCGCCGTGACCGGAGCACTGCCGTGCCGGGGCAGCTTTTCCGGCGAGATGCCGCCGTCGTCGGTGACGCAGATGTTGCCCGCGCACCAGATTTTCCGGTTGGGGCTGCCGAGGGCGACCGCGGCGAGGACGAGAGCGAGGAGGGCGACCAGAGCGGCGGGGAGGATCAGCTTGCGGTTCATGCACCGATCCTCCGCCGCCGGGGTTGCCGCCGCCTCCCCGATTTGGAGCCCCGGCGGCGGTCGACTCCCCAGAGTGGGAAGCGGGCGCCGCTACTCGTCGAGCCGCAGCGCGATCTCGAGGTCGGCCAGGGAGCCGGTCAGCGGCTGGCCCAGCTGCGTTTCGATCGCCCGCAGGCGGTTGCGCACCGTGCGGCGGTCGACGCCGAGCGCCGCGGCGGTCGAGGAGATGTTGCGCTCCGCGGCGAAGTAGGCACGCAGCGTCTCGCGGGCGACCTTGCCGTTGTCCCGGGTCTGGGCCAGCGGCTCCAGGTACAGCTGCCGCAGCGAGGTGGCGACGAGGTCGTCGCGGAGGATCGAGGCGACGACGGCGACGTCGGCGTAGCGGACGACCGGCTCGCGGCGGCGTTCGGCGATCGCCAGCGCGGCCTTTGCCTGCAGGTGGCTGAAGCGCCAGCCGGCGAGCCCATCGCCCGGCTCGCCGACGGTGACGAAGACCCCCGCCGGGGCGGCGCCGGCGAGCGCCCGCAGCGCCTCCTCGGCGCCAAGCTCATGGAGGCCGCCGAGCCAGCAGGCCCACTTCGCCTCTTCCTCGCGCCGCACCATCAGCAGGCGGCGGTCGAGCCGGCCGGCGAGATCGCGCATCAGCCGCTCGGCTCCCTCGCCTTTGGCCATCAGGCCGAGGTGATGGCCGTCGAAGTCGTAGTCGATCTCGGAGTGGTCGGCGAGCTCGCCGGCGAGCAGCCGCTTGACGACCTCCCGCCGCCGCTCGGCGGCGCTGCTCGGGCGGTTCGTCGCCTCGCGCGCGTGTTCGGCGCTGACCGCGGCGAGCAGCCGGTCGCCGAGGGTCGCCTGCTCGCGCAGCAGCTCGCGCAGGGTCGAGGCCGGGACCTCGGCGCGCTCGGCCTCTTCGACGAGGAAGTCGCCGAAGTGCGAGTTGCCGGCGAAGTAGCGGCGCAGGACGGTGTCCAGCGGGACCCCGTCGCGGGAGTCGAGCCGGGCCTGGGCGAGCAGCACCTCGGGCACCGCCGGGGCACGTCGCTCGCCGAGCTCGAGCACCGCCAGCCGGTACTCGACCGCCGCCGCCAGCGCCGCTTTCAGCCCTTCGACGTAACCGGGGTCGGTGACCTCATGCGGGTCGGCGATCGCGTAGACGCGGGTCCCCACCGCCGTCTGGATCTCGGGAAGCCGCTCGCGCAGACACGCCGCGACCAGCTCCCGCGCCTCGCCGCCGGTGCGCGAGCCGTTGCCGCGCCGCTGCGCCCTCGCCTTGCCCACCGGCCCACCTTAGGCGGGTGCGCTACTGTTAACCAAATGGTTAATGATTCGTTCAGGGCCCTCTCCCACCCGATCCGGCGACAGATCGTCGAACGCCTCAGCGCCGGGCCGGCCACGGTCGGCGAAGTCACCCGCGGCTTCGATGTCTCCAAGCCCGCGATCTCCAAGCACCTGAAGGTGCTGGAGGAGACCGGCGTCGTCACCCGGGTGGTGGAGGGACGGACCCACCGCCTCTCGCTCGAGCCGAAGGGGCTCGACGATGCGGCCGAGTGGATGGAGCGCCAGCGCGCCATCCGGGGGCGCCTGTTCGACGCCGTCGACGACTATCTGAAGGAGGACTCGAGATGAACCTGCCGCCCGTGGTCTCACCGCAGGAGTGGAAAGCGGCCCGCGAGGAGCTGCTGGTCAAGGAGAAGGAGCTGACCCGCGCCCGCGACGCGCTGGCGGCCGAACGGCGGCGGATGCCGCGGATGGCGGTCGGCGGCGAGTACCGCTTCGACGGACCCGACGGCGAGGCCGGCCTCGAGGACCTCTTCGCCGGGCGCCGGCAGCTGATCGTCTACCGCTTCTTCTTCGACCCCGACGTCAAGGGCTATCCCGAGAAGGGCTGCCCCGGCTGCTCCTTCGTCGCCGATCAGGTCGCCCACCTCGCTCACCTCAACGCCCGCGACACCACGCTGGTCTTCGTCTCCCGCGCGCCGCAGGAGCAGATCAAGCGCCTGAAGCAGCGGATGGGCTGGGAGATCCCCTGGTACACGCTGACCGACGGCTTCGACGCCGACTTCGACGTCGACGAATGGCACGGGACCAACGCCTTCCTCCGCGACGGCGGCGAGATCTTCCGCACCTACCTCGTCGACAAGCGCGGCGACGAGCAGATGGGCAACACCTGGAACTACCTCGACATCACCGCCCTGGGGCGGCAGGAGATCTGGGAGGACTCGCCGGAGGGCTACCCGCAGACGCAGGCCTACGGCTGGTGGAACCGTCACGACGAATACGGCGAGGGCATCGTCTTCGAGCACGCCCTCTCGGAGGAGACCGCCTCGCAGCGCGGGGAGCGGAGCACGTGATCCCGCTCGGCCACGTCGGCGGCATGCCGGTCGAGGAGATCCTCCCCGCGCTGGCGAGCACGGGCGCGAGCCTGCTCACCGCGCGCGCCTGGCTCAGCCACTGCCTGCGACGCGACCGGCGCCGTCCGCGTCGTCATGCGCGACACCGATGAGGGCCGGGACATCGGCGGCGGCGGCACCTACACCGAGATCGACCCGCCGACCCGCCTGGCCTTCACCTGGACCTGGGACGACGACAGCGACCGTGAAACCCTGATCGAGCTCGACTTCCTCGAGGCCGAGGGCCGCACCACGGTGCTCCTCACCCACAGCGCTCTCGCCGACGAGGACGCGGTGCGCAACCACGAAGACGGCTGGTCGAAGTGCCTGGCGAACCTGGAGCGGGCGCTGGGCTGAACGCCGCAGCGGTGGTGAGCGAGCTCCGGCAGGGCTACTCGCAGCTGCGCCAGTAGACGTTCAGCGAAGCGACCCTGTGGCCTCGCGTATGGGCGATCACCCCGGGGCTGAGCGTCGAGGCGCAGTCGGTGCGATGCAGCTCGAGCGCGTATCCGGTGGCCGCACAGCCGATCGTCCGGGGCCGGCAGCGGCGCACGGCGGCGCGGCGAGCGCTTGCCCGCGAACCGCCGGGGTGAACGCCGGTGGCGGTGTGCCAGCGGGGGTCGGTGAGGCGGGCTTCGACGAAGGTCCCGTCGCCGCAGGCATCGGTCTCGCTCCCGAAGGCGACGAGCGAGACGACGACGCCGATCTCCGGCCATCGCTGGACGCAGGAGCGGTATTCGGTGTATTCGCTGCTGCCCGGGGGGCCGAAGGCGTGCCGCAGGGCCGCGACCGGATGGGCCGATTCGCGGAAGGCGCCGAAGCCCGAACGGCGGCCGGTCGGCACGAAGAAGGTCCCGGAGCCTCGGCGCGCCGGTGCGGGCCGGGACGCGGCGCGGTATTCGGGGAGGACGACCGCCGGCTGGCCGGGCCTGAACAGGTTCTCGACCCCGGAGTGGCCGTTCTCCGAGACCCGCATCTTCGTGTAGTAGAGCCGGCGCTTGCCGGAGTGGCCGACCGCGGGCCGCGGGGCGAAGAGCGTGAACCTGATCCGGTGGCGCTGGAAGCCATTGTTGTCCATGTCGTGGTTGTCGACCCGCAGGGCGCGGGCGTGCGCACGATCGGTCCCCCAGCCCCTCCAGTGGATCTTCTCCAGCACGAACAGGGCGGCGGTGCTGCCGTCTTCGCTCCAATCGCAGGAGCGCGGCTGGCTGCGGTACCGGATGCGGCCGTCGTAGTAGTCGCCGTAGGAGTAGACCGGCGGGTAGCCGCATGACATGAAGTAGCGGGGGCCGGCGGCGCTTGCCTCGGCAGAGGCGGGGCGCGCGGCGGGGCGAAGGGGTGCGTATTCGCACCGCCCTCCCGGCACGTGCCAGCTGCTGGACAGGTCGCCCGGCTGCTCCCCGAACGGGTTCCCTTCCGGGTAGGTGACAGTCAGGCGCGCCTTGGAGAAATACCGAGCGCGGCGCCCCGTCCGGCAGCGCCGCGGCTTGGTCAGGACGACCCGGGCCGGATAGCTGGCGCTCGCCGAGGGGTCGGCGCAGCCACAGTCCTGCACCGGCGCGGTCCCGGTCCCGTACGCCTTCCGGCCTCCGTACTCCACCCAATCGATTTCCTCGATCGTCGGGCTGCCGGCGGTGCAGCCGGCGCTCCAGTAAGTGGGCTCGAACGACAGGTAGCCGAGGCTGCCGCAGTTGGCGACGAGAACCGACCGGCCCGCGACCGCCTGCCCCGCGCCCCCGACGAGGAGCCCGACGCAGGCGACCAAGTTCGCGCAGGTGGCCAAGCGCCTCGCTCCCCCGACGTTCTTGCCCGCAAGCTGATCCATGGTCGCGCCCGGCTGGCCGAGCGGCGGCAACGCTATACGCAGAAGACTTCTATTGAAGTCCCACTTTCAAGCAATTGCCTAATTCCACGCAGTCGTCAACTCCACAACTGGGTAGCGGCAAGACAAACCGAAATGTAAGCCCGCTGCCCGCCTCCCCCGGTCAGGTGACCAGGGGAGGCGCAGCGGAGTGTTCGTCCCCCAGATCTAGCTAGGGCGCGGCCGAGATCGCCTCGACCAGCTCCCCGGTCTGCTCGTCCGGGAGGCTCTTGGCGACGTCGGCCTGGCTGACGATCCCGATCAGGTCGTGACCGTCGATCACCGGCAGGCGGCGCACCTTGTGGTCGGTCATCGTCCGCAGCGCCTCCTCGGCCGAGTCGTCGGCGCCGATCGTCACCGGCTTGCCCTCGCCGAGCTCGCCGGCTTTCGTCTCCAGCGATTTGCCCTGGGCGATCGCCTTCACGACGATGTCGCGGTCGGTGAGCATGCCCTTGAGGCGATTGTCCTCGCCGCAGATCGGCATCGCTCCGACGTCGAGGTCGGCGAGCTTGCGCGCCGCCTCCTCGAGCGTCTCGTTCTCGCCGATGCACTCGGCGCCGCCGGTCATGATCTCTCTTGCGGTTGCCATCTCTTTCCTCCTCTTGTCGTTATGGGGTCACCGCATCCTTGGCCTTGCGCAGAATCCCTCCCTCGGCCGGGATCGGCGTGCTGTGCAGCTCGGGCCGCGACTCGGCCGGCGCCAGTTTCGGCACCTCGCCCATCGGCTCGGCCTCGCGGACCGAGAACTCGCCCTTTGAGTCGACCGAGGTGCCGCTCGTCCAGCGGGCGTCCTCGGGGACCTCGCCGTCGGAGTGGACGAAGAACTCGTAGGCGAACTCCTGTTTTTCCTCCCCCTGCGGGAAGTCCGGCGGGACCGGCAGCCCCATGTCCTTCTGCTCCTCCAGCACCGCCATCCACTGGTTCTGGTGCATGGTGTCGCGGGCGATCAGGAAGCCGAGCATCTCCTTCATCCCCGGGTCGTCGGTCATCTCCCAGAGGCGGGTGGCGAGCAGGCGGCCGCTGGCCTCGGCGTGAACGTTGGCCAGCATGTCGGAGCCGAGGTTGCCGGTGGCGACGACCCAGGAGCCGTTGAACGGGTTGCCGTTGGAGTCGACCGGCATTGCCGCGAGGCCGGCGGAGAGCACGTGGCGGGGGTCCTGGCCGCCGAGGATCGCCTCGACGGTGCCGTTCTTGCCGGCGATCTCCTCCTGCAGGGAGGCGGGAGCGCCCTCGAGGTTCAGGGCGACGGCGGTGGCCAGCATCTCGATGTGGCCGATCTCCTCGGTGCCGGTGTTGAGGAGCATGTCTTTGTAGCGATCGGGGCCGCGGTTGCCCCAACCCTGGAAGAGGTACTGCAGGCAGACGCGGATCTCACCCTCTACCCCGCCGATCGCCTGCTGCAGGTGCTTGGCGAAGATCGGGTTCGGCTCGTCGACGCGGACTTTGTAGGCAAGTTGTTTGGTGTGCTTGAACATGACTGGATCTCTCCCTGGGAGTGGTGTGTTGGGATTTGCCAGTCCGTCTCCATCGGTGAGCAGCGACGTCGAGCCGTTCCTGGGTCGAGAGTGAGCCCGAACCGCCGTGATCCAACGTTCCGGTCCCGGCTCACTTACCCGCGACCACGGGCCTTAATCGCGTCCGCCGAGGTTCGGCCGTGGCGCCTCAGGCCGTGGCGCTCAGCGCCGGCGCCGTCACCTCGTCGTAGCCGAACTCGGAGAGGGAGGAGCCGAGGGCCTCGTGCATGACCGCCTGCTCCTCCGCGGTCAGGTTCTCGCGCCAGCCTCCCGTCGCAGCCTGCCGTGCGCGGCAGCGCGAGCCCCGAGCGCCATCGGGGATTCGCTCGAAGCGGTGGCGCTCGGCGATCGCGGCGACCGGCGCCGGGTCCAGGCCGAGCAGCGCGCAGGCGCGTGCCAGGCAGTGCTCCGGCTGGCGCCGCAGGTCCTCGTAGCGGATCAGCAGGCGGTCCTCGGGTCTCTGCCGCTCGAAGGCGCTGCGCACCGCGCGGCTGCGATAGGCCCAGACGGCGGCGAGCCAGCGGATCAGCGCCGGCCGCCCCTCGGGGTCGACGGGGAAGGCGCCGCCGGGCAGCGCCCAGGAGCCCCGGCTGTAGGCGTCGAGCCAGGAGTCGATCACGTCGCGGCCGTCGCGCAGCAGGAAGATCAGCTTCGAGTCGGGGAAGAGGTCGACCAGCAGCGGGGCGACCTGGGAGCCGGGCTCCTTGATCACGAACCGAGCCTCCCCGGGATCCAAGCCGCTGTCCCGCGCCTGGGCCTCGAACCGGGCGGCGATCAGCTCCCGCAACGGCTCCCACCAAGCGTCCCGATACCGCTCGGCGAAGAAGAAGCCGTCCTCCTCGGCCTTCAGGTCCAGCAGCGTGGCCAGCTCCGGCGGATCCTCACAGGCGCCCCAGGCCAAAGGAATCGGCCGCCACACGCCGAGGTGATGACCAAGGTGAGGATCGTCAATCGCAACGACCCCCGAAAGCTCCCCCAGCATTTCCAGCAACCAGGTGCTGCCGCTGCGTGAAGAGCCGAAGATCCAAGTAAGGCGCCGGGTGTGCACAAGTGTCCTCTCCTCGCGAGTAACGAACCCAGTCCCCATAGCCGTCAAAGCCGGCGAAGAGTGATGGTCTCCATCCAAGGCCCGCCGATCATCAGACGATGCCCGGCCGAACCTGGCCGGTCAATACCCGGGGCCACAGGGCCGAAAACCGAGCCATCTCGAACAGGGCTGGGGGATCTGGACTCTCTCCCCCAGCCCTTACCAGCGGCTCAGCCCATCTTGCTGATGGACACAGCCGGAATCGTCGGATCGACGTCGACGATCTTCATACGGCCTCACCTCCCTTCGCCGGTAGCGCCGCTGCGGGCCAGCGGAAGGTTTGCTGATCTCCGTGGCCTAAGGCTCATCGGAGTCATCACGTCGATCAGCCACGACCTTCGGCTTGAAAGGAGGAGGGTCCTCCGCGCCGGGAGGGAGATTGCGGCGTCGATGCGACCGCAATGTGACTTGAATTCGCGGGGTCCCCGATCACGTAACGTTGGGGCATGCCGAGGGTTGAGCGGGATCCTGAACGCGGCCGAGCCGCTGCAGCGAAGTTGAAGGCGCTCGGCGTCAAGGGAATCCTCATCAAGGCAGCCGAGCAGGGGTACATCACGCAGCTCGCATGCAAGATGCCGGAATGCTTCTGCCCCGAGGAGCTTGGAGGCGCGTGCTACTTCGACCCGGTCAACGACGAATTGAGCGACTGGATGCCCACCCACGAGCACTTCCCTCGCTCCAAGAGAGAGGGTGGCCACCGAGATGTGGACAACGCTATCCTTGCGCACCGTCTCTGCAATCGCATCGACTACTCCATAAGTGTTGGCCGTCCGTATGCGAGGGATCTCGAGAGGGTCAGGAAAGCCCGCGAGGAGGCGATCCGCCGCAACGGCGAAAGTTAGTTCCGGACATCTCTGACGCCTTGATCAAGCCGTTCTCCACCGGACTTGAAAGGAGGAGGGGCGTCGGCGCGAGCAGCGGGATTGCGGCGATGATGTGACCGGGATGCGACCGTCAGGTAGCTGGCTTCCTTACACTCGCGCCGAACCACTAAAACGGCTGGCGCGAATCGTCGTAATCTCCGCTCGTCCGCTTATCCGCGCGTCTTTCTTTGTGCTGCCGCCAGCTTTCGTGAACCCGCCATCGTGCTCTCGCCAGTCTGCCGGTCGGAGGCTTCCATGGAATGCGCTCCCGACCATCCTCTAGGTCGACCTTCTCTACGCGAAGCACTTCCGTCCCTTGGTCATCCCACAGGGGAAGCAAGTCAAGCGTAACCACGGTCACATATGGGCGACCGTTCAGATCCTGATAGTCCAGAATGATCTTGCAGGGGCCAGGCCTCTCATCGAGATGCGTGAACTGAAGATCAATGGAATCATCGACCGGAAGGATCGCGAGATTCTCAGCCCCTGCGCGGCCCGGCGACCAAAGGGAAGCCGGAACTACAGACTCGCCGAGATCGAGGCCAGCATCGATGTAGTAAACCGCGCCACGCCCCACATTGCGGACTTCAAAGATAAGAAGAAATTTCTCTTCATCTAGCTCGGAGGCTTTGAACGAGGGCTCAGCGTGCTTACCGGGAACTAGCGCAGGCCTCCATTGGGACCTCACCTCCTCGGCTGCACGCTTCGCGGCTATGCGGGAGGTCCAAGCCAACATGAAGGTCCCGACCGCAAGGCCAATCGTCCCGATGGCCACTAGGGCATCCCACCCCCATTCAAAAGAGCCAAACGGCACGGCACGAGCCTATCTATGACCGTCGGCGGCGAGCGCTTCTAGCGAAACGACTGGGGGGCTACTCGGCTCAAGATGAAAGGCAGAGCCCAACCATCCCTTTGAGCGCACCCTCCACTACACGGACTGCCACAGACTTGAGAAGGCCGCCGCTTCAGCTTGCAGGAGGGCGCCTAAGCCGGGACGTTCGACCGTCGGGATATACAGCTTTGACCGGCGAACGTCCAAGACAGCAGGCGTCGGTCTATTCGCGCCGCTTTCCAACAGCTCCAGAATGACGTCGATTCTTGCCTTAGACAGGGCTTCGCCTTTGAAGTAGAGCTTGATTAGGTGGCGGGTCCCATTGATAGAGAGATCAAGCTCCGGGTTGACCTTGACGGTGAGATCACCGCTCTTCCAAGAGGCCCGCTGTTTCGGGTGAGATATGAAGCTTTTGCTCCCAGCCCATTTGGTTAGCCCTTTTCGACAAGCCTCATAATTTTTGCGCTTCTTGGGATCAGTAACTTTCGCCAGCTTCTTTTTGAGTTCGCTGGAACTCCAACCAGCTTCAAAGCTCTCTTCGATGGCCTCACGCAGAGCTTTGTAAAAGTCCCTCTGCGGTGAGTAGTCTTGACCGTATTCCGCTTTCGCTCTACGCACTCTGGTCAGGCGAGTTGACCCAGCAGCGGTAGTGAAGTCTACGAAGGTCGTGAGGCTAACTTTTGGCACTTGCCGGCTCAATCCCTTTCAGCATTGCAGTTACTCGTAGCCCGACTTCTCTCCGACATACAGCATAACTGTCCGCTGCCCCATCATCGCGCTATAGATCCATCTTTAGCTGGTTCCGGCCGGGGCCTTTTTGTCTAGGGCGAATCTGAATATGAATCGAAGTGGTTCCGTAGGTGATGACCGCCTCCTCATCCGCGTCCAAAATGACCTCTTGGGCTTTGTTCTCGGTCCAACCACTCGGAGGGGCCACAGGCAACACGAGACGGCGCCCAGGCAACCGGATTACCCTTCGCTCGGCGAACCCAGCCGGAAGTTCTTCCGATGCCCCACCTTCGCTCGGCAACGCATTTGACATTGAGGGAGCTTGACCTTTGCTCGTGAAGCCGGCCGAACCGGGGTGCGTCTCTACGAGGACGACTCCCCCCTCAAAGCCTCCCCGCTCTTTGCGCTTCTGACGGGCTTCCTTCTCAACATCGCTGAACTTCACGCCATGGATTTTGGCGGCAGCCTGTAGGAGCTCAAGAATATCCGCAAGCTCTTGGACGCTGGCGGCATTGCCGGACGCCCAGTAGTACTCGACAGCCTCCTCGATCACCTTTGCCCTGAGGAGGGTCGCTAACTCATCCCGGTTGGCCGAGTACACCAAAGCCCTCTCGCCGCGCCGCTGTATTCGAACAGGGACGAGATCACGGACAAGCTTGCCGAATGATTGATGGCGGTCAGTGTCAGCCCATGGGTCAACACAGCGGACACGCGCACCTGCGTCCTCTAACAAATAATACGCGTGCGACAGTCGACTACCTTCAAGCTCTACAGGAGCGTGATATCGCTGAGCTACCGTTGCAATCCTGTTCAAGAACACCTTTGACCGAGTAAGCGCTGCGTCAGGTTTGATCGTCAGGGTAACTCTCCTGGCGGGTGTCCTCTCCAGCGCTTGCTCAGCAGATGCGAGATCCTGTTCATTTCTGACCGTCAGCCGCTCGCCGCTGTAATAGCCCCGAGATTCCTCCACCTCGAACATGGGCTGCTTAGGTTGGGAGTAGAACCAAGGCAGTACTCGCGTATCAGTTGCCTGAGGATTGACGAAGCACATCACCTCAATGTCCATCCCTAGTTTGTCCGCAATGGTTGAGCAGACTTTGGCTACTTCCAGGGCTACCTCATCCGAGAGGGCCGGTCGCCAATCCCAGGGAACTCCAGCGGGCCGAGAGCGCAGTTTGCCCTCCTCATCGACATCGATGAAGTCGGTCTTGCAGCGTAGATGTCGCTCGACTGATTCGGTATCAACGTCAACTCGGAAAGAATCGTGAGGATGAAAGAGCAGTGAGTCTGGGATTCCCCAGGTGGCATCGATCAGTACCCGGCTTCCTCCTGGGCGTGCGAACCCGTAAGCACCTGCATCTGCCAGTAGAAAGCGATGGACAAGAAAGGCTAAATCCCCAGGCGGCACTCCTTGCCTGAGAATCTTCTTGGACGTTTTCACCAGAAACTTCTCTATCTCTGAATAAGTCATGCAGACATCGGTACGTGCCGACATCAGCTCGGGATGATCAGTCTCCGTTCTGATGTCAGTCCGGACTACTACAGGCCCTGCGATCAACTCTCGGAGGTCACGGCCCAATTCTCGGCTTAATTTGCCTTCAGCCAACCGCTTTATTATCCGCTCGCCGTGGAGAACTCTGACATCTCCATGTGGTAGTCCTGCGTCTGCAAAGATCCTTACGTGTTCAGCCTTAGGAAACCCGGTTTTTCTCTCGGCCACGTCCTTAAATAACCTTAAGGACCCGCCGAGAGAGGGTACGGCGCCACGGCTCCAGCTAGAGCCCGGGGGGTTTCCTGCTTGCGCTTGTTCCTCGTCATACTGGACGACCCAAACGCGGGTGCCGTCCCATACCCACTCCAGATGTGATCGAGGGTCCCCTCGCGTCAAATCACGCGCTACAGCCCTAAGGCACTTTGGTATGCCCTCAATAGACTCACACAGAAGACTTGGGTTAGAGGCGACCTTGCTGTCAACGCGAAGTGCAAAGCTTCGATCGTGGTCAGCCCCGGGCAGAGCGACATCGAGCTCCCAGATCCATCGACGGGGATCACTGCTCACTCTCCGCTCGTTTGAAAGATGCCCACGTGCCGCAGGAGTGACCCACTGCTGGACTACGAATCCCAAGCTCATCCGGTCCTCGTCTGATGCGCTTTGCGCAATCCGCTCTATCTGCTCAAGAACATCATCGAGTTTGAACTCGCACCTATGGCTATCTAGCGCGCCACGCCGATCTAAGTTTTCATGCACCCCGCTCGATCTAACAATCACTCCGTCAGAACAAGATCCCAGGCTAGTAAGAGCCTGACCGAGTGCATCACGCACCCCTTGATCCACCTGACCATCTTGGGCTAACCCAATCCTGAGAGCAACGAAGGATGGCGTCCACTTAGGGGACACCTGACTGAGTCCGGCTGCCTTTAGACCGAAGTGAGACGGATCTTTTAGCCAACCGTCTCCCTTCACTGCTACCGAAGGGATACGCGAGCGCATCAGTCTGCTGGTTTCCGGTGACTCGTGGGGGTGCCCAGCAGGTTCTCTGCCAAGCGGTAGAGCCTAGCGACGGTGAAGTCGGAGAAGTATCCCAAGATCAGACTGAGACCGACCACAGCCGCACCTTGCCGGACAAGCTCTTGATTTAGCACCGGAAAGATACTTGACGTGATAATCGCTATGAGGCCGAAGGAGAAGGCACTGGATAGGTGGGGTATGAATATCCTCCAAGGAAGCCGATCAGCATTCCAGATTCCCTTACCGACAGTGTGGTAGAGCCACTTGACTGCAAATAGGGTTCCGCCTAGCAATCCCCCTAGCCACGCATAAGCATAGACCTGAAACGTGGCGTATTGGTCATCGGAGACATCAAGCCAGCTTTGAGGCGTTTCAAGCCACACAAGTAGCAATAGAAATGCCGAGCCATACAACAGCACCAGCAGATAAAGAGCCTCCGCGCATATCTGAAACCGGCACCATCGCTCTTGGTAGCGCGACCGCCAGTTCTTCTCCTCGCGTCCATCGGTTAGGTCCGTTGGCGCAAAGTCGACCTCCTCATGGTCGCCGATGTGGTGCCGAGGAGCTAAGGCTGCTTTTTGGTTCTGAGCGTCCCGGTTCGCCACGGTGACTGTCCGATTGTCGGCATCAGCGCTACCGGAGCGACGTTGCCTGGCTTATCGTTTCCCTAAGTAGATCATGCCTTGGGAACTGTTTCCAATCCCACTCTCCACCTCGCCCTTGCTCGGCAGCAATAACCCGGCGAAGAGATTGACTGGGAATGCGGTTCGACGATGCTAGCCAGTGCGTGTTACTGGGAAGCTGGAGATACAAGTACGAGCGGTCCTCACTTATGGCTCGCTTAACTTCGCTCAATTCACCTATTGGCTCGAAGTGAATCGTCGGCAGGAAGGCTTCCGCTGCGGGAAGTAGGTTGATGTTCCCGAGGGGCACCAAGTGCATATGCGCGTGATCAATACTGCAGCCCACGTCCGAACCCGCATCTTTGGGACCATGCTCAAACCAGGTAAGGGGCCCAAAACGGTTTTCCCAATCTGCGGCTATCACTGCTAGCTCAGATTCGATGGTGGAACTCGCGCCGACTGCGGATGCAAAATTAAGGTGATGATCCTTTGGCAGAACTAGGAGCCAACCCGGAACCAAAGCTCCGACAGAGGGAACAGCAAGAAGATGCTCCGTCTCCGCGACGACGGCCCAGTCATCCGAGGGACCCCCGGAAGCCGCTATTTGCTCGCAGAAGCGGCAACCCGGCTGCCTTCGTCTGATGGACTTCGGGGATCTGAGGGCGCTGATGCTCATTCCAAATAACGTAGCGCGGATAGCCGACGTAGCACGCCGCAAATATTGAGAGAGCGAAATGCGGCCCACTAGGCCGACTACCTGGCTGTCGAGGACACCTTGAGAAGGGTTCAGCAGCTTTCTAGTCGACCACCGCTCGAACAGCTCGGAAGCTCTGGCCCGTTGCGTGCGTGTATCGAGCCAGCATGGTCTCGACCCGATGCCCAGCAATCTCAGCGAGGTCGGCATCATTGACGCCAGCAGCCCGCATTTGCGTTACGTAGCTATGGCGGCACTCGTGGGGGCGGATGTCTAGGCCGGAGGCTTCCTGGGCCGGCTTCCAGAGGTCGCGGTAGAAGGTGCGCTCGCGCCAGAGGCGGCCGCGGGGGGTTGGGAAGAGGATCTGGCAGTCGGGGGCGTTGAGGTTGATCTGGGCTTCGAGCATCCAGGCGAGGGTTGCCGGGACTGGGACGACGCGGCCGGCGTCGGGCTCGCCGTGGTCGGTCTTCGTCCCCTCGAGGATCAGGCCCTCGTGGGCCGTGCGGCGGACCTGGAGGGTCTCGCCGTCAAAGTCTTCTGCTCGTAAGGGCAGCACCTCCCCCAGCCTCAGACCGCAGTCGGTGAAGACGCGGACCATCGCCTCGTAGCGCCCTGCCGCCTTCGCGAAGCGGTGCATCTCCTCGAAGCTGAAGACGCGGATCGGCCTGGGCTTTTTCTTCGCCCTGGGATCGTTGGCTCTGATGCGGATGCCCTTGAACGGGTTGAGATCGCAGACTTCATCCGTGATCGCGTCCTCGGCCATCGCCGAGAGGGCGCGGAGGATGCCGACGGCTCCGGTGGTCGCTCGACCTTCGGTCCTGAGCATGTGGTCGACCAAGGCGAGCGTGTGGCGACGGCGCAGCTCGCGGAGCGGCCAGTCCTTCAAGGGGATGCCCTCGATCTCTACGTCGGCAACTCGGCTGATGCGATGGTCGTTCGTGGCGTTGGTGCGTTCGGATCGCGGGTGGCGCTCGGTCCAGGTGGCGGAGTAGTCACCAAGGGTGTCCGGCCGATCCGAGAGCCCGTATGCCTCGTCGATGGCTTTCTGCGCATCGGCCTTCCTCTTGAAGGTGCCTTTCCCGCGATTCCAGGTGGGCTTGGCGATGTGGCGCTTGCCGTCCCGGCCGGTGTAGCGCGCCATCCACACGATCTCGCCGGAGGGGTTGCGGCGTTTGATCGGCTTCTCGCGCCTCATGCCGCCTCATCCCGATGCCGAGCGAGGAAGTCCTCGACGTCGGCGGGGTCGATCCGACGCGCTGCTCCGAGCTTGTAGCTGGGCAGCTTCCCGCTCCTGATCCAGTTGCGGACGGTGCGGTCCGAGACGACTAGGAAGTCGGCGAGGGTGCGCTCGGTGAAGAAGCTCGGCTTGCTGGATTTCCTCTGCATGCCACCTCTGTCCAGACGGGAACGCGTTTGCATCGGGTGCGGTTTTGAAGCCTCAAAGAGACCGAAGGTCAGACCCCTGCCGCCCCTCCCTACAGGCGGCTTCCGCACGGCGAAGCCGTGCCAAAATCGGCCGCCCGGAGGGGCGGTCGGAAGCTCGCAGCGCGTCTTGCTCGCCGCTCGAAAACGGGCGGCTCAGGCACGAATCCGGAGGGTTCGTAGTGTGTCGGGGGTTGAGGTTGGTGCCTTGGAGAGGGCTTTGGACTCTCTGGCTCAAGCCTCCCTTCCCTCTCCTGGCTGATCCATCTGCTTCCAGGCAGCTTGTCTTTGATCTCTGCCTTTGAGGGTTCTTCTGACTGCTTTTTGGGCTGGTTTGGATGGGTCGCATTTAGCTAATGGGCGGTAGGCCGAGAGCCGCCCGCGCCCAAGGCACCGCGTCGATGAGATCCGTCGCTTCGTAGAAGTGCTCCACCGAACCGCGGCGGGGCCGCGTTTCGATCAACTCCACCGCGCCGTGCTTCGCCAGCTCCCGGACGTGGAAGCTGACAAGCGAGAGGTGCTTCTTCGTGAAGTCGGAAAGCTGCTTGGGGCTGAGACTGCCGCTCTCTTTGACGTAGGGCCTCAACAGCTCCCGCCGCAGCGGGTGACGGAAGAGAAAGAGGAGCGCCTGATCGGGATCGTTGATCTTCGCCGGCACGGCTAGGCCCTCCTCGCGGCGAAGCTGCCCGGGCGGGTGGAGGCGGGCACGGTCCACTCGATTCCCGCCACCAACTCCCCGACCGGCACCTCAAGCGCGGAGGCGAGCTTGATGAGGGTGTCTGCCCGCGGTAGCCGGGTGCCGTTCTCCACCATCCCGATCTCCGTCCGGTGCAGCGAGGCCATCGCGCCGAGTTCTTCCTGCGAGAACCCGGCGCGGCGGCGAGCCATGAACACGTTTCGACCGAGCCGCTCGGCGGCTGCCCGGTCCACTCGTCGGCCGTCCATCAGGCTTCGTAGAGGTCGTGGAAGGTGACGGCTGCCCTCGTCGGGAAGACGCGGCTGCCTTCTTCATGGAGCAGACCGACGGCCGCCAGATCACGGACAGCCCTCTCGACCGCATCGCGCTCAGAGGATCCGGAGGACGAGACGCCGATCATCTCCCGGACCAGCTCGTCCAGCGTCAGCGTCTCCGGGTAGAGGCTGAGGACGTGTCTCAAGACCGCCGCCTGGTCGCGTGCATCTTCATCAGCGGTGGTCGTGGCGCGCTCATCGTCAGCGCCACTAGGCTTGATGCGCATGGGAAGCATTCCTTCCTGTGCCATGCCCCCGGCTGTTCGCGCAGCGCGGGGGCGCTTTTGTCTTGGAGACTCAGGCTAGCATCTGCTGTCTAGAAAAGCTAGACAGATATAGCTATTCGCCTTTGATGATCTGCGCGATGCGCGAACGATGAAGCCCGACCTCCTCGCCGATCTCGCGCAGCGACAGACCTTCCTTCTGTGCCTGGGCGAAGGCTTTGCGCCGAGCCTTCTGGGCCGCGTCGGATTCGCGCTCGAACTGCTTCTGCGCGGCGCGAACCGCCTTACGGGCTTGGGCATTCTCCTCTGCCATGGGAGAGACCCTATTGGGCGCCAACAGATGGATAGGGGAAACGAAGGGCAACGGCAGTTCCCTAATGTCATCAAGTAATGGCTCCGTCGATAACGGTCCGGTTCCCGACCGCCGCAGAGGAGGACCTTCAGCGCCGCTTTACCGTCAACCGGCATTACCTGCAAGCCATGCGGCGCTTCCTCGAAGCCAGCTATGGAAAAGGTCCGGATCTACACACGCGACTGCGGGACGCTGTCCGATCAAGAAAGGCCTGGGAACGCATCCAGAGGGCGAGCGATCCTAACCTCGATGAGGTCCGCCGCTTCCTCATGCTCGGCTGGACTAGCGAGGCCCAACTTCAAATGCCCTCCACCCTTGGCGAGGGAGCACCAATCGCCTACTTCAACGCCTGGGCTCCAGTCCAGGCGTATTACGCGATCTACGGCGTAATGCAGGCCTGGTTCGCGGCAAACGGGATCAGCGGCCTCACGGACGACCACACTGCCGCGTTGAAAACGATGTCAGCAACGATCCGCGAAAGGGACCCGTTTCCTGCGCCTTGGGGTTTGTTGTCGATCGGGTGCCCGATGCGGAACGAGCGCAGCTATCTAAATGAGCCGGAAGGGTTTGACTGCGCTGCATCGATCGAGTTGCTCACGATCCCTACGCCCCTTGACGGTCCAGCTGAGTTTTGGCCGCGCTTCGGGACTTGGCTCAGGAGCACCCGCAAGGCACGACTTCTGCGCCGCGAGGAGGATTGGAAGCAGAAAAACGGGAAGACGCGAGTCTCTTCACAAGCGCGAAGCATGCTTGCCCAGAAGCTCCCACCAACCTCCTTCTTCGACTGCCTGTGGCGCATGAGGATCCGCGCAAACTACGGCTCCGTTGACTCCTCCATTACTTCCTACATCCCGGAGTCAGACCACCGACTATTCCACTGGTCCCTCCGGGAGTGCATCGACGCAACGGCCGGCCTGCTCGAACTCTACGTCGCTCGGAAGATCGGCCGGGACGCCTTCGCCAACATTGGGCAGGAGTTCATCGCCAACGACGGTGCTGGATCGGTAAGCAAAGCGCTGCGCATCCGTCTGGAGGCCTACGGTCTGACCCCCCGTCGGACCCGCTGATGTGACCAATATGTGACACAGACGCGCCGGAATCGCCCGGCGGCCACCGGAACGCCGACCAGCACCCGACCGAAGACTTGGCTCTGCACCGCGCAATGCGCGGCACGGCCCGGAACACCGAGGAATGCGCCCGACCGGATTCGAACCGGCGACCTTCGGCTTGAAAGACCGACGCTCTTTGGGCCCCCGAAAGGACCCGTTGACCGCTGAGCTACGGGCGCGTAGGGGGAACGATACCCGCGCAAGAGGTTCTGAGCATCCTCGGCGGGGCTAGGGTTGGGCGATGGACTTGGGTCTTGGAGGCAAAGCGGCTTTGGTGATGGGCGCCAGCAAGGGGATCGGGCGGGGCGTTGCCGCTGCTCTGGCGCGTGAAGGGGTGCGGGTCGCGATTGTGAGCCGCTCGCGGGAGCGCTTGGAGGAGGCCGCGGCCGAGATCGGGGAGCGGGCCGTTCCGTTCGTCGCCGACGCCACCGACCTGGAGCGCCTGGCCCGGCTGCCGCTCGAGGTCGCCGAGACGCTGGGCTCGGTCGACATCCTCGTCACCAACACCGGCGGCCCTCCCCCTGGCGGCGCGCTCGACCACGGCTTCGAGGAATGGGAGGAGGCCTACCGCTCGCTGGTGCTGGCTCCACGGGTGCTGGCCGGGGCCGTCGTGCCCGGTATGCGCGGCGAGGGCTGGGGCCGGATCGTCAACGTCGGCTCGACGACGACGATCGAGGTCAACCCCGCGCTCGGCCTCTCCAACGCCCACCGCATGGCAACCGTCGGCTTCCTGAAGACGCTCGCGCGCGAGGTCGCCGGCGAGGGGATCACCGTCAACACGGTCGCCACCGGCCGCTTCGCCACCGACCGGATGGCCGAGCTCGGCGGCTCGCTGGAGAACGTCGAAGCGGCTGCCCGCTCCGAAGTCCCCGCCGGCCGGCTCGGCACCGTCGAGGAGTACGGCGACCTCGTCGCCTTCCTCTGCTCGGAGCGCGCCGCCTACATCACCGGCACGGTGATCCCGATCGACGGCGGCCTGCTGCGCTCCACCACCTGACGCCGATGGAGTGGTCCGATCCCGAGCGCGTCGCCGAGTACCTCTCGCGGGAGATCCCGCACCGCCAGTTGGCCGAGTCGATGCTCCTGCGGGCGCTCCCCGGACGGGTCGGGCAGATCCTCGACCTCGGCACCGGCGACGGGCGCCTCATCGCCCTCCTGCGCGAGGCGCACCCCGAGGCCGCGGCGCTCGGCCTCGACTCCTCCGAGCCGATGCTCTCGCAGGCGCGGCAGCGCTTCGCCGCCGACCCGGTCGTCGAGCTCCGCCTCCACGACCTGGGCGACCCGCTGCCGCAGGCAGGGCCCTTCGACGCGATCGTCTCCGGCCTCGCGATCCACCACCTCGAGGACGACCGCAAGCGGGCGCTCTTCGCCGAAGTCCGCTCGCTCCTCGCCCCTGGCGGCGTCTTCGCCAACCTCGACCTGGTCAAGGCCCCCACGCGCGAGCTGCACGAGCGCTTCCGCCGCGAGATCGGCCGCCCCGAGGACGACCCCGCCGACCGCCTCGCCGATCTCAGCGACCAGCTCGACTGGCTGCGCGAGGCTGGCTTCGCCGACGCCGACTGCCACTTCGAGTGGCTGCAGCTGACGCTGGTGGTCGGGTCCGCCTAGGAGAAGAGCTCGCCGGCGCGGATCCGCTCGGCCATCGCCTTGGACTCGTCGCGGTAGACGCTGCCGTCCTCGAACTGGATCACGGGGTATTTGTTCTGCCCGGAGAGCTGCTCGAGCTCGTCGCGCTTGCCGGGACGCAGCGGCCCCTTGACGACCTCGTACTCGATCCCCTGCTCGTCGAGCGCCTTCTGCACCGTCCAGCACGGGTGCGCGCCGATCTTGACGAACATCAGTGAGCAGCGATGGAGCTTCACGGCCATGCCACTCACCCTAACTGAGTGAGTAGGACCTGGTGCAGTGTCCTACTCGCTCAGCTCGCGCATGGCGGGGTAGATGATCACATCGCGCAGCGTCTTCGCCCCGGTCATGATCATCAGCAGCCGGTCGATCCCCAGGCCGCAGCCGCTCGCCGGCGGCATCCCGTATTCGAGCGCCCGCACGAACTCTTCGTCGTTGGGGTGCGGGTCGGCCTCCGCCCCGGTCTCCTGCCGTTCGCGCTGTTTGATGAAGCGCTCGCGCTGCTCGATCGGGTCGTTGAGGTCGGTGCCGCCGCCGACGATCTCCATCCCGGCGACGATGCCGTCGAAGGCCTCGCAGACGCGCGGGCTCTCCGGATGGACCTTGACCAGCGGCCAGATGTCGATCGGCAGGTCGATGACGTAGGTCGGCTGGATCAGCTTCGGCTCGACGAACTTGCCCTGCAGCGTGTCGACGACCCCGGCCCAGTCGTCGTCGGGACCGACCGCGTCGCCGGCCGCCTCGGCCAGCTCGTCCCGGCTCGCCTCGTAGATGTCGAGCCCGATCTCGCGCAGCAGCTCGTCGCGCAGCCGCACCCGTGGCCAGGGCGCGGCGAAGTCGATCTCGACGCCGTCGCGCTGCACCTTCGTCGTCCCCATCACCTTCTCGACGACGCTGGCGACCAGCACCTCGATGAACTCCATGACGCCGTTGTAGTCGGCGGCGCCAACGAACATCTCCAGCATCGTGAACTCGGGGTTGTGCTGGGGCGACATCCCCTCGTTGCGGAAGAACTTGCCGAACTCGTAGACGTCCTCGAAGCCGCCGACGATCGCCCGCTTCAGGTACAGCTCGGTCGCCGTGCGCAGGAA
>DATFQO010000098.1:0-2246 GCA_035264245.1 Solirubrobacterales bacterium
CAGCATCGCCTCGTCGAGCGTGCCCTTCTTCTCGATGATCTTGACGAAGGCCACCTCGTGTGAATGGCCGGCGTTGGGGTCCTCGATCCCCTCTTCGCCGGCTTTGCGGCGCAGGCGCATGATCTGGTCCATCGGCGCCACCCCCTTCGGGCAGGCGTCGATGCAGCTGAAGCAGTGGGTGCAGTCGTAGATCCCGTGCGGGTCGTCGGCGAGGTCGTGCAGGCGCTCGTGGGTCTCGGCGTCGCGCGGGTCGCCGACGAAGCGGTAGGCCTTGGCCAGCGCCGCCGGGCCGATGAAGTCCGGGTCGGCTTCCATCGAGAGGCAGGAAGAGACGCAGGCCCCGCACTGGATGCAGGCCATCGACTGGGTGATGTCGATCATCGACTCCGGGTCGACGATGTACTCGCGCTCGGGCGGCTCGCCGTGGGGGAGGAGCCAGGGAGTGACGCGGCGGATCTTGGCCCAGTGGGTCGACTCCATGTCGGTGATCAGGTCCTTGATCACGGGCATGTTCCCCATCGGCTCGATCACGATCGGGTTGCCGGAGCTGCCCAGGTCGGAGCCTTCGCCGCGGATCGGGCTGTCGGCGACGGCGGCCGAGACGCCGGTGGCGCCGACCATCTTGTCGGCCTGCTCCTGCGCCTCGCCGATCTGGGTCTTGCAGCCGAGGGTCGACTGGCCGTTGACCTTCATCCCGCAGGAGCCGCAGATCGCGGCCCGGCAGGAGCAGCGGACGGCAAGCGAGCCGTCCTCGTCGTCCTTCGCCTGCAGCAGCCCGTCGAGGACCGAGAGCGAGGGCTCGAGGTCGACGTTGAACTGCTCCCAGTAGGGCCCCTCGCCGCTCTCGGGCTGGAACCGCCGGACTTTGATCGTGTACTCGGCCATCAGTAGGTCCTCGCTTCCGGTTCCCATTGGGTGATCGTGACCTCGGAGTATGAGATCTCGGGGCCGTCGTCAGTCCGCTCGAGGTCGATGTGCTTGAGCCACTCCTCGTCGTTTCGCTCCGGGAAGTCGGTGCGGTACTGGGCGCCACGGCTCTCCTTGCGCTCCAGCGCCGCGACGCAGGTGCACTCGGCGTTGTCGAGCATGTACCCGAGCTCGATCGCCCCAAGCAGGTCCTGGTTGAAGACGCTGCCGTGGTCGTCGATGTAGGCGGTCTTCGCCTCCTCCTTGAGGCGCTTGACGATCTCCAGCGCTTCGGTGATCCCGGCCTCGTCGCGGAAGACGGCGACTTTGCCGTCCATCGTCTGGCCCAGCTCGCGCTTGATTTCGGAGATGCGCCGGCCGCTGCCCTTCTCGCGGGCGATGAGGTCGGCGATCATCGCCTCCTCGTCCTCCAGCACCTTCTTCAAGGGCCGGGCGGCGTCGATTCGCTTGGCGCGGGCGGCGGCGTCGCGGCCGGAGCGCTTGCCGAAGATAAGCGTGTCGAGCAGCGAGTTGGCGCCGAGCCGGTTGCCGCCGTGGACCGAGACGCAGGCGGTCTCGCCGGCGCTGTAGAGGCCGGGAATGTCGGTGCGGCCGTCGACGTCGGTCTTGACGCCGCCCATCGTGTAGTGGTTGCCCGGCTTGATGTGGATCGGTTCGCGGGTGATGTCGACGCCGGCGAAGTCGCGGCCGACGAGGACGATCTCACGCAGCGCCTCGTGGACGCGCTTTTTCGGGACGACCGTGATATCGAGCGCGACGGTCCCGTCGGGGAAGCCGCGGCCCTCGTTGATCTCGGTCTGCTCGGCGCGGGAGACGACGTCGCGCGAGGCGAGCTCCATCTTGTTCGGCGCGTAGCGCTCCATGAAGCGTTCGCCCTTGGCGTTGAGGAGATGGGCCCCCTCGCCGCGGGCGCCCTCGGTGATCAGGAAGCCCTTGCCCGCGAGCGTCGTCGGGTGGTACTGGATCATCTCCATGTCCATCAGCTTGGCGCCGGCGCGGTAGGCCATCGCGATCCCGTCGCCGGTGCAGATCAGGGCGTTGGTGGTCGGCTGCCAGACCTGGCCGTTGCCGCCGGTGCAGAGGATCACCGACTTCGCCTGGAAGAGCTGCATCGAGCCATCGGCGACGTTGCGGGTGACGACGCCGCAGCACTCGCCGTTCTCGTCGAGCGCCAGCGAGCTGCAGAACCACTCCTCGTAGCGGGCGATCTGCTCGGAGTACTTCATCAGCTGCTCGTAGAGCACGTGCATGATCGCCTGGCCGGTGATGTCGGCGACGTAGTAGGTGCGGGCGGCGGAGGCGCCGCCGAAGGCGCGGGT
>DATFQO010000099.1:0-10804 GCA_035264245.1 Solirubrobacterales bacterium
CGAGGCCTTGACGTCGGCGCTGGCGGCGAGCTGCTCCGGGGTGTCCTCGAGGCCGCGCTCCTTGGCGTAGGCGGCGGCCTCTTCCGGGTCGAGGGTTACCAGGGCCACGAGGTAGGGGCGGCGGTCGCCGACGACGACGCACTGGGAGACCAGCGCGTGCTGCTTGATTTCGGCCTCTAGGTTGGCCGGGGTGATGTTCTTGCCGCCGGCGGTGATGATGATGTCCTTTTTGCGGCCGGTGATCTTGATGAAGCCGTCGGAGTCGATCTCGCCGATGTCGCCGGTGTGCAGCCAGCCGTTGACGATCGTCTCGGCCGTCGCCTCCGGGTTCTTGTGGTAGCCCTGGAAGACGTTCGGGCCCTTGACGAGGATCTCGCCGTCGTCGGCGATTTTCACCTCGCAGCCCGGAAACGGTTTGCCGATCGTGCCGATCTTGAAGTCCTCGGGCGAGGAGATCGTCGCCGCGGTCGAGGTCTCGGTCATCCCCCAGCCCTCGAGCACGAGGACGCCGGCGGCGTCGAAGAAGCGGAGGATCTCCGGGTTGATCGGCGCCGCGCCGGAGACGGCGAGGCGGATGTTGCCGCCGAACAGGCCGCGGATTTTCGACAGCACTTTCTTGTCAGCGAAGTCGTACTGGCGCCGCAGCAGGAAGCCGGGCTTGCGGCCGGCGCGTTCGGTCTCCCGCATCTTCGCGCCGACCTTGATCGCCCAGTCGAAGATCGCCTTTTTGAGGCCGCCCTCTTTCTCCATCGCGCTGGTCGCGGCGGTGTAGATCTTCTCGAAGATGCGCGGCACCGAGGGGAAGTAGCTCGGTTTCAGTTCGGCCAGGTTGGGAAGGATCTTCAGCGGATCCCGCTCCCAGTAGGCGATCGCCGTCCCGAGGTCGTAGCTGCCGAGTTGGATCAGCAGGGCGAAGGAGTGGGCGAGGGGGAGGTAGAGGTAGGTGAGGTCCCCCTCCTCGATGACGCTGGTCTCCCTGACCATGTCGAGCATCGCCCGGTAGTTGCCGTGGCTGATGATGCAGCCCTTCGGCGGCCCGGTAGTGCCCGAGGTGTAGATGAAGGTGCAGATGTCCTCCGGGGTGACCGCTTCGTAGAGCGCCGCCCAGGTCGCGTCGTCGCCGCCACCGCCTTTGGCGGCGAGGTCCTCCATCGCGATCGCGTCCTCGGCGCTGCCGGTCATCAGCACGATCTGCTCGAGCTGGGGCAGCTGGGCTCGCACCTGGCGCACCTTCTCCAGCTGTTCGGCGTCCTCGACGACGACGACCTTGGAGTCGGAGTTCTCCAGCACGTAGCGGCACTCCTCGGGGGAGTTCGTCTGGTAGATCGGAACCACGGTGGCGCCGATCGAGAGCGCGGCGAAGTCGAAGTAGGTCCACTCCGGGCGGGTGTTGCCGAGGATCGAGACACGATCGCCCTTCTCGACCCCGAGGGTGACGAGCCCGAAAGCCAACGGCCGGACGATCTCCAGGACCTCGGCGAAGGTCTTGCTGACCCAGGCGTCGCCCTCCTTGTAGCGGACGGCGACGTTCGACCCGTACTGCGCCGCTGCCTTCGGCAGAAGGTCGGCAATCGTCTTTGAATTGGTACCTCTCCCCGACATCTGCCGGGGGAGTCTAGTTCAGCGTCGAGCCGCGCGGTGCGACTGGCGGGGCCGGCCTGAGCTGAGGCTGCGTAACGAGCTTTCGAACAGCGTCCTGTCGATCCGGCCGTGGTATATCGGGACCCCCATCTGCACGCATTTCCCGATCACCTCCTGTCGTTCCATCTGCATCTGGTCGGCGAGCTCGGCAGGCGTCAGGTGATGGGCCATCGATGACCTCCAGGGTCGTTGAAAATGGGTATCTCCATATCTATCGCCGCGGCCGGATGCCGTCAACTGGGAAAATGACGCAGTGACCTCGGAAGTTGCCGTCAAGCCACTGCCCCAGCGGGGCAGGCTGTGGATCATCGCCGTGCTGGCGCTGGGCCTGTTGGCGCTCGGCTACGCGATCGTCGAGATCTCGACGCAGGAGCCGGGCGACCCCGTCGTCCACGTCGCCGGGATCGAAGAAGCGCAGCGAACCTTCAGCGGCATGCCCCAGGAAGGGGACCGTCTCGGCTCCGACGACGCCCCGGTGACGATCCAGGTCTTCAACGACCTGCAGTGCGACAACTGCCGCGACGACTTCCTCTCGACGATCCCGGCGCTGGCCGAACGCTATGCCCGCCCGGGTGACGTGAAGCTGCTCTACCGCCACTACTCGAACAGCATCCAGCCCGAGCAGCTCGGCTTCTACGGCGCCGAGGCGGCGGCCGACCAGGGCTACGGCTGGCAGTACACCTATCTCTTCTTCCGCAACCAGGACGAAGCCGAACGCTTCGGCGTCGACCAGGAGTTCCTCGCCTCGGTCGCGGGCTCGGTCGAGGAGCTCGACCTCGAAGAATGGAATGCCGACCTCGAGCAGAACGGTGAGCAGGGGGGCCCGATCGACGAGCGGCTCGAAAGCTACGAGGAACTCGGTCGCAACCTTGAAATCCGCACCGGCCAGGGGCTGGTCATCACCGGTCCCAGCGGCACCGTCACCTTGCAGGAAGGCCCGTCGCTGGCCGAGGTCGAAGCGGCGATCGCCGAAGTCGAATAGCGCAGCCGAGATTTGCCACAGCCTGCTGTCGGCAGATCCGGATGCGTTACGCGACGCGGCGCAGGCGCGCACGCGGGGCGATCACGTCGCGCCACTCGGAATCGACGATGTGGGCCGGCGCGGTGGTGGCGAGGAAGTCGGCCAGGATCGCGGCGAGCCCGTCGGGGTCTTCCAGGTTCGGGAAGTGGGCGGCGCGCGGCAGGGTCTCGAAGCGGCAGTTGGGGATCGCCTCGTGGGCTTCGAGCCCGTGGGAGAGCGGGATCGTGCGGTCCCGCTCGCCCCAGACGATCAGGGTCGGCATCTCCTTCAGCAGGTAGAGACGGTCGCTGGCGCTGACCTTCTGGCCCTGGACGTCGATCACCGAGCGCAGCGTCTGCAGGAAGGCGCGGCGCGATCCTGGCTCCTGCAGCGGCCCGAGGGCGCGGGCGACGGCGGTCAGGTAAACGCCGGCGTCGTTGCCGCGCTCGCGCAGCCTGGCGCCCGCCGCCGCCAGGGCGCCGACCAGCCGCGGCCTCGTCGCCAGCCGCAACAGCGCCGCCGAGCCCGGCAGCGCCGCGCCCCGCAGCAGCGGGCTGACGTCGTGCCCGAGGCCGCCGCTGGAGATCAGGACCAGGCGCTCGGTGCGCTGGGGGAATTGGTAGAAGAACTGCATCGCAACGCCGCCGCCGAGCGAGTGGCCGACGATCGTCGCCCGCTCGACCCCGATCGTCGTCAGCAGGTCGCGGATGCTCGCCGCGTGCGCCCCCAGCGAGTAGTCGCCGCGCGGAGTCGCCGCGTCGCCGTGGCCGATCAGGTCCGGCGCGATCACCCGGTAGGTGCCCGCGAGCTGCTGCGCGACGGTCTCCCAGTGCCGCGAGGAGTTGATCATCCCGTGGATCAGGACGACGGTCGGGCCGCTGCCGACGGTGCGGTAGACCGCCCGGTGGCCATGCAGGTTCGCCTCGTGCACCTCGAAGGCGGGCGCGGGTGACATGTGGAGACACTAACGGCCGCGCCGACGGCGAAAGCTAAAGAAGGGCGGGGCGCGCTCCGATGGCATTTGCATGCGCTCGGTCTGCTTCCGGCTGTTCCATCCCACGCTGCTGCTCGCTCTCCTCGCCGCGGCCTGCTTGATCGCGCCGGCTTCCGTTCCCGCCAAGGGCGGCAAGCCGCGCAGCCACGTCGCGGCGCAGCGTAGCCTCGGCAAGCCGCAGCAGCGGCCGGCCGCCCGCGACCCGTTCCTCTGGGGGGCCCTGGTCAGCGACCAGCTGAGCGGCCACCAGGCCCCCTGGGACATGGGTGGGCCGCGGCAGCTGGAGGCGATGCTCGGCAAGCGGATGTCGCTGATCCACTTCATGGCGCCGTTCTCCCAGTGCTCTGACTCGGGCTGCTCCTACTACCGCTTCCCGGACGAGGAGATGGAGACGATCCGCAACCACGGCTCGATCCCCTTCTTCAGCTGGAGCTCGCAGTCGATCCCGTCCTCGGAGGTGGAGCCGGACTACCAGCTCTCCGATCTGATCTCCGGCCGCTACGACGCCTACATCCGCGACTGGGCGCGGGACGCCAAGCGCTGGGGCCACCCCTTCTTCCTCCGTTTCAACTGGGAGATGAACGGCGACTGGTTCCCCTGGGCCGAGGACGCCAACGGCAACCGGCCGGGCGAGTACGTCCGCGCCTGGCGCCACGTCCACGACCTCTTCGGCGAGGTCGGGGCCGACAACCCGATCTGGGTCTGGTGCCCGAACGTGGACTTCGAAGACAGGTTCCGCGACCTCGCGTCGCTCTATCCCGGCGAGGCCTACGTCGAGTGGACCTGTCTCGACGGCTACAACTCGGGGACCAACCCGGCCAAAGACGACCGCTGGCGCGGCTTCGACCAGCTCTACCAACACAGCTACGAGGAGATCGTCAGCCGCGTCGCCCCTGGCAAGCCGATGGTGCTCGGCGAGATCGCCTCCAGCGAGCAGGGCGGCTCCAAGGCGCAGTGGATCGCCGACATGTTCAGCGCCCTGTCCGCCCGCTACCCGAAGGTCCGCGGCCTCGTCTGGTTCGACAAGTTCGAAAACGGGATGGACTGGCCGATCGAGACCTCCCCGGGTGCGATCGAAGCATTTGCGGCGGGGATCCGAAATCTGGGATAGCCTCGGCTGGGCAGGGTGTCCAACGAGGCGGGAGGATCGATGATGGGACAGGTCGCAGGGAGCTTTGGGCGGATCCGCGTTCTTTCGCTGCTGGCGATGCTGGCAGGGGTTTTCCTCCTCGCCGCCGGACCGGCCGTCGCGGACGATTCCGGGATCGAAGACAACCCGCCGTACATCGCCGGCGGTGAACTCAGCCCCAGCAGCCTCTCCTACGAAGGCGGAAGCGTCCAGATACGGGCGGAAATCTTCGACGACCGCGGTCTGTACATGACCTATGCGCCGATCTACCGCCCCGACGCCTCGAGCGAAACGATCCAGCTGTTCGAGGGCTACAAAGACAACTACTTCGCCACCCTCGAGGTGCCGCCGAACTACTCCGAAAGCTCGGTCGAGTACGGCGTCGAAGTCCAGACCTACGACAGCAACGGCGCCTACTCGGCGAGCCTGATCGGCGCCGTCCAGGTCGAAGGCAGGCCGCAGTTCGACGAACCGCCCTACGTGACCAGCGCCGAACTGAACCCGTCGTTCCTTCCCAGCGAGGGCGGGACGGTGACGATCAGCGCCGACGCCGGCGACAACCGCGGGCTTGCCGGTCTTTTCGCGACGGTCGCGCTGCCGGGCGGTGGCAGCGTCGAAGTCCCGATGAACCCGACCAGCTCGAGCCACTTCGAAGGAACCTACGAAGTGCCCGCGAACACGAGCCCGCTCGCCGCCGAATACCCGGTCGAAGTCGTCGCCCAGGACGACATCGGCCAGGAGGGCCGGGGCACCGCGGGGATCATCACGGTCGCGCCGCCCCCCCCGCCTCCCAGCAGCGGCCAGCTCGAGATCTGGCCCGGCGACCGCTCCTTCGGGTCAGTCAAGGTTGGGAAGCAGGTCGAGCGCACGATCTTCGTCCGCAACCTCCCGCGCCAGGGCGGCGAGCCGGTCGAAGCGACGGCGGTGGTCTACGGCTCCAGCGCCTTCTCGCTGGCCGGATCGACCTCGCCGGTCCACTTCGTCTTGCGGCCCGGCGAGAAACGGGCCCTTACCGTTGAGTTCCGCCCTACCGCCACCGGCGAGCAGTTCGCCGCGCTGGAAATCATCCGCGACGACGGCGCCCAGTCAGGGCTCGTCGCCGCCCTCTCTGGCAGAGGCACCTCCCCGAGATAGCCGCCGCTAGCATCCTTCCGATGAAGGAAGCCGCGAAAACCGCTTCGCAAGCCGCGGTCAACGCCGAGGCGACGCGAATTCAGCGCCTACGCGAAGACGCACAACGGCCGATCAGCGTCAACTTGGCCGAGGGCATCGCGCTCAGCCACATGCTGATGCGATTCACCGGCGCCGCACGCAAGAGTTGAGTGAGCCGGCCTTCGACCAGCTTCTGCGGCGCCTCGCGGAGGCGGGCGCCGAGTTCGTGGTGGTGGGCGGCCTCGCCGTCAACGCCTGGGGCGTGGTGCGAGGAACCAAGGACGTCGACATCGTCGTCGACCCCGAGGCCGAGAACCTCAAGCGGGTTGCCACGGTTGCGGTGGCCGCTGGTGGCCATGTGCAGAAGGGTGAGGCATTGCTCGGCACTGCGATCTCGATCGCGTCCGCGATAGCGGAGGGTGAACAGGTCCCAATCGAAACCGGTCTCGGACGACTCGACATCGTTCAGGGGCTAGACGGGATTCCGGACTACGAGGCACTGCGGTCGCGGGCCAGCACTGCTGAAATTCTCGGCGTCACTGTCGCCGTTTGCTCGATTGCCGACCTAATGGCGATGAAGCGAGCAGCAGGACGAACCCGCGATCTTGCCGACATAGAGGATCTGGAAGCCGCGAGTCGTTGATGGAGCTTCATCGGGGCGCCCGGATTTGAACCGGGGACCTCACCGACCCGAACGGTGCGCGCTACCAGGCTGCGCCACGCCCCGAGAGGGGTGATTATCTCAGAGCGCCGCTTGGGACGCGGGACGGCGGGTTCGCCGCTACTTTGGGCGGGAGAGCGGTTCCCATTCGATGAAGATGGCGCGCAGGCTGATCCCGATCCTCGTGGTGGTGCTGCTGGCGGCGATGCCGGCGGCGGCTGACGCCTACCTGCCGCCTGGCTTCGTCGGCATCTCACCGCAGACGACCGGCACCGCGAAGGACTACGAGCTGATGCGGGAAGCGGGGATCAAGAGCGTCCGCCAGCCGCTGGTCTGGGCCGCCGTGGAGCCGGAGAACCCGGCCTTCTCCGAACGGGAGTGGGGCTACATGGACCACGAGGTGAAGCTGGCCGCCGAGGCGGGGATGGAGATCTTCCCGTTCATCGTCAACTCGCCGGGCTGGGTCGCGGCCGAAGGCTCTGACCTGCCGGTCGCCAGCGCCTGGCAGCGACGCGCCTGGGCCTCCTTCGTGCGCGCCGTCGTCAACCGCTACGGCATCGGCGGCGCCTACTGGCGCGAGGAAGAGGACGTGCCCTACGTGCCGATGCGGCGGTTCGAGATCTGGAACGAGCAGAACATCGTCACCTTCGCCAACGACCCCGAACCGAAGCGTTTCGCGACCCTGATCCGGATCGCCGGCCGGGTCATCCACCGGGAACAGCCGGGCGCGAAGGTGATCGTCGGCGGTCTCTTCGGCCGGCCACTGCAGATCCCGCCGAACATCGCCTCCGGCGATTACCTCAACCGCCTCTACAAGGCCGGGAGGGTGAAGCCGTACTTCGACGGGGTGGGGTTGCACCCCTACGTTGCCGACGCGCGGGCGATGGCGGCCCAGCTGCGCAACCTGCGCCGGATCATGCGTGCCCACCACGACGGGGAAGCGGCGCTTTACGTGACCGAGCTCGGCTGGGGCTCCGACAGCGGCCCGACCCGCTGGCAGCGCGGCCTCTACGGGCAGGCGCACCAGCTGGACAAGGCGCTTGCGATCATCTCCGCCAACCGGATCCGCTGGCGGATCCGCGGCGTCTGGTGGTTCACCTGGTCAGACGAAGGCGGCGGCTGCATCTTCTGCCACTCCGCCGGCCTGCTGACCGAAGAGAGGGAAGCCAAGCCGGCCTGGTACCGGTTCAACGAATGGACCGGGGGGGACGCCGAAACGGTGCCCAAGGCGGACGACGGCAAGCTCGAGGAGGGCGAAGAAGCCGCGCCGGAATAACAGGTACTAGGCTCCGCTCGGACTTCAAAACGAGCAAAGGAGCAGTTTCGATGGCTTTCTCCGTACCCGACCTGCCGTACGCATACGACGCGCTGGAGCCTCACATCGACGAGGAAACGATGCGCATCCACCACGACAAGCACCACCAGGCGTACGTCGACAAAGCCAACGCCGCCCTCGAGGGGACCGAGTGGGCCGACCGCGACGTCGAGGACGTCCTCCGCAACCTCTCCGCCCTGCCGGGCGACAAGCAGGCCGCTGTCCGCAACAACGCCGGCGGCCACTACAACCATTCGCTCTTCTGGCAGATGATGGGTCCCGACGGCGGCGGCGAGCCCGGCGGCGACCTCGGCGCGGCGATCGGCGGGACCTTCGGCTCCCTCGACTCCTTCAAGGAGGAGCTCAAAAACGCCGGCATCGCCCGCTTCGGCTCCGGCTGGGCCTGGCTGGTCAAGGACTCCTCCGGCCTCGCCGTGGTCTCGACCCCGAACCAGGACTCGCCGATCTCCGATGGCAGCACGCCGCTGCTCGGCGTCGACGTCTGGGAGCACGCCTACTACCTGAAGTACCAGAACAAGCGCCCGGAATACCTCGACGCCTTCTGGAACGTCGTCAACTGGGACTACGTCGCGGAGAGGTTCGCCTCGTAGCTCGGCTCTGAGGCCGCTGGGATCTCGCTCATCGCGTGCTCGGCCAGTGCGGTGATCGTCAGGCTGGGGTTGACGCCTACGTTCGCCGGCACTGCCGAGCCGTCGCAGACGAGCAGGTTCTCGTAGCCGAAGACCCGCTGGCGGGCGTCGACGACGCCGTCCTCGGGTCCGTGCCCGATCACCGCCCCGCCGAGGATGTGGGCGGTGGTCGGCACGTTCAGCAGCGCCTCGGTCATCGAGCTCTGGGCGATGCCGCCGGTGCGCTCGGCCAGCCATTCCGCCGCCTCGTTGGCGACCGGGATGAAGGTCGGGTTCGGTTTCTCGGGGTCCTGTTCCGTCTGCAGCCAGACGTTGCCTGAGCGTTTCAGCGTCGGGCGCAGGGCGATCGCGTTGTCGAGCGTCTGCATCACCAGCAGGATGATCGTCCGGCGCGACCAGTTCTTCGGGTACAGCACCTTGGCGAAGCGGACCGGGTGGCGGAGCATCTGCCCGAGCAGCTTCAGCGGCCGGGTGACGCGGGTCCCGTCGCCGACCAGCAGGGTGTAGAGGAGGCTCATCGAGTCCCCCGCCTTGCCGTAGCTGACGGTCTCGATGTGGGTGTCGGCGTCGGGGTAGATGCTGCCGCTGATCGCGACCCGCTTGGTCAGGTCTTCGGGGTAGTCCTCGGGGACGGTGACGGCGAGGATCATCTCGCTGTTGGTCCGCACCAGCTCGCCGAGGCGGCTGGAGATGCGTGGCAGGGCGCCGCCGAGCCGGCAGCGCTGCAGCAGCTTGTTGGTGCCGAGGGCGCCGGCGGCGACGACGACGCCGCGGGCGCGCAGGGTGCGCTTGGCGCGGCCGGGGATCATCCCCGAGCGCTCGCTGGCGACCGTGTAGCCGTCGCTGCCGTCGGCGGCGCCGATCGGGCGGATCTCGGTCACGGTGCTGTCGGGGATCACCTCGACGCCGCGCTGTTCGGCCAGGTAGAGGTAGTTCTTGACCAGGGTGTTCTTGGCGCCGACCGGGCAACCGACCATGCAGCGCCCGCAGAGGGTGCAGCCGGTGCGGTCGGGCCCCTCGCCGCCGAAGAAGGGGTCGTCGACGGTCTTGCCGCGCTCGCCGAAGTAGATCCCGACCGGGGTCTTCTGGTAGGTGTCGCCGACGCCGATCTGCTCGCCGTACTCGCGCAGGAGGTCGTCGGCGGCGTCGTCGGTCTCGACGTCGACGACGCCGAGCATCCGCTGCGCTTCCGCGTAGTGGGGGGCGAGCTCGGCTTCCCAGTCGGCGAGGTCCCCCCACTGGGCATCCTCGAAGAACTTCGAGGGGGGGACGTAGAGCGTGTTGGCGTAGCCGAGGCTGCCGCCGCCGACGCCGGAGCCGCTGACGACCGAGACGTCCTTGAAGGTCGAGAGGCGGAAGATGCCGCGCAGGCCGAGGCGGGGCGCCCAGAAGTAGCGGCGGATGTCCCAGGTCGACTTCGGGAAGTCCTTGTCGGTGAAGCGCTTGCCGCACTCGAGGACGGCGACCTTGTAGCCCTTTTCGGCCAGGCGCAGGGCGGAGACCGACCCCCCGAATCCGGAGCCGACAACGATGTAGTCGTAGTCGTACTGCCTCATCAGCCAGTCCAGCCTACCGGGCGGTTTCTAGGCCTCGCCGGGCTCGAGCGGGCGGAAGTCGGTGGTGCGGGCGCCGCAGACCGGGCAGAACCAGTCCTTGGGGATGTCCTGGAAGGCCGTGCCCGGCGGGATCCCGCCGTCCGGATCGCCGATCGCGGGGTCGTAGATGAACCCGCAGCTGTCGCAGATCCAGAGGGTCGCGTCTTTGGTCTCGGTGGTCATGCTCTGGATGTTAGAGAGGTCCAGGAGCGGCTATTTACCGAAGCTGACCTGGGGGGCGTTGCGCTCGGCGGCGTCCTCGATCTCGAAGAACGCACGCGCGGTGAAGCCGCCCTGGTTGGCGATTATCGAGCCCGGGAACTGTTCGATGTCCGTGTTGTAGGACTGGACGTTGGAGTTGTAGATCCGGCGCGAGGCCTGGATCTCGTCCTCGAGCTCGGAGAGGTTGCGGCTCAGCTGCTGGAAGTTCTCGGTCGCCCTCAGGGTCGGGTAGTTCTCGGCCACCGCTTTCACGTCGGCCAGCGCCTGGGTCAGCTGCTGCTCTGCTTTGGCGGTCTCCTCGACCCCCTGCGCCTGCATCGCCGCGGCCCGCGCCTGGGTCGTTTTCTCGAAGGTCGCGCTCTCGTGCTCGGCGTAGCCTTTGACCGTCTCGACCAGGTTGGGGACGAGGTCGTGGCGCCGTTTCAGCTGCACGTCGATCCCGCTC
>DATFQO010000100.1:0-8253 GCA_035264245.1 Solirubrobacterales bacterium
CGGCGAGGCACGCTGATGCGCCAGGCTCGATCTCACTCGCGTCGCCCTGAGGACGCCGACGACGCGCTCAGCGACGCCTGTATTCAGTTCCTTCGCTTCTACGACGGCCCTGCCGGCACGGACGCCCTGCGCTGGATGATGCTGGTGGTCAAGCGCTGCGCCTGGGCGATTCGGCGCCAGGCGGTGTCGCGCGAGTCGCGCTACCTCCTCGCCCTCCGCGACGACAACGGCGAGTCGACGGAGGTGGTCGTTCCCGACGACCGCATCGGACCCGACGAGCTCGTCGAACGCGCCGAGGAAACCGCGAATCTGCTGGCGCTGATCGAGCAGTTGAAGCCCGACGAGCGCACCGCCTTGATCCTCCTGGGCCTCGGCTGTAGCTACGCCGAGATTTGCGAGCTTCGCGGCTGGAGCCGGACGAAGCTGCACCGCTGCCTGACGGAGGGCCGAGCGCGAGTGAGGGAATTGCTCGAGAGGGGGGACACTTTCTGATGCCCGCGCCTTTGTCCTACATGGATGAGATAGGGCAGATCGACTTCAACGACGCGC
This sequence comes from Solirubrobacterales bacterium, assembly GCA_035264245.1. Classification (GTDB taxonomy): domain Bacteria; phylum Actinomycetota; class Thermoleophilia; order Solirubrobacterales; family 70-9; genus VAYN01. Next base: position 550 of record DATFQO010000100.1, read on the forward strand.
TGGTGCGCCTCCAGGGCCTGATCGGGGTCCGCGTCAAAGCTACGGTCAACTTCTACAACCAGTTCTTCGGCTGCGGACTCCAGGGCGAGCTGAATCGAATCGAGACCCTTCCGCCCGATCACGAAGCGATTGCCGTTGTGGTCGACGGGCAGACGGGCTTCTACCTCGATCCCGCCGACACGCAGGTCTACATCGGACCCGAGACCGACGAGACCGGCTGGCTTGAGTTCCGCACGGCCTTTGGAGTCTCGGTTGTGATTGAGGAGAGCGAGGAGGAGGACCCGATCGCGATCGAAGGGCCGGGTCCATGAAGCAGCGAGACGAGGGCGCCGCGAAACAGCTCGGGCGGAGCCTGTTTCTAGCTCGACGCCGCGTCGACCTCTCGCAGGAAAAGCTCGCGAAGCTCTGCGGGCTGCACCGCACCGAGATCGGCCTCCTTGAGCAGGGGCGCCGCATCCCCCGCATCGACACGCTCATCAAGCTCGCCTCGTCGCTCGAAATCGACGTGGAGGAGCTGCTGAAAGGAATCGCCTGGGTCGTTCCGGCACCGGAACAGCCAGGTCAATTCGAGATCAAGAAACCCTTTGGGAGAGGAGGCGGGAATGCCTGCCAATAAAAAACCGAGCGGCAAGACGGAGGTGCTGATGTTCCTCCTCGGGAACCCGCTGCGAAAGCAACTCCTGCGGCTCTACCTCCAAGCAGACGGAATGCGGAGCCCGAAGGAACTCACCGTGCCGACGAACTCAGCGATTTCCAACGTCGGCTATCACGTCCGCATCCTTGCCGAATACAAGGCGATCGAGCTGGTGGACACGCAGCCCCGGCGTGGCTCGGTTGAGCACTTCTATGAAGTCACCGACCTCGTTGACGAGGTGCCCTGGGCGCGGAGCGTGCTGGGCCTATGACCTCAGACCGCCGACTCCGAGAAAGCGACCGTCTGGCCTCCCCGGCTCTGGACGGCATAACCGATCCCGACGCATTTCGGAAGGCAATCGAGCGGCACATCGCCAAGCGCCGAGCCGACCCGGAGTTTCAGGCTCGATTGCAAAGGATCTGCAAGGAAGACAGGCGAGCCTCTGACTGCCAGCCCGAGCGCCACGACGATCGCACCACCTACACCGTGAGGGCATGGCGCCTGCCCGAAGAAAGTCAGGGACCGGGGGAGGAGCTTGGAACCCTCACCACCCAGCACCGCGCGACCGCGCTCGATCAGATCGCAGAGTGGGCTGCCCAGCTTGCGACCGATCGAAAACCAAGCCCCACGCCCGCTGACCTCCTGCCCGAGGCGGCGAAAGCCTTGGCTCTCCTCAACCTTCGCAACGAAAACCAGTTCCTCAGCCTTCACGACGGATTGGTCTTCGTCGCCACCGGGACCAGCAAAGAAGTCGAGGACAGCCGAGCCTGACCTAGCGGCCACCCTCTGAGACCGAAGCAGAGCCCTCATGGGCTGGACAACCCGGATAGATGGAGGTCCGGTCCCGAAAACGAGGCCCTGAGAGCGCGTCTGACGCCCTTCGAGGGGCGCCCGCGTGTGTTTGCACCCGCCGTCTTGCTTCCCCTGCCGCCTCTGCGGGAGCCGCTTATGTGCCCTCAATTTGGCACGCCTTCGGCGTGCGGGGGACGGGCACCGGCTCCCGCAGCGGGCGAGGGCCAGAACGTGAAGGGAGGCTCCAATGAGCCAGCCCGCCTTGCAGCAGGACGTCGAAGCCTTTGTAGAGGCCGAGACCCACGAGGGAAAGGGCGCGGAGGTCGCCGTCCTCCTCCGAACCAAGCACTTCAACGTCGGCGCCATCCTCAGCCGAATGACCTTTGAGCAACGGGTCGACGCCTACCGAAACCGCGTCTTCACCCGACACGAGCTCTTTGTGGCTCAGGCTCGCGAACCGGAGTTGATGCCGCCCCCTCTGAACGGCGAGCTGGAGTACATCGCCGTCAGCCTGGCCGACCTCGACTAGTGCGACCAGTCAGGAGTCGCAGTCGCGCCTCTCGTTCTTCCTGTTCGACACGCTCGGCCCCCAGGCGCAGCGGGACCGGCGTCTCGTCGATCGTCTTCGTCGGTGCCTCCCCCTCTTGCGGGAGGGAGCCTCGCAGCGGCACCGCTCCTTCGCCGACGATCCTCGAGGCGGAGGAGGTCTTGCTCATCGTCGTGCCTCCTCGGCACCTCGGCCGTCGCGCAGTCGTCGCAGCTCCCGGTCGGCGTACCACGGTCGCAGCTTGATCTTCGCCGGCGGCAGGTGCCCGTAGACCAGAAGCCCGGTGCCGGGATCACGCTCGCGCACGACATTGGCCGGGGCGAGGTCCCGGTAGGTGTCTCCCTCGGTCTCCGAGCGCCGTCCCTTCTCGCCGGTGCTGCGCGACCGCTGCTCAAACTCGCCCGGCCCGAGGACGCGCGAGACGTAGGAGAGCGTGTCGGGGTCGGAGATGCCGGAGCCGAGAACCGTCGCCCGGTGGTTGTTGACGATCGTCGGCGCTCGCCGCCCGTAGCGGGAGCTGACCTGCGCCAGGTCCTGAAAGATGCTCAGCAGTTGGACACCCTGTCCGGCCCCGGTTGAGGCGATCTCCGCCAGGTTGGGGATCGGGGCGATGTTGGCAAGCTCGTCGAGTGCCAGGAGGAGCGGCGGGTCCAGGGGCTTCCCGGTGGCCGCAACCGTCTCGTAGACGACCGCCAGGACCTCCTGAACCAGCATCGAGAACACCGTCCGAAGCCGCTCCTGCTCGTGCAGCGGCGCGCAGAGGTAGAGCGTGTTGGCCCCGCCGTCGAGGAGCGCGGCGGGGCTGTAGTCGGCCCCCTTCGTCTCCTCAGCGACCCGAGGATCGGCGAACGCGGCGACGATCATCTCAGCGGTGGTGTAGACGGAGCTGCGCTGGCGCTCCTCGCGGTTCTGCGTTGCCTGCCACGCCCGCTTCGCCGCCGGCTCGCCAGCATCGCTCAGCAGCTCCTCAATGAGGGCGTCGTTGGCGTCAGGCCCTTCGTCGAGCCAGCGCACCACCGACTCCATCGTCCGCCCGGTGGACGCGGCGGTGAACAGCAACGGAGCGAGCAGCTTCTCGGCCGCCGCGTACCAAAAGTCGGCATCCTCCAATCCGCCTGAGCCGGTCTTCGCTGCAGAGGCGAGCCAATGAGCTACCCGCATCGCGCCCCGCCAGGTGCCCGCTCCCCACAAGGGCGTAGCGCGCGAAGGCTCCATGCCCGTCACCAGCGCCGGATCGAAGATCATCACGTCACCGACCGTCTGCCGGTGGGCCACGGTGTCGGCGAGCAGGTCGGTCTTGACCGAGGTGGCGAGTACCGGACCCTTCCACTCCAAAAGAGCCGGGACCACCAGCCCGGTCGTCTTGTGGCTCTGAGTCGGGGCGAAAACGATCACCGACTGACGCTCCTCGGCAGCGAGCAGAGCGCGGCCACTGTAGCCGAGCGTGAGACGGCCGGGTTCCGGCTTCGGGACGCGCAGGGGCGCAAGATCGCGCCGGTTGGCCCAGCGCGCGCTCGGCGCCCGGCGGCGTCGACCGCCAATGGAGGGGAGGTCGCTGAGGTCGACAACTCGGCGAGCCAGCAGCAAGACACCGCCGAGCGCGCCGAACACGAAAACTCCGCTGACGTAGAAGCCGGCGGCTCCTGGGAGCTTCGCCTGAGCCGGCTCGGGCCACGCCGCTCGAGGATCGCCGAGGTGGGAGGGGAGCTTCACCGCCGCCAACGCCACTTCGCTCATGCCGATGGAGGTCCAGCCACCGCCAAACGCCAATCCGGCGAGCGCACCGATCAGCCAGATCGTCGTCAGCACGCCGATCCCGATCGCCGCCAACGTCAGGTAGAGCTGTCGCTCGGAGTCGGTCACGCCACCTCCGCCAGCGATTTCTCGGCCATGCGCCAGTCGGTGTAGACGAGCTCTCGCTCGATTTCGGAGAGACGATGCTGAACGAGGAAGGACCGGCGACCGACCATCCACAGCGCCTCCCCGAGCCGCAGCGTCGTCGACAGCTCCGCCTCGGTTCGACTCAGGCCGAGCCGGGAGCGAAGCAGCTCCTGCTGGTCGTGCGGCTGGCGGTAGATGACCTTCGTGTCCGCGTCGCCGATCAGTCCCTCCGCGATCCGCGCCTCCCGCGAGCCGGCGTCACCCGATGCGCCGAGGTCGGTGAGGCGATGGACGACGACGAGGTTCTGAACGCCGAGGGCACGGCACAGCTTGAAGTTGGCCTGCAACCACTCGGCGACCCCGATGTGGCTCGTGACCCGCCAGCCCTCCTCGACCACCGAGATCAGCTTCGGGCTCTCAAGCCCCTCCTGCTCGGCCGCCTGCTTTCGCTCCAAGAGGATCGACTGCTGCCAGGCGGCCGCGCAGGTCATAAGGATCCCCAGCGCCGCAGAGTCGCGGACCGCGCTCAGGTCCAGCACGACAAGAGGCGCGTCCAGGTCGAGCCCTTCGCTGGTCGGCCCGTCGAACATGCCGCGCAGGTCGCCGGCACAAAGCCGCTGGAGGGCTAGGGCCGATGAGCGGTTCGCCTCGGCGAAGTCTTCGCTGCTGGAGGCCGAGACCCCCTGCACCATCGCCTCGCGGGGATGCAGTAGCGCATGGACCACCTGCGGCAACGTCGGCTCCGCCGTCCCCGTTTCCTCGTCGACGACCTCCAACGCCACCCGCAACCCGGCGTCCTCCTCGGGGCTCAGCTCGCGGCGGAGCGCCGCCTGTGCCACCGAACGCAGGAGGCTCAACGGCCCCTCTCGGCCGCCTCGCGGGCTGAGAGGGTTCAGCCGGACCTCGCCGCCGGGAGCCAGCGTGATCGGCTTTACCCCGAGCGCCTTCGCCAACGGCCAATACTCGCCCTTGATGTCGAGCACCCAAGCCTGGCGGCCGAAGACGGCCTGGCGGTAGATGTAGGTCTTCACCAGGCTCGACTTCCGTGAGGCGATTCCGCCGAGCATCAGCATGTTCGGCCCCGGCAGATGTGCCGGATAGAGCGCCCAAGGGTCGTACATCCAGGCGCCCCCGTAGGCGTCGCGTCCGATGTAGGCGCCGGCAGCACCGAGACCGCCCTGACCCAAGAAGGGATAGACAGCCTGGAAGTGCGCCGTGGTCCCGGTGTGCCCCGGCCGCTCGGCGGGGAGGCGCCTCATCGCAGCCCTCGGCAGATCGGCAGCGTGTTGCAAAAGGCGGTGTCCTGCTCACCGAAGAACGGCTGCAGACTCAAACGCGCGAGCTGCGCCCCATGCTCGACCTCGCTCTTGGCGTAGTCGAGCTCGTCCGTTGATCGAGCCGAAGTCCGCACACAGCCGATCCACCGCATTTCCGCGTGCCCGTCGGCCAGCTCCTCCTCCCGCCGTGACGCGGCCTGCTGGCGGCGGCGAATCCGCGCCGTCGACATGAAGCCCTGACGGCTGCGGTTGATTTCCTCGGCTACCTCGGCGGTCTGCGCCGCCTCGGCGCGGCGCATCGCCAGCGAGTAGGGGACGGGCTCGATCGTCACCGCCACCGTCCGCAAGGCGCTCGTCTGCATCAAGAGCGGCGCCATGAACATCGGCCCCACGTCCGAGCGCGGCCAGGACGCGATCCAGTAGGTCGCGTGAAGCGCCGAGTCGGTTCGGTAGGTCGACCAGCTCGTCTCGTCAGCGAGCGGCCCCATCAGCGCCGGCTCTACTCCCTCGCGCCCGTCCTGACCCAGCGCCGCGCGAGCCCGACCCTGCCGCCCGAACGGATCGAAGGCGTCGCGGATCAGGCCCGCGTACTGGCGCGGGCGCAACAGACCGGAGACCGAGACCTCGGCGACCGTCAGTCGCTCGGCAAGACTCTCGGCCTCCCGCAGGAGCAGCTGACACGCTCCCTCGACACCGCCGCCGAGGCGGCGCAGTTCCTTCGCGCCCCGGCGCTGGTCGATCTGCACGGCGATCAGGACCTCGTGGTCGGTCGTCTGCGGCGCCGCCGACTCCACCAGCTCGATGTAGGAGCGAACGACGTCGGAGTCGAGCGGAACGGCACGATCGCGCTGAGCTTGGAAGTGGGCGGCCAGCTCGTCGCCCTGGCCCGGCAGCGTCTGCTCGATCCACTGGAGCCGACGAATCGGACTGCCGTCGCGTGCGCAGCTCGCCAACACCGCGCCCCAGCCGTCCAGCACCCGCTCCTGCTCGGCGGAGTCGCGCATCGCGAACGCACCGGCCCGGACTGCCAGCGCCGCCGTGAACGTGCCCCCGCGCCGGTCTTCGATGATCCCGACCTCATCGGCTCCGTAGGGGACCGCGAGCATGTTGAGATCGGAGAGCGCCGGCGGCAGGGAGGTCTCGTGCTCTGACTCCCCTTGGTCGTTCTGTCTAGTTCCGGCACTCGGCGCGGTCGAGCGGTGGCCGCGTTCGGCGCGTCGACGCCGCCTCAGCCACCGGCCCACGACCGGCGCCCACTCCTCGGCCGTGCGGCCCTCGATCGGGACGCAGATCGCGGCGACCGCGACGCAGAGCGCAAGGACCCCTACAACTAGGCCGACGACGCTCCGCAGCGAGTACAGCGAGCCCAGCCCGAGGACAGCGCCGATGGCGACGATGATGACCTGACCGGCCCGCAGCGGCCCCACCACGACACGCTGCTCGAGAGGACCGAAGCGGTAGCGGCGGACGCTCACGATTTCGACCCCTTCTCCGGCTTCGTCCGTGGCGGCTCAGGTGCGGGCCGGGGTGCTTTCTCTCCGGCGCTCGGTGCCTCACCGCCATCGGCTTCACGGGGCCTCGGCACGCTGCGCGCCTCGCTCGCCTCATCTTGTGACGCTGGTGCAGATGCGCCGCCGTCTACCGGCGTCGAGGTCGCCGAGCTACCGCTCGATGAGCTTCCCGCCTCTTTCGCGACTGAGCTTCCCTGCAGTCGTTGTGCGGCGGCCTGGGTGCCGCGAACTGCAGCGGCCGGCACAGCCGCAGCTGCGCCTGCTGCCCCCGCGCCCGCTCCGGCACCAGCGGCCCCGGCACCACCGCCAGCCGAGGCACCGCCACCGCCTGCCGCCCCGCCGCCACCAGCACCACCTCCCGATCCGGCGCCACCGCCACCACCACCACCGCGAAGTCCACTTGGCTCGGGGCCCGCGCCACCGCCACCTTTCTCGCCCGCGCTCCAGAGGGTCGCGCCCGACTCGCCGAAGTTGGAGCGGGCCATGTTGCGGAGGATTTGCACGTCGCTTGCGATCTGCACTCCGCTCACCGCCCCGCCCGCTGCCGAGCGGCGGCCGTAGGCAGCCGACATTGCTCCCTCGGCAAAGGGCACCAGCCGGAACAGCACGAACGGGGCGAAACAGGCGAGGAGCATCAGGGCCGAGGCGGCGAGGATGTGCTCGACCCGACCGTCGTTCTCGGCCATCAACCCCGCCGCGAGCGAGATGATCGAGACGATCACGAACTTGGAACCAATGACGACGACCAGCAGCTCGCCGGTTCGGCGCAGAGCGCCGGTCCAGCGCGGCCAGATCGAGGCGGCCAGCGCCAATGGCATAAACAGCGCCACGACGTAGATCGCCGCATCGCGCATCAGCAGCTCGATCCAGACGAGGAAGGCGGCGAAGGCGCCGATGATCGCGGCGAGGAAGGTGACGAATAACGGGGCCGCCGTCGCTCCCGCAGCCTGTCCCTGCACCGCCCCGACCGTGCCCGCGGCTTTGCCGCCGACTTCCCTGCCGGCGTCACCGCCCGCCTGGCTCAGCCCATTGATCGCGCCTTTGAAGAACTCCTGGCTGTTG
>DATFQO010000101.1:0-19806 GCA_035264245.1 Solirubrobacterales bacterium
GTGAGTCGCGTACAGGCAAAGGTGAAATGGTGCGGTAAGAGCGCACCGGCGTCGCGGTGACGCGGCGGCCAGGCAAACCCCGCCCGGTGCAAGGCCAAGCAGGACCGTCGACCCGGCTCGGCGAGGTCCAGGTAGGCCGCAGAGATAGATGGCCGCTCGAGACAGGATCCGGCTTACAGGCCCGCTACCGAAGAGGCTCCCGAGAGGGGGCCTCTTCCATGTCCGCCAGGGCCATGGCCTCGACGGTCGTTTCCAGACTTTGCGCCCCTCCGGGGGGCAAAACGTTGGAAACGACGCCTGTGCAACGTTTCTGTCTTAGCGTTTGCTAACCTGCCGCCAACTTCTCGCTGAATCTTCGCCACATAACGCGGAGAGCGGGGGACCCACTCAGTTGGGGCGAATCGCGGCCATTGCCGCGTAGCGCAGCTCTTTCAGCGCGAGCCCGTCAGCTAACCCCGTAAGCGCCTGGAAAGAGATGCAGACGATCAACCAAACCTCCGTGCGCTGGGCGCTTGCCCTGGCCGCCTTCTTCGCCCTCTTCGCCGGGGTTGCCGCCGGTGCGCAGGCGTCCACCGGTGGCGCCTCCAGCTATGCCCCGAGCCCGATCGAAGAAGGGGAACACACCTTCGGCGGCTGGCGCTACGGCGGGGCCAGCTGGTATGGCCCCGGGCTCTGGGGCCACCAGACCGCCTGCGGCCAGACCCTGCAGCCCCAGACCTTGGGCGTCGCGCACAAGAAACTCCCCTGCGGCACGACGGTCAAGTTCGTCTACCACGGCAGGACGGTCGTGACCCAGGTGATCGACCGCGGCCCCTACGTCGCCGGGCGTGCCTGGGACCTGACGAAAGCCGCCAGCGACGCCCTGGGCTTCGAAGGCGCCGGCCGGGTCCGCTACGCGCTCGCGATCGACGACGCCACCAGCGCCCGCACCGACTGATCCGCCCGGCCTGACGCTCCCGCTCCTCTGGCCGCTCCGAAGGCTACGCTGCCGTGTTCAGGCAGGTCAAAAGACGAGAGGAGCAGCGTTTATGTCGAGGTCTTCGCTAGGAGTGGCAGCCAAAGGCGCGTCGAGAGGGCGCTGGCTGATCGTGAGGCTGATCGCCTCGGCCCTCCTGCTCCTCGTCAGCCTCACCGCGAGCAGCGATGCGGCCAAGCCCGGCGAGACCACCGTGATTCTCGGCCAGACCGCGGAAGAGCCCGACCCCTCTTGCCCGGACCTGCCCTGCCAGGCGATCGGCAGCGTCACCGGCTTCCAGGTCAACAACGGCCAGGCGAGCCTGCCCTTCCTGGTAACCCATGACGGCACGATCACCGCCTGGACGCTGACCCTGGCCCAGCCGACCGGCATCCAGCGGACCTTCTTCAACGGCTTCTTCGGCACTCCGCCGCAGGCGCGCCTGGCGATCCTCCGCCGCGTGCCCGGCACCAACCCGCCGCGCTACAACCTGCGCCGCCAGGGCCAGGTCAAGGTGCTGACCCCCTACCTGGGGCAGACGGTGAAGTTCAGCTCCAATCTCGAGGTCGAAAAGGGCGACATCGTCGGCCTCACGGTGCCGACCTGGGCCCCCGCCTTCGCCCAGGACCTCAACAGCGACAACGTCTGGCGAGCCAGCCGCGAACCGGGCGCGTGCAAGAACACCACCGACATCCGTCAGGGTGAGCCGCAGGAAAAGGTAGGCACCCGCGCCACCTACGGCTGCAAATACACCACCGCGCGGCTGCTCTACACCGCAACCCTCGTAGAGGGACGCTAGCTCCAGCTACCGCGGTTTGGAGGGCCGGGGGTGGGACCCGCCGGACCCTCCCCGCTGTTGTCCGCCGGGTCCCACCCCCGGCCCTACCTCAGCCCTTACGCAGCTGAGGGAAGTGCCCTAGGACCACCTTGATCCTGGGGTAGGGCAGCCGCGCTCGCAATCAGGCTCTGGAACTCGTTCAGCGCCAGGTGCCCGACCGCCTCGAGGATCTCCTCGTCGCTCCAGCCGATCTCCCGCGCCTCCTCGTGGAGGTGCAGGGGCGGGGGCCCCTCCGGGTCAAGCGTCTGCTTGAGGAAGGCGAGGAGCGCGTCCTCCTTGGGGTCGGATGAGGTGAAGCTGCGGGCTTTGGAGACCTCGTCGAGGCCGAGCCCGGCCCGCCGTGCCGACTTCGCGTGCTGGGCGATGCTGTAGTTGTCCTCGCGGTACTCGGCGACCGCCAGGGCGATGCGCTCACGGGTTGCCCTGGGGAGGACGCCGCCGCGCAGCTCGGATCGCATCCGGGTGTAGGCGCGCAGCACGACCGGTGCTCCAGCGAGCACGCCGACGAACTTCGTCACCGCGCCGCCAGCGGCCTGGATGCTCTTGATGAGAGGGGCGCTCTCATCTGGCGCCGTCAGCTCGTCGTGGATTTGGAATCTGCTTACTGCCGTTTTTACCGTCACGTGGCTCCTCGCTTCTGGCTCTGCTCTCGGGGCGGCGTTTCGCTTTACAGAGCCCTTACGTGGCCTTTACTTTACTTTTAGCCGCTTACTTACTTGACGTAAGTTATACCGGGTTCCGAGGACGCTTTCAAGCGGCATCGGATTGCTTTTCTCTACCCGTATTACGTCTTTCGGCACCTCTCCGGTTCATTCGCCTATCGTTGCGGCCTTCCCCAGCAAGGAGGCAGCAGGCATGGCCGAGCAACCCCGCAGCGCCGCCGACGTGATCGAGCTCGTCCGCGAGCACGACGTCCGCTTCATCCGCCTCTGGTTCACCGACGTGCTGGGGCAGCTGAAGAGCTTCTCGGTCAACGCCTCCGAGCTCGAGGACGCCTTCGAAGGCGGGATGGGGTTCGACGGCTCCTCGATCACCGGTTTCAACCCGATCGAGGAGTCCGACATGCTGGCGGTGCCGGACCCGGCCACCTTCGCACTGCTCCCCTGGCGCCCGGAGGAGGACGCGGTGGCGCGGATGTTCTGCGACATCCAGGTCCCTGGCGGCGGCCCCTACGAGGGCGACCCGCGCTGGATCATGCAGCGGGCGCTGAAGCGGGCCGAAGAGCTCGGCTTCGACGCCTACAACATCGGCCCTGAGCTGGAGTTCTTCTACTTCCGCTCGGCGAAACCGCAGAGCGGCGTCCCCGAGGTCCTCGACGAGGGCGGCTACTTCGATCTGACCACGCTCGACGCCGGCTCCGACCTGCGGCGCGAGACGGTGCTGGCGTTGGAGAAGATGGGGATCCACGTCGAGTACACCCACCACGAGGTCGGCCCCTCCCAGCACGAGGTCGACATGCGCTACAAGAACGCGCTGGAGATGGCCGACGACTGCATGACCTACCGGATCGTCGTCAAGGAGTACGCGATGAAGTACGGCTACCACGCGACCTTCATGCCGAAGCCGCTGTTCGGCGAGAACGGCTCCGGGATGCACGTCCACCAGTCGCTCAGCCGCGACGGCAGGAACGCCTTCTACGACGCCGATGACCCGTACTACCTCTCGCCGGTGGCGAAGTCGTTCATCGCCGGCCAGCTGAAGCACGCGCGCGAGATCTCGCCGCTCTTCGCCCAGTGGGTCAACTCCTACAAGCGGCTGGTCCCCGGCTACGAGGCGCCGGTCTACCTCGCCTGGTCTCGCCGCAACCGCTCGGCCCTGATCCGGGTGCCGCTCTACCACCCCGGCAAGGAGGGGGCGACCCGGGCCGAGTTGCGCTGCCCCGACCCGGCCGCCAATCCCTATCTGTGCTTCGCGGCGATGCTGCAGGCCGGGCTGGAAGGGGTCGAGAAGGGCTACGAGCTGCCGGAGCCGATGGAGCAGAACCTCTACCACCTCTCCCAGGAGGAGCTGGCGCACCAGGGGATCGAGCAGCTGCCGGCGACGCTTGGTGAGGCGATCGAGATCGCGGCTGAGTCGGAGCTGGTTCTGCGCACGCTCGGCGAGCACACGTTTCGGCGGTTTGTTGAGATCAAGCGGCAGGAATGGGACGACTACCGGGTGCAGGTCACTCCTTATGAGATCGAGAACTTCTTGCCGATTCTCTGAGCGCTCGGCGCGCGGGTCCTGTCACGGCAGGGGACCTACCATCCCCGAGGACACCTCGGGGATGGTCCCCCCTACCGTGCCACCCGCGCGAGTGGCGGTTAGAGCTGACGTCTTAGCTCGGCGGGGTTGGTGACTGGTAGTTGGCAGGTGAAGTTTTGGCAGACGTAGGCGGATGGGTTGCCTTCGACGGTGGTGCGGCCTTGTAGGAGGGGGGGTTGGTCGGTGCCTTCGGGGCCGCCGGCTAGGACGGTGTGGGCGCGGTATCGCTCGTGCACGACCGTGATTAGCTCTCCCAGGTCGTCGCCGACCAGGGCTATCTCCTTGGTTGGGGAGAGGTGGAAGTCGAGGGCTCTTAGGAGGTGGGCGAAGGCGTCGGGGTGGCGGACTGCCGGCTCGGCGAAGAGGGCGAAGACTCCCTCGGCGGCGGCTTCGTAGCGGCGCTCGCCGGTCAGCGCCGCGAGGCGCAGCAGGGCCATCGCGGCCGAGCTGTTGCCGGAGGGGATGGGATGGTCGCCGACCTCCTTGCGCCGGGCGATCAGCTCTTCGTGGTCGTCGGCGGTGGAGTAGAAGCCGCCGCGCTCGGCGTCGCCGAAGCGGGCGAGCATCGTCTCGGCGAGCGCCTGCGCCGCTTCGAACCAGCGGGCTTCGAAGCTGGCTTCGTGGAGCGCAAGCAGCGCCTCGATCAGGAAGGCGTGGTCCTCGAGATAGGCGTCCAGATGGGCGCGCTCGTCCTTGTAGGTGCGCAGCAGGCGGCCGTCGGGGTCGCGGAGCCGGGTGAGGACGAACTCGGCGCACTCTCGGGCCGCGTCGAGGTAGTCCTCACGGCCGAGGACGGCGCCGGCGTCGGCCAGGGCGGCGATCGCCAGCGCGTTCCAGGAAGCGAGCCGCTTGTCGTCGAGACCGGGACGCACCCGCTGTGCCCGGGCCTCGTAGAGCGCCTGCCGGGCCTCGGTCAGGCCGGCCGGCTCCGGGTTCTCGGGTCCATGGGCGAGGTGCAGCACGTTCGAGCCCTCGAAGTTGCCCTCCTCGCTCGCCCCGTAGTGCTCGATCACCGGGTCGGCCGCCTCGCCCAGGACCTCGCGGATCTGCGCGGACGTCCAGACGTAGAAGCGGCCCTCCTCGCCCTCGGAGTCGGCGTCCAAGGCGGAGTAGAAGCCGCCCTCGGAGCCGCGCATCTCGCGCAGCATCCAGTCGAGGGTCTCCTCGCAGACGCGGCGGTAACGCTCGTGGCCGAAGGTCTGCCAGCCGTGAAGGTAGGTCCTCGCCAGCAGGGCGTTGTCGTAGAGCATCTTCTCGAAGTGGGGGACGAGCCAGACGGCGTCGACCGAGTAGCGGGCGAAGCCGCCGCCGAGCTGGTCGTAGATGCCGCCGGCCAGCATCCAGTCGAGGGTCAGCTCGACGACCTCGGTCTCGCCGCGCGCCAGCAGCAGCTCCAGCGAGGAGGCGGGCGGGAACTTGGGGGCGCTGCCGAAGCCGCCGTTGCGACGGTCGGCCGCGCCGAGCAGGCGCTGCACGGCTTCGTCGAGGTGGGCCGCCGCGGGGAGGTCGCGCGGCTCGACCTCTCCGACCGCGCCGAGCCGGGCGCGGGCGATCGGCGCTTTTTCCCGGATCTCCTCGCGCTGGGTCTCGAAGGCGTGGACGACGGCTTCCATCACCATCCGGAAGCTCGGCATCCCGCGGCTCTCGTCCGGGGGGAAGTAGGTGCCGCCGTAGAACGGCACCCCGTCGGGGTCGAGGAAGACCGTCATCGGCCAGCCGCCGTGGCCGGTGATCGTCTGCACCGCCTCCATGTAGATCGCGTCGACGTCGGGCCGCTCCTCGCGGTCGACCTTGACGTTGACGAAGTGCTCGTTCATGTAGGTCGCGGTCTCGGGGTCCTCGAAGGACTCGCGCTCCATCACGTGGCACCAGTGGCAGGCCGAGTAGCCGACCGAGAGCAGGATCGGCTTGTCCTCCTCGCTGGCCCGCCGGCGCGCCTCCCTGCCCCACGGATACCAGTCGACGGGGTTGTCCCGGTGCTGGAGCAGGTACGGGCTGGTCTCCTGCGCGAGGCGGTTCGGCATCCCCTCAAACCTACCCGGATGCCGACAAGTCAAGTATTCGCTTGCGACGGTCACTGAAAGTTGGAAGTACAGCCATTTTTGGCGCATGAGGGGTGCCACCGGCCGGGGAACCGAATACCTTCAGCTTGTGAACATCACGCCGAAATCAGCTGGACCGGACCCTGCTCTGGACGCGGTGCTGGCGAAATTGTCACCCGAGGACCGGGTGGTGGTCCGGGGCGCGCTCGAGCGCGCCGAGAAGACCGAGGCCGAACTGCGCTACCTCGCCGACCACGACTCGCTTACGGGGCTCCTCAACCGGCGGCGTTTCCGCTCCGAGCTCGATCAATACGTCTCCTTCGCGGCCCGCTACGGCGGCCGCGGCGCGGTGATGGTGATCGACATCGACGGGCTGAAGGGCGTCAACGATCAGCTCGGGCACCAGGCGGGGGACAGGCTGATCCGCCGCGTCGCCGAGATCCTCCGCGAACGGGTGCGGGCGACCGACATCGTCGCCCGGCTCTCGGGCGACGAGTTCGCGGTGCTGATGCCGCAGAGCGACACCGCCGGCGCGATGCAGCTCGGCGAGGACCTGCGCGCGCAGGTGGCTGAGGGGCTGCCGCTGAACGCCGACATGGGCGAGGCGACGATCAGCGTCGGGATCACGATGTTCGGCGGCCAGGGAGGGATGACCGCGGAGTCGGTGCTGGTCGCCGCCGACGAGGCGATGTACCAGGCCAAGGCCGAGGGACGCAACCGGATCATGCTCTTCCACACCCTCGGCGAGGAGGGCGCCAAGGCACAGCGCGGCCAGACGACCAGCGCCCGGATCCGCGACGCCCTAACCCAGAACCGCCTCCGCCTGGCGACGCAGCCGATCCGCGATCTCGCTTCTGGCGGGATCGAGCGCTACGAGCTGCTGCTGCGGATGACCGGTGAAAGCGGGGAGCTGCTGCCGGCCGCCTCCTTCATCGAGGTGGCGGAGCGCTCCGGGATGGTGCAGGAGCTCGACCGCTGGGTCGTCGCCCAGGCGCTGGCGCTGATCGCCGAACGGCAGCGGGCCGGCGCACCGCTCTCCCTGCACGTGAACCTCTCAGGCGCCTCGATGACCGACCTCTCGGTGCTCGAATTCATCGAACGGCGGCTCGACGAAGGCGATGCCGACCCGGCCCGCTGCACCTTCGAGATCACCCAGACGGCGCGGGTCGAGGACTACGACACCGCCGCCGGCTTCGCCGACCGGCTGACCGAGTTCGGTTGCGAAGTCGCGATCGACGACTACGGCGCCGGCTTCGGCCCGTTCGCCTACCTGCAGAAGGTCCCCTTCGACGTGATCAAGATCGACGGCACCTTCATCCGCGACCTGCCGCGCAACGACGCCGACCAGCTGACGGTGAAGGCGATCGTCCAGATCGCCCGCGGCCTCGGCAAGCGGACGATCGCCGAGTTCGTCGAGGACGAGGACACGCGGACGATGCTGCAGGCCTACGGCGTCGACATGGCCCAGGGCTACCACCTGGGCAGGCCCACCGACGCGGCCGAGCTAGCCGTCGGCTAGGAGCGCTCCGCCGCGTCGCCCCGAAGCAGTGCTCGCCTGATCTTGCCGCTGCTGGTCTTCGGCAGCTCGGCGGCGAACTCGACGATGCGGGGGAACTTGTAGGGGGCGGTCTCGCGTTTGCAGTGCTCCTGCAGCTCGCGGACGAGCTCGTCGCTCGAGGCGCCCCCGTTGTCCTGGCCGTCGCGGAGGACGACGATCGCGCGGACGACCGAGCCGCGCTCGCGGTCAGGGGCGGCGACGGCGGCGGCTTCGGCGACCGCCGGGTGGGCGAGCAGCGCCGCCTCGACCTCGGTCGGCCCGATCCGGTAGCCGGAGGAGAGGATTATGTCGTCGCCGCGGCCCTCGAAGTACAGGTAGCCGTCCTCGGCGGCGCGCACGAGGTCGCCGGTCCGCCACCACTCGCCCTCGAACCGCTCGCCGTCGAGGTAGTGGGAGAAGAAGGTGGGGGAGGAGCCAGCGCGCAGCTGCAGCTCGCCCTCGACGATGCGGGTCTCGAGGCCGGGCAGCGGCCTCCCCATCGAGCCCTGCCGCACCGGCTCGCCGACGAGGTTGGCGGTCACGTGGCCGGTCTCGGTCTGGCCATAGCCGTCGGCGGGCTCGAGGCCGGTCGCCTCCCGGAAGGCGGCGATCGTCTCGGGGTCGAGCGGCTCGCCCGCCGAGACCATCCGCCGCAGCGCCGGCAGCGGGCGCAGGGCGGTGCGGCGGGCCAGCATCCGGTACTCGGTCGGCGCCTGGCACAGGACGTTGATTTCGAGACCCTCGGCAAGGTCGAGCCGCTCGGCCGGATCGAAGCGGCCGTCGTGAATGACGGCGGCGGCGCCGGTCACCCAGGGGGCGAGGAAGACGTTGCGGGCCGACTTCGACCAGCCGGTCGCGGTCGTGCACCAGGCGAGGTCTCCCTGGCGCGACCCGAACCAGTGGTCGGCCTGGACCTGCTGGCCCAGCAGGTAGCGGTAGCCGTGGACGACCCCCCGCGGCGCGCCGGTGGTGCCGGAGGTGAAGACGATCAACGCCGGATCCTCGGGACCCATCTCCTCGACCGCGGCGGGAGTCTCCTGCGCCAGGTCCTCATCGAGCACGCCAGCGACATCGGCCATCGTCATCGCCGGAACCCCGTCGGGAAGCTCGGCCAGCAGCGCCTCCTCGCCGACACAGAGCTTGGGACCAGCGGCGGCGACCCGATGCTCGAGATCGTGCCGCCGCAACATCGTGCTGCAGGGCAGAGCCACCGCCCCCATCCGCCAGCAGGCAAGCAGGCTGAGCACCCACTCGATCCGGTTCCCCACCAGCGTCATCACGACATCGCCCCGCTTGACCCCACGAGCGGCGAAAGACCCGGAAAGCCCAGCCGACTGAGCCACCAGTTCACCGAAGTAGTGATTCCGCCGATTCCCCTCGGCATCAACGGAAACGATCCCCAAGCGCGAGGCCGGGGACTTCTCCATCAGATCCTCAATCAGGTTCAAGGGCGAAAGTCTGCCACCAGCTGTCAAAGGGGGGTGGGGTCCCCCTCTCCAGACACTCAACCTCGAGCCATAGCGAGAGGTGTCTGGAGAGGGGGACCCCACCCCCGCCTACCACCTGGCTACCGAAGTTCAGCGCTCGTCTTCTTCAGCAACTGCCGGGCGATGATCAGCAGCTGGATCTGCTGAGTCCCCTCGAAGATGTCGAGGATCTTCGAATCGCGGGCCCACTTCTCCAGCAGCTCGTTCTCGCCGTAGCCGACGCTGCCGCAGAGCTCGACGCAGCCGAGGGTGACGTCGACGCAGGTGCGCCCCGCCTTGGCCTTGGCCATCGAGGCCTGTAGCGAGTTCGGCTTCGAGTTATCGGCCATCCAGGCGGCCTGGAGGGTGAGCAGCCAGGAGGCCTCGTAGTCGGCCTCCATCTCCAGGAACCGCGCGGCTGCGGCGTGCTGGTTGTTGGCTGGGATGTCGTAGTCGATCTCGACGCCGGCCTTCTTCAGCTGCTTGCGCGTCTCCTCCAGCGCCGCGCGGGTGACTCCGACGGCCATCGCGGCGACCAGCGGCCGGGTGTTGTCGAACGTTTCCATCACCCCGGCGAAGCCTTTCTCCTTCACCTCCGGGTCGCCGAGCAGCGCCTCTTTCGGCACCCGGCAGTCCTGCAGGGTGAAGTTGGCGGTGTCCGAGGCGCGGATCCCGAGCTTGTGCTCGAGCCGGTCCAGCTTCAGGCCGGGGTTGTCGCGCTCGACGATGAACGACTTGATCGCCGCCCGCCCCTTCGAGCGGTCCAGAGAGGCCCAGACGACGATCAGGTCCGCCCGGTCGCCCGAGGTGACGAAGATCTTCTCGCCGTTGAGGACGTACTCGTCGCCGTCGAGCTCGGCGGTGGCGCGGATCGCGGCCGAATCCGAGCCGGCTTCCGGCTCGGTGATCGCCATCGCGGCCCACTTGCCGCCGTAGGTCTTCAGCTGCTCCTCGGTCGCGACCGAGGCGATGGCCGAGTTGCCGAGCCCCTGCCGCGGCATCGAGAGCAGCAGGCCGACGTCTCCCCAGCAGAGCTCGATGATGCCGAGCACGGTGGAGAGATTGGAGCCGTTGCGGTTGCTGCCGTCGTCGCTTTTTTCGCGACGGACGCCGGCGGCGCCGGCGCCGCCGATGTCGGAGCCCTCGTTCATCCCGTCGATCAGGGAGGCGAGCATGTCGAGCTCTTTCGGGTAGGCATGCTCGGCCTCATCGTACTTGCGCGAGATCGGGCGGAACACCTCGGTGGCGACCTGGTTTGCCTGGTTCGCCAGCGGCTTGAACTTCTTCGGTATCTCCAGATTGATCATGTGGTTCCTTTCTGCTCGTCTGGCGTCCGCCTAGACGAGCAGGGCGCCCTCCATCACGCCCGCGGCTCGCAGGTCTCGGTACCAGCGCTCGACCGGGTGCTCCTTGACGAAGCCGTGGCCGCCGAGCAGCTGGACGCCGTCGGAGCCGATCTTCATCCCCTTGCTCGTGCAGAGCTCGAGGGCGATCGCGGCCTCGCGGCCGAAGCTCTCGCCGCGGTCGGCGCGGCTCGCCGCCCGGTAGGTCGCCAGCCGCATCGCGTTCGACTCGATGCCGATGTCGGAGACGGCGAAGGCGACGCCCTGTCGGTTGGAGACCGGTTCGCCGAAGGCCTGGCGGTCGTTGACGTAGGGGATTACGTAGTCGAGGACGGCCTGCGCGGTCCCGCTCGCGAGCCCGCACCAGGCGATCCGTGAGCGGTTGACGCAGGCGGCGTAGTCCTTGGCATTGGCGTTGCCCTCGCCGAGCAGCGCGCCCGCCGGCAGCTTGACTTTGTCGATCAGCAGGCGGCCGGTGGCGGCGGGGCGCAGCCCCATCGCGGGCTCATCTTCGATCGTCAGCCCTTTGGCGCCGGACTCGACCACGAACAGCGCCGGGCCGATGCCCTCGGCGTCGGCGGCGATCACGAACAGCTCGCAGTCCTTGGCGCGGGCGAGCAGCGACTTGGCGCCGCTGAGAACCCACTCGTCGCCTTTCTTTTTCGCCTTCGTCTCCAGCTGGAAGGGGTCGAAGAGCGGTCGCGGCTCGAGGATCGCCAGAGCGGCGGCGGGGATGTCCTCGCCGGTGAAGGCGGGGAGGTAGGTCGCCTCCTGCTCGGCCGAGCCCCAGAGGCCGATCGCGGTGGCGACCGCACCGGGGGCGAGCGCGGCGTAGGCGATGCCCATGTCGCCGTGGGCGAGGGCCTCGCCGATCAGGACGCTGGTGACGGCCGACTGCTCGGTCATCACGCCGCCGAGCTCCTCGGGGACGCCGAGCATGTTGACGCCCAGCTCGTTTGCTTGGTCGAGGATCTCCTTCGGCGTCTCCCGCTTCTCGTCGGCCTCCAGCGCCGCCTTGCGGATCTGGTCGGCGGCGAAGGCGCGGCCGCCCTCCTGGAACATCTGCTGCTCGTCGTCGGGCGAGAGGTCGAAGAGGCCCGTCGACTTGCCCTTCTTCTGGCGGGCCGGTTTGCCCAGCTGCTGGGCGGCCTTGAAGGTGCGGCCGGCGGCGGTGGCGCCGCGGAAGCCGTTCTTGGTGCCCTGGAAGAGGGCCTTCTCGACCTGCTTGCGGATGCGGATGCGGTCCAGCAGGTCGGAGCCGGCAAGGCGGTTCAGCGCCCGCAGGCCGTAGCCCATGCTGCGCTCCGCCATCCCCTTGTTCTCGGTGGTGGTGCTCACTTGGTCGTCTTCCTTCCGGTCTTGGCCTTGGGTTTGGCGGATTTCGATTCGGCGTCTTTCGCGAAACCGCGAGGGACGTCGCTATTCGACTTCGTTTGCGGTTTCGGCGAGGCCAGTGGGCGCACGCGGCCGTCGAGGTGGGGCGTGCCCTTCTTGGCGTCGCGGACGGCGAAGAGAGTTTCCTCGCCCTCTTCGCGGCCGGCGAACTCGATGCGTGCCGGCAATAGGACCGGCTTGCGGAAGCGGACGTCGGCCTCGAAGCTGTCGGGCAGCCTGCTCTCCAGCTGCGCCAGCGCTCGCGCCTTGGTCCACATCCCGTGCGCGATCGCGCCGGGGAAGCCGAGCGGCTTCGCGGTCAGCGAGTGCATGTGGATCGGGTTGCGGTCGCCGGAGACGCCGGCGTAGCGGCGGCCGAGGTCGCCGCCGAGCTTCCACTCGGCGCTCGCGGGCGCGTCCGCGGGGAGCGACTCGAAGCCCCGCTTCTGCTCGGCGGCATCGTCATTCTTGCCGCGCCGGAGCATCGTGCTCGTGCTCTCCCAGACGACCTCGCCGTCGACCAGGACCTCGGTTTCCAAGGAGAAGGTCTTGCCCTTCGGGTGCGGCTGCAGCTTGGTCGGGCGGACGCGGATCGTCATTTCCTCGCCGATCCCGATCGGTCGCTTCTGGGCGATCGTGTTCTCGACGTGGACCAGGCCGACCGCCCCGAACGGGAACGAGCCGTCGCTCATCACCGCCATGTGCAGCGGGAAGGCGAGCATGTGCGGGTAGGTCGGCGGCAGCGTGTCGCGCAGGGCGAAGCCGCAGACCTTGGCGTAGGCGGCGACGTCGGCCGCGTCGGCGCTGACGCCGGTCAGCTCGAGGTCGAGCCCGTCCGGAATCTCGCCGCCGCCGCCCGGCACGAAGGGGAGCAGCGAGGCGCCGGGGATCATCGGCAGCGCCGCCCGCGCGTAGAGCGGCAGGATGCTGGGGCTGCTGTCGAGCGTCTTTGCCATCTACGCCCCCAGCAGGCTCTGGCCGCAGACGCGGACCGTGTTGCCGTTGACGCCGGTCGAGGCGGGGCTGGCGAACCAGGCGATCGTCTCGGCGACGTCGACGGGGAGGCCGCCCTGCGAGAGGCTGGAGAGCCGGCGGCCGGCTTCGCGCGGGCCGATCGGCATCGCCGCCGTCATCTGGGTCTCGATGAAGCCCGGCGCGACGGCGTTGATCGTCGCCTTGCGCTTGGCCAGCTCGGGGGCCATCGCTTCGACCATCCCGATCACGCCCGCCTTGGAGGCGGCGTAGTTGGTCTGGCCGGCGTTGCCGGCGATCCCCGACATCGAGGAGACGCAGACGATGCGCCCGTTCGGCCGCAGCAGTTTCTTCGCCAGCAGCGCCTCGTTGATCCGCTCCTCGCTGCAGAGGTTGATTTCCATCAGCTGCGCCCAGCGCTCTTCCGGCATCTTCGCGATCGTCCGGTCTTTGGTCACGCCGGCGTTGTGGACGACGACGTCGACGCCGTCGGAGAGCTCGGCGGCAGTCTGCGCCGGGGCGTCCTCGGCGGTGATGTCGGCCTCGATCGCGCGGCCGCCGATCGCGTCGGTGACCGCCTTCAGGTCGGCCGCCATCGGCGGGATGTCGAGGCCGACGACTTCGGCCCCGTCGCGGGCCAGAGTGTTGGCGATCGCGGCGCCGATGCCGCGCGAGGCGCCGGTCACCAGGGCCACCTTGCCCTCGAGCGGCTTGTCCCAGTCGAGCTTCGGGATCGGGGCGACGCCTTTGCCGACCCGGACCACCTGGCCCGAGACGTAGGCCGATTTCGGCGATAGAAGGAAGCGCAGGGTCGACTCCAGCTGCTCCTCGGCGCCGGGCTCGACGTAGACGAGCTGCGCGGTGCAGCCGCGGCCGCCGATCTCCTTGCCGAGCGAGCGGGTGAAGCCCTCGAGCGCCCGCTGGGCGATGTGGGCCTCGACCGAGCCGGCCTCGGCCGGCGGCGTGCCGAGGACGATCGCCCGGCCGCTGCGCTGTAGGCGGCCGACGGCGGGGTAGAAGAAGCGCTGCAGCTCGACCAGCTCGGTCGAGTCGGCGATCCCGGTCGCGTCGAAGACGAGTGCCTTGGCCTTGCCCTCGGCGCCGGCCCGTTCAGCCTTGACGCTGTCGAGAACCGCGGCGACCGCCTTGCCGAGCCGGCCTTCGGGGGCGGCGCCGGAGAGGACTGGGCCGGCGAGCGCCGGCTGGCCCTCGCTATAGCGGTCGAGCGCGACCGGCTGGGGCAGTCCCAGCTGCTTGGCGATGGTGCCGACGAGCGGCGCGTTGACTACCTGTGAGTAGCGGTCAGCCATGGTTACTTGGCACCTCCCGGAGCCTCGAGGATCGCGACGACACCCTGGCCGGCGGCGGCGCAGATGCTGATCACGCCGCGGCCTTTGCCGTCTTCGTTCAGTTGCTTGGCGAGGCTGGCGACGATCCGCCCGCCGGTCGCGGCGAACGGGTGGGCAGCCGCCAGCGAGCCGCCGTTGACGTTGAGCTTCTTGCGATCGATCGAACCGAGCGGTTTGTCCCGGCCGAGCTTCTCGGAGCAGAAGCCCTTGTCCTCCCAGGCCTTCAGCGTGCAGAGAACCTGCGCCGCGAAGGCCTCGTGGATCTCGTAATAGTCGAAGTCCTGCAGTTTCAGGCCGGCGCGGTCGAGCATCCGGGGCATCGCGTAGGCCGGCGCCATCAGCAGGCCTTCGCGCTTGTGGACGTGGTCGACGGCGGCGGTCTGCGCCTCGCTGATGTAGGCGAGGATCGGCAGGCCGCGTTCTTTCGCCCACTCCTCGGAGGCGAGCAGCACGGTGGAGGCGCCGTCGGAGAGCGGCGTCGAGTTGGCCGCGGTCATCGTCCCCTCGGGCCCGCCGAAGACCGGCTTCAGCTTCGCCAGCTTCTCCAGGCTGGAGTCGGGGCGCAGGTTCTGGTCACGGTCGAGCCCGATGTAGGGAGTCATCAGGTCGTCGAGGAAGCCGCGCTCGTAGGCGGCGGCGAGGTTCTCGTGGCTCTTGACCGCGAGCTCGTCCTGCTCCTTACGGCCGACCTCCCATTCGGTCGCCATGATCGCGCAGTGCTCGCCCATCGAGAGACCGGTTCGCGGCTCCTCGTTGCGGGGGATGGCCGGGACGATGTGGCCCGGCCGGACCTTGGTCAGCTGCTTGAGTTTGCCGACGGTCGAGCGCTCGCGGTTGGCCTCGAGCAGCGTCTCGCGCAGTCCCTCGTTGAGGGCGATCGGCGCGTCGGAGGTGGTGTCGGCACCGCAGGCGATGCCCGAGTCGACCTGCCCGAGGGCGATCTTGTTGGCGACGAGGATCGTCGTCTCCAGGCCGGTCCCGCAGGCCTGCTGGACGTCGTAGGCCGGGGTCTCGGCGGCGAGGCGGGTGCTGAGCACGCTCTCGCGGGTCAGGTCGCGGTCGCGCGAGTGCTTGAGGACAGCGCCGCCGGCGACCTCGCCGAGCGTCTCGCCCTGCAGGCCGTAGCGGTCGATCAGGCCGTCGAGCGCCGCGGTCAGCATGTCCTGGTTGCTGGCGTGCGAGTAGACGCTGTTGGAGCGCGCGAAGGGAATTCGGTTGCCGCCGACGATGGCGACCTTGCGAGTTCTTGCGTTCATTTCGGGGAGGGTCCTCCTTGGGATGAGTTGGAAGTGGGGGTGGGGGTCGAGCGCTCGCGCAGTCCCGGCTCGACGGTGGAGATGAGGAGCTCGGCGGCGTCCTCGGCGCTGATCGCCTGGGTCCTCAGCCACCAGCGCGCCAGCGCCTCGGAGGCGCCGAGCAGGGCGGCGGAGAGGGCCTCGACTTCGACCTTGGCGGCGTCGCGGCCACGCTCGGGGATCTGCGCCAGCAGCGAGGCGGAGACGAGGTCGAGGATCTGGCCGCGGTATGCGGCGACCCGGTCGAAGACCTCGCCGGCCTGGGGGAGGGTCTCGTCGAAAAGCACCGCCCAGGCCGAGCGGTCCGAGTCGAGGAAGGCGAAGAAGGCGCGGACGCCGGCCCCGAGCGCGTCGCCGGGGTTGGCGGTCTCGTCGACGGTCGCGGCGATCGTCGCGATCAGCGCGTCCCCCGCCCGTTCCATGCAGGCGATGTAGAGCCGCTCCTTGTTGCCGAAGTAGTTGTAGAGCAGCGGCTTGGTGACGCCGACCGCCGCCGCGATCTCGTCCATCGTCACCGCCGCGTAGCCGCGCTCGGCGAACAGCCCGTGCGCCGCCTCCAGCGTCTGCTCCATGCGGTCGTCCCGTGAGAGCCGAGTGCGAACCGATGCATCCATCAGTGTAGAGGTTACTGCAATATAAATTTATACCGTCGTAACGTGACCGATCACACAGGATGAGCCGCCGGGCAGTGGCTGGCAACCAGATGGAGCTACCCATCGGCCGCATGATCGTGGCGACCTTGCCAGTGGTCCTCTGCCCGGCGGCAAATCGTGAGGAGGACGGGGGACTCGAACCCCATCCGAAGAGCGACTCCGGACTCGCGATTATCAGTCGTTCGCGGCACCTCGCCGCTTCGTCCTCCAGCCCAATAAGGCCCGAGCGGCAAGAGTTCTCCCCCTAGTGCGACCAGATCGCGCAGTTCAGTACGCTTGGTGGACGATTATCAGTCGTTCCGGGGGTAGCTCCCCCGCACGAAAAAGACCCGCCTCGGCGGGTCTTCGTGATTCAGGGGGCTGGAGCTCGAGTTAGGAGAGCTCGGTGCCGTCGTAGAGCTTCTTGACGTGCACGGTGCCCGGGGGACTGGCTTCGATGCAGAGCTTGCAGAGGACGCACTCGTCGCAGTTCTCGTCGACGATTTCGACCGTGCCGCCGGCGTCCTTGTAGATGTCGACGGGGCAGACTTCCTCGAGCTTGGCGGCGAGGGCGGCGTCGTTGCGGATCGAGTCCTCGACCTCGACGTCGATGAAGACCTTGTTCATGGTCTCAGCCATCAGGCGGTCGCTCCGATCTTTTCCTTGACGACGTCCGGGATCTCGTCGATGCGCTCGACGACGCGGATGCCGGCGGCTTCGAGGCGGGAGATCTTCTCCGTCGCGGTGTCCTCTACCCCCTCGACAATAGTTCCTGCGTGGCCGAAGGACATGCCCTTCATCTCGTCGTCATCCATGAATTTGCCGGCCATGAAGGCGACGATCGGCAGGCGCGAGTTGTTGTCCTTGACCCATTCGGCCAGCTGGGCCTCCATGCGGCCGCCGGGCTCGGTGTAGATGACGATCGCCTCGGTCTGCTGGTCGGCCTCGAAGTAGGGCATCAGCTCGGCGTAGGTGGAGCCGATGATCGCGTCGCCGCCGATCGAGACGGCGGTGGAGACGCCGAGGCCGGCGGCGGTCAGCGAGGAGGAGATCTCGGTGGTCATCCCGCCGGAGCGGCTCATCACGCCGACGCGGCCGGGCTGATAGGCCTTCGCCGCGTCTTTGGCCGGGCCGCCGATGCCGCCCATCTTGCAGACCTCGGGGACGATCAGGCCGAGGCAGTTGGGGCCGATGATGCGCGCCCCGCGCATGTCGGCCAGCTCGACCATCTCGGCCACGTCGCCGCGCGGGATCCGCTCGGTGACGATCACGATCAGCTTGACGCCGTTCTCGATCGCCTCGAGGACGGCGTCCTTGGTGAAGGCGGGGGGGACGGTGACGACCGAGCCGTCGATCGGACCGCCGTGGTGCTCGACCGCCTGGGCGACGGTGTCGAAGACCGGGACACCGTGGACCTCGCGGCCCTTGCGGCCGGGGGTGACGCCGCCGACGATCTTCGAGCCGTAGTCGAGGCACTCGCGGGTCAGGTTGACCGCCTCGCGGCCGGTGATCCCCTGGACGATGAAAGTGGTGTCCCTGTCGAGCAAGATCGACATCAGGCGGGCGCTCCCTGGATCTTCGAGACGGCGCGTCCGGCGGCCTCCCACATCGAGACCGAGCGGTCGCAGTACTCGACGCCGTACTTGTCGAGGATCTTGAAGCCCTCCTCCTCCCAGGCACCCGGGATGCGGAAGATCGCGATCGTCTCGCCGGGGTCCTTGCCGAGCTCCAGGCAGGCCTTGATCACGCCGCGGGCGACGATGTCGACGCGGGTGTTGGAGACGATCGACATCATCACCGCGATCTTCTCGACGCCGTCCTTTTCCAGCACCTCCTTGGCCAGGCCGCAGGCCTTGGCAACCGACGGGTTGCCGCCGATCTCCGAGTAGTTGGCCGGCTGGCCGCCCTGGTTGCGGACCGCGTCGGTCAGCGTCAGCGAGCCGCCGCCAGCGCCGATCACGAGGCCGAGGTTGCCGGTGAAGCCGTGGTCCTTGCCCTGGATCACGCCGCGGTGGTCGGCGGCGTCGATCGCGCTGACGTTGCGCTCGAAGTCGGAGGGCTCGTAGGTCTCGCGGGTGTCGTCCTCGGCGATCTCGAGCTCCTTGCGCAGCAGTTTCTTTTGTCGGCCGACCGCCTCGGCCTCCATCTCCATGTGGGCGTCGAGGGCGACGAACTTGCCGTCGGTCAGCTCGGCCAGCGGGTTGATCTCAGCCAGGGTCATGTCGTTCTCGAGGAAGAGGCGGGCGAGGCGGGCGAGGACCGGGGTGGCGCGGTTCAGCTGCGAGCCGGTGACGCCGGTCGCGGCGACGACCTGCTTGGCCTCGAAGTCGGAGACGGGGAGGAGGTTGGAGACGTGGCCTCTACCGACGTGATCCGGATGCTTCTCGGCGACCTCCTCGATGTCGATCCCGCCCATGTCGCTGAACAGCATCAGCGGCTTCTTCGCGGTCCCGTCCCAGACGACGCTGGCGTAGTACTCCTGTTTGACCTCGGCTTTGGGGTCGACGAGGACGCCGCGCGGCATGTGGCCGTTGATTTCCAGCTTGAGGATCTCCTCGGCGTGCCGGGCGGCCTCGTCAGGGTCGTCGGCGAACTTGACGCCGCCGGCCTTCATCCGGCCTCCGGTCAGCACCTGGGACTTGATCACGACAGGGCCTCCGATTTCCTCGGCGACCTTGCGCGCTTCCTCAGCGCTCGTGCAGAAGCCGTACTTGGTGACGGGGATACCCGCCAGCTCGACGATCTTCCGCGCCTCGAACTCGTAGAACCTCATGCGGCGCGGAACCCTATCCGACGGCTCCTCCGTGCGGGTTGTCGTCCCCGGTTGGAATACTCCCGGCGGTGAGTCCCGCCCCCAAAGGAGGAAGATTGAGCGTCTCCGTTCGCTGGGCCGCGGCCCTTTCGCTGCTGGTGATCGCGTTTGCCGCAGTGGGTTGCGGGGAAACCGTGATCGATGACGTCAAGGCCGAGGGGGCGATCCAGAGCAACCTGGAAAAGTCACTTCATGCCAAGATCAAGACCGTCGATTGCCCCTCCGATCAAAAGGTTGAAGCGGGTAAGACGTTCACTTGTACGGTGATTTTCTCCGATGGCAAGCAGGCGACTGCGACTTTGAAGATCCTCAACAAGGACGCCGACATCAGTTTCGTCGGCCTCAAACCGAAGAAATAGAGAGAGGCGAATGAGCGACTTGACCACGGCCCCCCCCGCGGCGCTTACCACCCACGCGAAGCTTCTGGCCTGGGTCGACGAGATTGCGACGCTGACGCAGCCCGACGCGATCCACTGGTGCGACGGCTCCGCCGAGGAGTACGACTCTCTGGCCCAGACGCTGATCGACGCCGGCACCTTCGAGAAGCTCTCCGACGCCAAGCGGCCGAACTCCTACCTCGCTCTGTCCGACCCCGCCGACGTGGCCCGGGTCGAAGACCGCACCTTCATCTGCTCGGAGGAGGAGAAGGATGCCGGCCCGACCAACAACTGGCGCGACCCGGCCGAGATGCGCGAGGAGCTGAACGGCTTCTTCAAGGGCTCGATGGTCGGCCGCACCATGTACGTGGTGCCCTTCTCGATGGGCCCGCTCGGCTCCGAGATCGCCGAGATCGGCGTCCAGCTGACCGACTCGGCCTACGTCGCGACCAACATGCGGATCATGACCCGGATGGGCAAACCGGCCCTCGACGTGCTCGGCGAGGACGGCCGGTTCGTCCCCTGCGTGCACTCGGTCGGGATGCCGCTGGCCGGCGGCGTCGAGGACGT
>DATFQO010000102.1:0-48799 GCA_035264245.1 Solirubrobacterales bacterium
GATGAAGGACGCGGGCGAGCGCTCCGACCTCGAGGCCGGGATGGCCAAGCTCCTCGCCTCGGAGTGCGGCAAGTACTGCGTCGAGGAATGCTTCCGCATCCACGGCGGCTACGGCTACTCGAAGGAGTACGAGATCGAGCGGCTCTACCGCGACGCGCCGCTGCTGCTGATCGGCGAGGGGACCTCGGAGATCCAGCGCATGGTGATCGGCAAGAAGCTGCTGCAGAGGCACAAGATCTGATGGGGCGCGGTTAGCCAGATGGCATCGACTTCGGACCTCATCCGCACCGCCGTCGAGCGGTTCCAGGCCGAAGTCCCCGCCCTGGCGAACCTGAAGCTGGTCTTCGGCCTCGAGCTGAAAGCCAAACACGACATCCAGCTCTACCGGGTCGAGCTCCCCGGTCCCCAGATCAAGAAGGACCTGGCCCAGGACGAGCGGGTCCTGGTCGAGATCGACCGCCCGCAGTTCAACGAGCTGGCCGAGAAAGGCACGCTGCGGAGCTACCGCCGCGCCGCCGAGACCGGCCACATCAAGGCCAACGGCGACTCGAACGTGGTCAAGCTGATCACCCAGGTCGTCGAGAAGCAAGAGGAACGGAACCGCCTCAAAAAAGTGCACTGACTCCGAGGTTTGGGGGGTTATAGCCCCCCAAAGTTCGGAGTCGCTAGAGCCGGATCAGGTTCTCCGCCTCGATTCCGCGGGTGACGCCGCGGAAGTCGATCGTCAGCGGGGCCGCCGCGACCACCTGCTCGTAGTCGACGTCGGGGTGGGCGGTGACGATCGCCGCGATGTCGGCCTCGCGCAGCGCCCCCTCGAGCTCGACCGAGGCGAGGCCGTGTCCCGGCAGCTCCGCGACGAAGGAGTCGTGGTAGGAGACGTCGGCACCGAGGTCCTGGAGGCGGCCGATGATCTTCAGCGCCGGCGATTCGCGGATGTCGCCGACGCCCCCCTTGTAGCTGACGCCGAGGATCAGGACGCGGGAGCCGTTGACCGGCTTGCGAACGCCGTTCAGCGCCCGCTCGATCCGTTCCACGCAGAAGCTCGGCTGCGCCTGGTTGACCTTGCCGGCGAGCTCGATGAACTCGGGGTAGAAGTCCAGCTGGCGGGCTCGGAAGGCGAGGTAGAAGGGGTCGACCGGCAGGCAGTGGCCGCCCATCCCGGGGCCGGGGTCGAAGCGCATGAATCCGAACGGCTTGGTCGAGGCCGCGTCGACCACCTCCCAGACGTCGATCTCGAGCCGGTCGCAGAGCTGGGCCAGCTCGTTGACGAGGGCGATGTTGACCGAGCGGAAGATGTTCTCCAGCAGCTTCGAGAGCTCGGCCGCCTCGGGGCTGGAGAGGACGACGACGGTGTCGCAGATCTCCGCGTAGAGCTCGCGGGCGCGCTCGGTCGAGGCTGCGGTGACGCCGCCGACCAGCTTCGGGGTCGTCTTCACCGTGAAATCGGTGCGGCCGGGGTCGATCCGCTCGGGCGAGAAGGCGAGGTGGAAGTCGCTGCCGGCGGTGAGGCCGGAGGTCTCGAGGATGGGGAGGAGGCGGTCGCGGGTGGTCCCAGGGTAGGTCGTCGACTCCAGCACGACCAGCTGGCCGGAGCGCAGCACCCCCGCCAGCGCCGTCGCCGAGTCGACCAGGTAGGTGAGGTCGGGCTCGCGCGAGTCGCTCAGCGGGGTGGGGACGCAGAGGATCACCGCGTCGCAGCCCGCCAGCTCGGCGTAGTCGCCGGTCGCCCGCAGCCGCTCGCCCAGCGGCTCGAGGCAGGCGCTCGGCACGTCCTCGATGTAGCTGCGGCCGCCGTTCAGCGCCTCTACCTTGCTCGCGTCGACGTCGAGGCCGACCACTTCGCACCCGACCTCGGCGAAGGCGACGGCGAGCGGCAGGCCGACGTAGCCCAAGCCGATGATCCCGATCTGCATCGCGGGCAGTCTAGGCGGATAATCGGTTGTCCTTGTTCCGCCATCCGGCAAAAACGCTGCTCTTGGTGCTGGGGTCGGCCCTCCTCCTGGCGCTGCTTCCCGCCCCCGCGATGGGCGCCCTGAGCCTGCCTTCGGGCTTCCAGGCGCGGACGCTGCCGCTGCCGAAAGCCACCTCGCCGAGCTACGAGAACGGGCTGCAGAAACCGACCACGCTGGACTTCGCCCCCGAGGGCAAGCTCTTCGTCGC
Source organism: Solirubrobacterales bacterium (assembly GCA_035264245.1). Taxonomy (GTDB): domain Bacteria; phylum Actinomycetota; class Thermoleophilia; order Solirubrobacterales; family 70-9; genus VAYN01. Next base: position 2,161 of record DATFQO010000102.1, read on the forward strand.
CGAGCGCAACGGCCGCGTGCTCGAGTTCGACTCGATCGAAGACCCGACGCCGACCCTCGTCCTCAGCATCCTCGCCAAGGTGATGGCGAAAGGGGACCGCGGCATCCTCGGGATGAAGCTCGACCCTGAATATCCGAGCAAGCCCTACATCTACCTCAGCTACACCTACGACGCGCCGATCGGCGGCGACTACGAAGACTCCACCCACACCCATTACGCCGACGGCGCCGACGACTGCAAAGACGGCGAAAACAACATGGTCGACTGCCTGGTCAGCGGCCGCTTGGCGCGGGTGAGGCTCGATCCCACGACCAGCGTCGCCGTCGACGGCGCGGGGGACCCGGATCCCTACGACCCCGGCTCCGAACAGGTCCTGGTCAACAGCTGGTGCCAGCAGGTGACGAGCCACTCGATCGGCGACATCGAGTTCGACAGCGCCGGGGCGCTCTTGATGAGCGGCGGCGACGGCGCCAGCTGGGGCTCGCTCGACTACGGGCAGCTCGGCAACCCATGCGGCGATCCGCCCTACGAAGGCGGCTCGCTGCGAGCGCAGGACCTGCGGACCCCGGCGACCGCCGGCGACCCGACCAACTACAACGGCTCGATCATCCGCGTCAACCGCGAAACCGGAGCGGCGATGGTCGACGACCCGCTGGCGCTGGCGCCGCTCTCCGCCGGTGGCGTCGAAGACGTGGCGGCGCGGCGGATCCTCTCGCAGGGGAACCGCAACCCCTACCGGTTCACGATCCAGCCGGGAACGAGCAACGTCTACATCGGCGACGTCGGCATGGACCTCTGGGAGGAGATCGACCGCCTCACCTCACCGCCGGCACCCGGCCAGGGGCTGACCAACTTCGGCTGGCCCTGTTACGAGGGCGGACCCAACGGCAACATCGCCCAGCCGCGCTGGCAGCAGGCGGAAAAAGAACTGCACAAACCGCTCTGCGAAGCGCTTTACACGAACCCTTCGAAAGTGACGGCGCCGTTCTTCGCCTACCCGCACCCGCTGACCCCGGGCTACGACGGCCATCTCTTTCCCGGTGACGCCTGCAATCCCTCGCCGGGCTCGGCGGTGGCGGGGCTTTCCTTCTATGACCCCACCGGCAACCCCGCCGACGGTCTCTTCCCGACCGAATTTCACGGGGCGCTCTTCTTCTCCGACGCCGCTCGCGGCTGCATCTGGACGATGGAAGCGGGGGCGGGAGGGGCGCCCGACCCGGCATCGGTCGCCAACTTCGCGGTCAAGGGCGGCGGCGAATCCTTCACCCCGGTCGACGTCGTCGAGGGCCCCGACGGCTCGCTCTACGTGCCGAACTTCTACGCCGACAGCATCGTCCAGATCAAGGCCAACACTTCGCCCACGGCCCAGCTCGACGTCGTCGAGGGCAGCACTTACGGACCGGCGCCGCTGAAACTCGAATTCAGCGCCGCCGGCTCCAGCGATCCGGATCCCGGAGACACCCTCACCTACGGCTGGGATCTCGACGGCGACGGCCAGTTCGACGACGGCAACGGCGCCACGGCCGAACGCGAATACGTCGAAGCCGTGAACGTGACCGTGAGGCTGCGGGTCGAAGACGACCTCGGCCACACCGACGTCGCCGAGGTGAAGCTCTACCCGGGTGACGAAGGCCCGCCGAGCGTCACCATCGTCAAACCGACCGCGAGCCTGGAATGGGCGGTGGGGCAGGCCGTCGACTACGAAGCGACGGCGACCGATCCCGACCTGGAGACCTTCGCCGCCGGCCTCGACGCCCACTGGGAATTCATCCTCGTGCACTGCCCGCTGGAATGCCACGAACACGGCGGCACGAGCTCCGATTCCCCGAGTGGAAGCTTCGTGCCCGGGCCGCACGAGTACCCCTCGCATCTGAAGCTCGTCTTCACCGCGACCGACTCGCGGGGAATGAGCGATTCCGAGACCGTCGAGATCTACCCCCGCCTGGTGGAAGTGGGGGTCGCCTCCGAACCGGCCGGCATCCCGCTCTCGATCGAGGGCACGGAGATGAGCGAACCGTTCAGCGCGACGATGATGGCGGGCGGCTCGCTCACCGTCTCGGCCCCCGCCGAAACCGTTCTCGGAGCGGAGCCCTACGTCTTTCTCTCATGGTCGGACGGGGACGCTCGTGTACACGAAGTGACGAGCCTCGACAACCTCGACCTCGTCGCCCGCTTCGTGCCCAAACCGTCAGACCCGAAACCGCCGGAACCGGAAGATGGCGACGGGGGAGGGGAGCTCCCTTCGCCGCCGCCGACCGCTGCGCCGGCGCCGGGGATGGCGCACCTGCGGCTGGCCTCGCGGCCGCCCGGCGTGAAGCTGCGGCTGGGCTCGGTGCGGCGCGCGGCGCCGTTCGCGGCCGAGGTTGGGTTCGGCACCCATACCTTCCTGGCGGCCCCGAAGGAAGTCCGCAAGGCCGACCGGGTTCTTCGCTTCAAGGGCTGGACCAGCGGCGGCCGCAAGTTGGGCGCCGCTGCCCGCCGCGCCCTGGTCGTGGGAGGCGACGCCGCCTACCTCGCCGTCTACGCGGCGACCGCGCAGAGGCCGCGCGGCCGATAGCATCGCGCGCCGCCAACCTGAAGGAGAAAGCGAGCATGACCGAGACTTACGAGCTGACCACCGACCAGGCCGAGCGCGAGGCTTCCGGCGCGCACAGCTACGGCCGCTACCTCGAGGAGTTCGAGGTCGGCGCCGTCTACAAGCACTGGCCGGCGAAGACCGTGACCGAGGCCGACGACCACCTCTTCTGCCTGATCACGATGAACCACCACCCGCTGCACCTCAACGACGTCTATGCCAAGGGCTCGCAGCAGGGCAAAAACGTCGTCGTCGGGCCGCTGGTCTACTCGCTGGCGCTGGGCATGTCGGTCTCCGACGTCTCCGGCAAGGCGATCGCCAATCTCGCGACCGAAGAACTGAGCCACCCGAACCCGGTCTTCCACGGCGACACCCTCTTCTGCGAGACCGAGGTCCTCGACGTCAAGCCGTCGAAATCGAAGCCCGACCGCGGCATCGTCAAGGTCCACACCCGCGTCCTCAACCAGGACGGCGTCCTCGTCGCCGAGTTCAAGCGCCTGGTCCTGGTCCCGAAGAAGAACCCGGGCTCCTCGCCCGAACCGGCCGCCGACAACGTCGAGTAGGCACGAGTGGCGATTTGGCGTCCCAATAGCAGAACAACTTGCGCTAGGGGCCTCGCTCGCTGGTGCTGACCGAGGCTCGATCGACATACAGAGTGAGATTGCCAGAGCCGCTGCTGCCGGCGGACACGAGGCCGTAGCGAAGCCGATTGAAGTCTGCTCGGCCCGCGAAGTAATTGCCTTTCGTGGAGGATCCCTTGATCACCCCATCAATCTTCAACTGCGTGAATGCTTCGCCCCCGTCTTTATCGAGATGCACGTGAATCTCGACCCAATGCCAGGAGTTCTCGGTCAAGGTGCTGGGGACTAAGGGTCCCACGAGCGTATTTGCCCCTTCGTTGGATTCGGCTTGCACATAGATGTCATCGCTACCGAAACTTGAAAAGTTGATGCTCTGCTGTTCGGACGCTTTGTTCAATGAGCCGCCATCGGTGACATAAGAGTCCATCCGAATGAGGTCCGTGTATTTGGTGTGGGCGCTGAAAAATCCAGTTGGCAGAAAGAGCGCCGCGCCGAACCAGAGGTCATCGCCTTCGATGATGTGACTCGGAGTATTGCTGTTGAAGATTCCCCGTGCATAGGGCGAGCATTCGGTTGCTTCTATATGCACTTTGAGAGAGGCGGCCCCTGCGTAAGCCTTGGAAGTATCCCGCGTTGCTGCGGTGCCACTGCAATTGGTGCTCACCTGATCAAAGTCGTACGGGGCGGTGGTGGGACTCTCGATTCCGGCGAGTCGTTCCACGACCGCTGCGTGAGCGCTGCATGCAAACAGCATCAGCGCGATCAAGCTGATAATGAAAAAATATCTGATAAGTCGACTATAGGTGGTCCACCTTGCTCATGAGGCGCTCGAAGACCGCCACCAGGCGGTCAGCTCGCGGCCGTCCGGAGCGGTGAAGCGGCGGACGGGGTGGAAGCCGAGGTCGCGGGCGGCGGCTTCCACCCGGCGGCGGGTCAGGTGGATCCCGGTAGTGCCGGGGCCGCGCTCGCCGACGACCAGCAGGTTGCTTTCGAATTCCTCCAGCTGCGCCCGATAGGAGGCGGCGGAGTCGCCGTCGGGGAACGGCTTGAGGAATTCGGTCGGCAGCTCGCGCTCGAGCGCCAGCTGGGATCCGAGCGCGACGCGGGTGTTGTTCAGCAGCAGGTCGTCGAAGCCCCAGCTGAGGTTCGGCTCTTCGCCCTTGGCTTCGGAGAAATCGGTCACCCAGCGGGCGACGTCGCCGGCGAACGGCAGCCATTCCTTCTGCAACTGGGGCATCGGCTCGGTCGGCGAGCCGGCCGGATAGCCGGCGGCGGTGACTTCGTTTTCGACGATGCCGCGTCCGTCGGTGACGACGGTCTCGCCGAGCAGCGGCAGGTCGGCGGTCCGCCGATCGCCGACCCCCGGGACGATGCCGCTCTTCATCGTCAGGTTGAGCAGCGCGACCGCGGCAAGGACCACGACCGCGGCGGTCCGCACCGAGCGCCACTGGATTCGGACGACCGCGGCGCAGACAAGCACGATCAGGACCGGCAGCCAGGGAAGAGCGAACGCGGTCCCCTGGTTCTTGCTGGAGGTGAGCGCGACGTAGCCCTCGAGGACGATCACCGCGGCCAGCGCCGCGTCGCCCAGCAGCCAGGCCTTCAGCTGCTCACGAGAGGGTTGACCGTGGCGGCGGCGGACGAGCGCGGAGACGAGGGCGGCGGCAGCGCAGATCACCAGCGCGGCACCGAGCGGGAAATACAGTTCGTCGACGACGGCGCCTGCCTCGCGGGTCCAGTAGGCGATCGAGAGCGGCGAGTGTTCGGCGCCATAGGCTTCCGACTCGGCTCCGTAGCCGAAGTTCAGCAGGTAGCTGCCGACCGACTCGGCGTTGGGCAGGTACCAGAGCGCCGCCAGCACCGCGCCGCTGCCGCAGAGCAGGGCGAAGTTGAGCAGCCGCCGCCTGCGTTCGTCGCCGAGCAGGATCGGCAGCGCGGCGGCGGCCGCGAAGCCGGGCAGGTAGCCGATGGTCATGCTCCGCGAGAGCACCATCAGGCCCAGCAGCAGGCCGCAGGCGAGCGCCCACGGCCATCGCGTCAGGCCCTCGGACTTCATCAGCGCCCACAGCGCCGCGACGAGGAAGGCCGCGGCCGGGACCGAGAAGTGGAAGATCCGCGCGTAGTCGCTGAGGACCGGCGCGGTGGCGACGACGAGGGTGGCGAGCAGCGCCCACCAGGGCGTCGTCAGCCGGCGGGCGACCGCGTAGGTCGCGACCACGAGCACGGCGAAGAAGACCAGCTCGACCACCAGGCTCGCATCGACGCCGGAGCCGAAGACGGCGTTGAACGGGACCGCGCTGAGCGGCACGAAGGGCGCCTGCACGCCCTGTTCGAGCACCGTCGAGACCAGCGAGAAGGGCCCGTCAGCGCTCAGCGCGTGGCTGTTGTTCAGCGCGATCGAGAGGTAGCCGGACTCGTCCCACTCGGTGACGTAGCCGAAGCTGAAGCGGGCGAGCCAGAGGAGATGCAGCGCGAAGAGCGCCACGACCCCACCGAGCAGCAGCAAATCCGGGGCGGGGCGCCCCTTGAGAGCCTTCAGTGTGCCTCGCCTGACGCGTGCGCCGGTGGGCGTGACTCCTCCGCCAGCGAGGTGATCTCGAGTTGGCCCTGGGCGGCCTCTTCGAGCACCTCGGTCGCCTCCTGGGCGGAGCGGGCGTAAAGCTCGACCAGGAGGTGGACGACGATCTGCTCGTCGTCGTGCTTGTGGAAGCGGACGTGGGTGAAGAACTCGCGCACGCCGGCGTCGCCGAAGGCGCCGTAGGTGAGGAACTCGATCGCCTCCGGGCCCGAGCAGCTCTCGACCCGGTCCTGGTCGACGGTGACCGTGCAGGAGGCGACCCAGGGCGTGCCGGCGACCATCCGTTCCCAGCGGTCCCCGATCGGCACCACCCGGTCGCCTTCGAAGGTCAGATGTGGCTGGTCGTGCATGCAGTCGAGGCACTGGACGACCGATTCCTGCACCTCGTCGACGCCGTCGGCCAGCGAGCCCGACTCGGGGTCAACCCGCCGGATCGCGTCATAGTGGATCTGGATCTCGAGGTTCTGGGACCAGCAGCGGTAGCACCGCAGCCAGGCCGTCCGGTCGCCGTTCAGCTCGCTCATCGGCTTCATTGTTAGCGAGGGCGGCGGTTGGACGCCAGTCAGCCGGCAGCCGGTCCGGCAGGGCCGACGTTCTTACGCAGCCGCGCCGGTGCTCGCGCGCTGGCCGACCAGCTCGACGATCTCGCCCATGATCTTGTTCACGTCGAAGTCCTTCGGCGTGTAGACGCCGGCGACGCCGGCCTCGCGCAGGCGCTCGGCGTCAGCCACCGGAATGATGCCGCCGACCACCACCGGCACCTCGACGCCCTCGCCCCGCAGCAGGCGGACGACCTCGGGGATCAGCTCCAGGTGGGAGCCGGAGAGGATCGAGAGGCCGACGACGTCGACGTCCTCCTGCAGCGCCGACTCGGCGATCTCCTCGGGGGTCAGGCGGATGCCCTGGTAGATGACCTCCATGCCGACGTCGCGCGCCCGCAGCGCCACCTGCTCGGCGCCGTTGGAGTGACCGTCGAGGCCGGGCTTGCCGACCAGGATCTTGATCCGGTGGCCGATCTTCTCCGAGGTCGCGTCGACCTGGTGGCGGATCGCCTCCATCTGCTCGCGCTCGCCCGGCGCCGAGGCGCCGTCGACGCCGGTCGGCGCCCGGTAGGGGCCGAAGACGTCGCGCATCGTCTGGGCCCACTCGCCGGTCGTCGCGCCCGCCTTGGCGGCGGCGATCGTCGCCGGCATGATGTTGACGCCGTCGTCCGCGGCGGCCTTCGCCAGCTCGGCGAGCGCGGCCCGCACCGTGTCCTCGTCGCGCCCGGCCTTCCACTCGGCCAGCGCCTCGACCCGTTCGCGCTCGACCTCGGGGTCGGGGGTGAGGATGCCGCCGTCGGCACCCGCCGTCAGCGGCGAGTCCTCGGTCTCGGTGAAGCTGTTCTGGCCGATCACCTTCTGCTCGCCGGCCTCGATCCGCGACACCCGCTCGCGGTGGGACTCCACCAGGCGGGCCTTCATGTACGGGACCGCCTTGACGGCGCCGCCGTGCTCCTCGACCACGGCCATCTCGGCCCGCGAGCCGGCGGTCAGCTCCTCGACCAGCCCCTCCATCACGACCGAGCCCTCGAAGACGTCGGGGTACTCGAGCAGGTCGGTCTCGTTCGCCAGCACCTGCTGGATCCGCAGGCTCCACTGCTGGTCCCAGGGGCGGGGCAGGCCCATCGCCTCGTTCCAGGCTGGCAGCTGGATCGCCCGCGCGCGGGCGTCGCGGCTGAGCGTCACCGCCAGCGCCTCGAGCACGATCCGCTGGATGTTGTTCTCCGGCTGCGCCTCGGTCAGGCCCAGCGAGTTGACCTGGACGCCGTAGCGGAAGCGCAGCATCTTCTCGTCGCTCACCCCATAGCGCTCGCGGCCGATCTCCTGCCACAGCGCGCTCATCGTCCGCAGCTTGGCGATCTCCTCGACCAGCCTGATCCCGGCGTTGACGAAGAAGGAAATGCGGCCGAAGACCTTGGGGAAGTCGGAGTCGGCGACCTGGCCCCGGGCTTTCACCTCGTCGAGCACGGCGATCCCGGTCGAGAGCGCGTAGGCGATCTCCTGCACCGGGGTCGCCCCGGCCTCCTGCAGGTGGTAGCTGCAGATGTTGGTCGGGTTCCAGCTCGGCACCTCGTTGACGCTGAAGGCGACCATGTCGGCGATTAGCCGCATCGAGGGCTCCGGCGGGAAGGCGTAGGTCCCGCGCGAGAGGTACTCCTTGATGATGTCGTTCTGGGTCGTCCCCTTCAGCTGCGAGCGGTCGACCCCGTTCTCCTCGGCGACGGTGACGTAGAGGCCGAGGAGCCAGGCGGCCGTCGCGTTGATCGTCATCGAGGTGTTCATCTCGTCGAGCGGGATGCCGTCCAGCAGCTGGTGCATGTCGCCTTTGTGGACGATCGAGACACCGACCTTGCCGACCTCACCGCGGGCGAGGACGTGGTCGGGGTCGTAGCCGGTCTGGGTCGGCAGGTCGAAGGCCACCGAGAGCCCCGTCTGACCCTTGGCCAGGTTCTTGCGGTAGAGCTCGTTGGAGCGGCGGGCGTCGGAGTGGCCGGCGTAGGTGCGCATCACCCACGGGCGGTCGGGCTGGGGAAGTCGGTGGTCGCTCATGAGTCGAATGATATTTGGGATTCGGCGTTCGTCCTTTGTCGGGCAGAAGCCGATAAAGGACGAACGCCGGATTTCAGGGCGAGGTGGGCCGCATCTTTCGACCCCGCCTGTGTTTAGGCTGACGATTCGTGAAGGGCCGATTTGCAGCCACCTTCCTCGCCGCGCTTGCCGTGGGCGTGCTCACCTGCGCCGTCGCCGGCGCGGCGATGATCGGCGTCTACCGCAACAGCATGGAGTCGCTCGCCCAGCGCAGCCAGCTGGTCAAGCTCTCCGGCAGCAACTGTGCCCGAGCGGGGGCCAGCGGCGCGATGCGGGTGACGTTGGGCAAAAAAACCGCCTCCTGCTCGTTCCGCACGCCTGTCCTCGGTCGCGACCTCGAGATCTCCGCCACCGAGCGCCTGCTCAGCGGCACCCCGGAGAACCTCCAGCGCAAGGCCTTCCTCGGCCTCGAGCTGCGGGCCGGGGCCGGGTTCAAGTACCAGTTGCTCGTCTTCCCGCGACAGAAAAAGGCGCAGCTGGTCAGGGTCAGCGGCGAGGGCCAGAAGTTCCTCGCGATCGCCAAGAACGAGAAAGCCGTGATGGGAATCAACGAAGCCAACAGCCTGCGGCTGCGCGCGGTCAACGTCACCAGCGGGCCGGAAAAGGGCCAGGCGCAGCTCTTCGCCTACGTCGGCAACAAGCTGGTCGGCGAAGCGGTCGACGAGGGCGCCGGCGACCTGACCGGCCGCAACTCGTCGGTGATCGTCGGCACGATCAAGAACGGCAACGGCGTCGTCGCCTCGGTCGACGATGTCGTCGTGCGTGTCCCCAGCCCGTTTTAGCCAGCCGCCGCCCCTGCCGAAGATCTCACCAGGGGCATAATCCTCAGGATGTCGACCAGCACGATCGAGCGCCCCAAAACTTCAGGGCCCGGATCCGGTTTAGGAGGTAACTGGCGCGTGATCGTTCGCAACGACAACCACAACACCTTCGACCACGTCGCCCAGACGCTGGCGCGGGTGATTCCGGGCGTCTCGCTCGACCAGGGGTACCGGCTCGCCGACTCGATCCACGGCGGCGGCCAGGCGATCGTCTGGTCGGGCCCGCGCGAGCCGGCCGAGCACTACTGGGAGCAGCTCGAGGGCGCCGGCCTGACGATGGCGCCGCTGGAGCGCGCGTGAAGCGACCGCTGGCGATCGCCCTCGCCCTCGTCGCCCTCGGTGCGCTGACCGCACCGCTGAACGCCGCCGCCGAACCGGCGCTGCTGCCGGGCTTCCAGGACGAAGTCGTCTTCGAAGGCCTCGAACAGCCGACCAACTTCCGCTTCGCCCCCGACGGCCGCGTCTTCGTCGCCGAGAAGCCGGGGAGGATCAAAGTCTTCGACAACCTCAGCGACACCAGCCCGGAAGTATTCGCCGACCTGCGCGGTGACGTCTACGACAACGGCGACCGCGGCATGCTGGGGCTGGCGCTCGATCCCAAATTCGACCAAGGCCGGCCCTACGTCTACGCGCTCTACACCTGGGACCACATCCTCGGAACCGCGTGGAATCCCGAAGCCCCCGAGTACGGGAAACCGGAAGTCAGCGGCGACCCCAACTGCCCTGCCCAGAACAACACCGCCTCCTGCCTCGTCAGCGGGCGCCTGGTCGTCCTCGAAGAGGACAACGGCAACAAAGGGCATGTCGTCGAGGAAGGGGGGCTGCCGAAAGAGAAACAGCTGCTCGAAGGCTGGTGCCAGCAGTTCTCCTCGCACTCGATCGGCGAGCTGCAGTTCGGGCCCGAAGGCGCCCTCTACGTCAGCGGTGGCGATGGCGCCGCCTACGAATCGATCGCCGACTACGGCCAGCTCGGAACCCCATCCAACCCGTGCGGCGATCCGAACAAACCTGCCGGGACCACGCCGAGCCCTGTCTCCGAATCCCAGGGCGGGGCGCTGCGGTCGCAGAACCTGAAACTGCTGAACGGCGCGATCCTTCGCATCGACCCCGACACCGCCGAGCCGTTTGCCGGCAACCCGCTCCTGGGCGAGGGCGACAAAAACACCGAACGGACCGTCGCCAAGGGCTTCCGCAACCCCTTCCGCTTCACCTTCGATTCGAAAACGGGGGAGATCTACACGGGCAACGTCGGCTCCTCCGAGATCGAGGAGATCGACCGCTTCGGGGCACCGCCGAGCACCCTCTACAACTCGGGCTGGCCGTGCTACGAGGGGATCGAACGCCAGTTCCAGTTCAAGCTGCTCGGCCTGAACGTCTGTAACGCGGTCTACAAAGCCGAGAACGAAGGGAAACCGACGACTTCGGAACCCTTCTTCACCTATAGCCACAGCCAGACCGTGGTGCCCGGCGACGAATGCGCTTTCGAATCCGGCTCGGCTATCAGCGGCATGTCCTTCTACGAGGGGTCGCAGTTCGAACAGGGCGGCAAATACGAAGGAGCATTCTTCTTCGCCGACGCGGTTCGCGGCTGCATATGGGTGATGCTGGAGGGCGAGGACGGCAGGCCGGACCCCTCGACCACCCAGCGCTTCATGCGCGAGGGCAGCGTCTACCCGGGGGTGAAGATCGCCGAAGGCCCGGACGGGTTCCTCTACTACGCGAGCCTCTTCAGCGAAGAAGGCAAAGGCGAAGGCGAGATTCACCGCATCGCCTACAAACCGAACTCGCCGATCGCGCGGGTGGAAGCGAAACCGCCTTCTGGCCTCTACGACGGCAGCAGCGAATTCGAAACCATCGTGGACGCGGGCAAATCGTCTGATCCCAACGGCGATCCGCTCAGCTACGAATGGGACACCGACGAAGACGGCGTCTACGAGGTCGGAGGCAGCAGCGAACCGCTGACCTTCACCAAAGCCGAACAGGAAGCGAGGGAAAAAGCGAAACCGTTCCCGCTCAGTCCCAACCGGGTGGTCGCGGTACGGGTGGAGGACGACGAAGACCTCACCAGCGCCGCCCGGATCACGATCTATCCCGGCGACAAACCGCCGGCCGTGACGATCACCAAACCGACCGGCTCGCAGCAATGGAAGGTCGGCGATCTGGTCAAGCTCGAAGGCGCCGGCTTCGACGGCGTCACCTCGGGCGAATTCACCTCGCCCCGGCCCTACTACTGGGAGACGCGGCTGGCGCACTGCCCGGATCCCTCCAACCCGAGTGCCTGCCACGTCCATCCGCTGCAGACCTTCTCGGGCATTCGCCGTCCCGAATTCGTCGCTCCCCAGCACGACTATCCGTCCTACATCCAGATCATCCTGCGGGTCGCCGACGAGCGCGGCCTGCAGGGGACGGCGACGCTGAATTTCCAGCCCCAGACCGTCGACCTTTCGCTGGAGTCCGAACCGCCTGGAATCCAGCTGCTGGCGGCGAACACCAAAGCCGAATCGCCGTTCACCGTGCCGGCGATCCTCGGCTCCGAAATTCAGCTCTCGGCGCCGCAGTCGGCGTCGATCGGCGGCGCCATCTACACCTTCGCCGGCTGGTCCGACGGCGGTGCCCGTGAACACCCGATCGTGGTCGGCTCGGCGCGGACCCGCTACACCGCCACCTACACGACGCCTGGCGGTCCGCCAGCGCCACCGCCGACTCCGCCCGCGCCACCGCCCGTGCGGGTCCCCGACACGAAGATCAAGGGGCATCCGGCGGCGAAAACTCCGAAAACGAAAGCGACCTTCAGCTTCTCCTCGTCCCTCTCCGGTTCCAGCTTCTCCTGCAAGCTCGACGGCAAGCCGAAAGCCGCCTGCCGCTCGCCCAAGACCTACAAGAAGCTGAAGCCCGGGAGGCACACCTTCAAGGTCTGGGCGACGGCCGGGGTGCTGACCGACCCGACGCCGGCCAAGTTCAGCTGGAAAGTCCTGCCGCCGAAGCGGTAGGGCCGGCTGCCGCTACTCGGCGGCGACGAGAATGTGCCAGGCGGGCAGCAGCGGGATGTCGTAGAGGTCGATGATCGCCGCCCGGGCGTGCTCGATCTCCTCCGCGTACCAGTAGCGTTCGAAGTCCGAGCGGCTCTCCCAGACCATCGTCTGGCGGAAGGCGAGCGGGTCGTCGGTCGAGCGGGTCAGCGACCAGCCCTTGGCGCCGTAGGCCGCGGCCTTGGCCGCCGACGGTTCCCACAGGTCGAGGAAGCGGTCGGCGCGGAAGGGGGAGATGTGCCAGTCGAGGGTGCAGACCTCTGCCATCAGATTCGCCTTTCGGTTCGCTTGGGGCCGGTGCTCATGCGCCGACCTCGGCCCGGATCGCGCCCGGCCCGTCCTCGTGCTTGCCCTCGTCCTCGGACTCGGCGCCGACGAGGATCGCGATCTTGCCGAGGTGTTTGTTTTCGTGCATCAGCTGGTGGGCGTGGGGGACGCCCTCGAAGCCCATCGTTTCCGAGAGCACCGGCCGCACCTTGCCCTCAGCCATCAGCTGGTTGGCCTGCATGCACTCGTAGGCGTTGGCGAAGTGGGAGCCGATGATCTGCTTCTGCTTCATCCACAGGTAGCGGACGTCGAAGTCCAGCTGGTAGCCGGAGGTGGCGCCGCAGATGACGACCTTGCCGAACGGCTTGACGGTGTAGACCGAGGTCGGGAAGGTGGCCCGGCCGACGTGCTCGAAGACGATGTCGGGGGCGTCGCCGAGGATCTCCTTGACCCGCTTGGCGAAGCCGCGCGAGGCGAGGAAGCGCTGCTTGTCGGCCGCCGGGTCGGTGAGGTTTGCGTCGGTCCGCATCATCTCGCCGAACTCGTTGCGGTTGATGTAGTCGACGGCGCCGAGCTGCTTGACCAGCTCGCCCTTCTCGTCAGAGGAGACGACGCCGACCGCGTTGGCGCCCGCCGCCTTGCAGAGCTGCACGGCGAAGACGCCGAGACCGCCGGCGGCGCCCCAGATGAGGACGTTGTGGCCGGCCTGCAGCTTGCACTGGTCCATCAGCATCCGGTAGGCGGTGAAGTAGGTGAGGCCGTAGGAGGAGGAGTCGACCCAGGAGAGGTTGCGCGGCTTCGGCAGCAGCTGCTGGGCCTGGACCTTGGTGAACTGGGCGAAGGAGCCCCAGGTGGTCTCGTAGCCCCAGATCCGCTGGCTCGGCGCCGCCATCGGGTCGAGCCCGTGGACCTCGACGTCCTCGTAGGAGGCCTGGTTGCAGTGGATCACGACCTCGTCGCCGACCTTCCAGCGGGTGACGCCCTCGCCGACCTTCCAGACGACGCCGGAGGCGTCGGAGCCGCCGATGTGGTGGCCGAACTCGGGATGGTCGCCGTAGCCGAAGACCGACACCGGTTTGCCGAGCGAGGCCCAGACGTTGTTGAAGTTGACGCCGGCGGCCATCACCCGCACGATCACCTCGAAGGCGCCGGGCTCGGGGACCTCGATCTGCTCCAGCTGGAAGGCGTCTTTGGGCTCGCCCTCGCGCTCCTGGCGAATCACCCACGCCGCCATCGTCTCCGGCAGCGTGCCGGGCTCCACGTCCAAGTTCGCTACTGCACTCGTGTCAACGGCCAAGACTCGGCTCCTCCGCGGGTCGTCTTCTAAAAGGAGGGCGAATCCTAGTTAAGCGGCGTTACGAGAGTCGAGCACAGGCGGCTCGGCCTCGCGAAGCTCGGGCGCGGTGATCTCGCGAACGGTGGCCTCGATCGGCGTCGGGGCCTCGATCTCTTTGCCCGGGGCCACACCGAGACCCTCGACCTTGCGCAGTTGGGGGAGCAGGCGGCGTTCCATCGAGCCGACGGCGGTGTCGTAGGCGCCGGTCGCGGTGCGCAGGCCGCGGCCGATCTTGTCGAAGTCGCCGAGGAATTTCGAGAAGCGGCCGTGCAGGGTTTTCGCCGCCTCGGCGATCTCGGCCGCCTCGGCGACCATCCGCTCCTGGCGCCACCCGAGCTCCATCGTCCGCAGCAGGCCGATCAGCGAGGTGGGGCTGACCAGCAGGACGTTGCGCTCCAGCGCGTAGTCGAAGAGCGTTGGGTCGGCGGCGAAGGCGGCGTGCAGGGCTGGCTCGTTGGGGATGAAGCAGATCACCAGGTCCGGCATCTCGCCGGGGTTGAACTGCCCCTGGTAGTCCTTCGAGCTGAGGCTGCGGACGTGCTCGCGCGCCTGGCGCGCGTGGCGCTCGAGGTGAAGTCGGCGCTCGGATTCGACCTCGGACTCCTGGGCGTCGAGGAAGGCGTCGAGCGGGACCTTGGAGTCGGCGACGAAGCTGCGCCCCTCCGGCAGCAGGAAGCGGGCGTCGGGGCGGAGGTTGCCGTCTTCGGTGCGCAGCGTCTGCTGCAGCTCGAAGTCGACGTGCTCGGTCATCCCGGCGATCTCGACGCAGCGGCGCAGCTGCAGCTCGCCCCACTGGCCGCGCGTCTGCGGTTGGCGCAGGGCCTTCTTCAGCCCGGCCGTCTCGCTGTTGAGGTTGCCGATCGTCTGGCCCATCTGCTCGAGCAGTGCCTGCGTGCGCAGATCGGTCTCGCCGCGGTCCTGAACCTGCTTTTCGATCCGCTCCTGACCCTTGGCGATCCGCTCGGCCAGGGTCTTGATCTCCGCCTGGCGTTTGTCCAGCGTCTCCTTCGCCGCCTCGGCGTCGCGCCGGCGCTCGGCCTCACCGACCTTGAGCAGGTCGGAGAGGGCGCGGGAGGTTGCTTCCTGCGCGGCCTCCTGGATCGCGGGAGCGAGGTCCGGCTGCTCGGCCGGCTCGGGTTGGCGCGCCACCAGGGCGTAGATCAGCCCGGCGGCGAGAAGGACGACGGCGATGGCGAGGACGGCAGTCATGGCAACGATGCTGACGAACCCTCCAGACGCCATCGCGATTCTGAAACGCCGCTTGCAGCGGCTTCGGCCAAGCTGCTCCCGCGGCGATAAGAGAACAGAAAAGTTTTCTTTAGCAAAACCCCGAAACGTGCTAGGTATCGATGCGGACCCAAACAGGTCTCGTCCCTATGCGGGCGCAAACGCAAGAAAAGGGAGAGAGTCAGATGACTCGCATATTCAAAGCCCTCGGCCTAGCCATGGCCGCGATGGCAACGGTGGTCGCCGTGATGGCGCCGGCCGCACAGGCTGAAACAGGAGTGCTGACAACGGCGGGATTCCCGTCGATCGTTACAGGCGAACAGCTCGGAGGCGTCACCTTCGACGTCGGCAACGCGCCAATCCGGACCGTGACCTGTGCGTCGAACCTCGACGCCACACTCTTCGGTCCGACCGACCCGGTCACATTCACTCCCACATATGCCGGATGCACCTCTGAACCGGGCGGCGCGACACCGGTGACAGTCACACTGAACGGCTGCGACTACACGATCGGGTTCGGCAGACCGGGCACGACACAGCAGCCGGCGACCACAGGCACGATGCACGCCTCGATCAACTGTCCCGCCGGAAAAGTGATCGAAATTCACGTCTACGCGAACGCCTTCGCGCATGCGATGAACGTCTCGACCTGCACATACGACATCGGCCCGCAGGGCCCCGTCCCGGCCGGGATCTACCACAACACAGCAGCCGGCGGGATGATCCCGGACGTCGACGCGACAATCAACGCCAAGTTCACAGCCCGCAGCACAATCGGCTTCGGCGGAGCCGTCTGCGGCGGGGACCCGATGACCGGGCACCTGCCGATCACGCTGACAGGCAACTACACAATGCGAGGCTTCATCGACAACGGAGGTGTCGAGGGCGGGCAGATTCCGATTGACGTCGGTTAGCCGCTAGGGCAGCAGGACGTCGTTCTGCGAGGAGGCGCGGTAGCGGCCCACCGTCAGGTGGCCCGGCCGCGCCTCCGGAATGCCGGCCACCGAGACGGTGTAGGAGCCGGCGGGCAGGTCGATCTGGAAGGTGCCCGGGCTGCGGGCGAAGAGGGTGTCCGATTCCGCTTCCTTGGCGCCCCGGATCTTCAACTGGGTGTCGGTCGCCGTCTGGTTGGCGGCGACGAAGGTGACGTTGAGCGGCTTGCCGGTCTTGATCGGCGGCTCGGGGTGATTCTGGTTCTGCGGGATCTCCTGCGTCGGTTCCGAGCGCTGCGCGATCTCCTTCGGCTGGACGATCACTTCCTTCTCGTTGATCGTCACGCTGACCCGGGTCGAGCCAGAGGGCCGCTGCTGGTTGGCGTGGCGCGATTCGCCGCAGCCAAGCAGCAGAACAGTCGCTCCGATGAGTCCGGCAATCGCCGTCGCTCTCGCTCTCCCACGGCCCACGGCGCTGAATCTAACTGAAGGGGAGGGCGACGACTTCGGCCGTAACGCCATCTTCACCTACGGCCACGGTGGCGCCCGGCTCCGCCTCGCGCCGCAGGATCGCCAAGCCGATCGGCCCGAGGGCAGGGGAGACGGCGGCGCTGCCGATCGTCCCCACCTCCTTCTCACCCACCCGCAGGACCTCGCCGGGGCGCGCCGGGGCCCTGAACCGCAGGCCTCGCAGGTGGCGGTTGGGCTTGCCCTTGTAGTGGAGGCGGGCGACCGTCTCCTGGCCGATGTAGCAGCCCTTGGTGAAGCTGACCGCGTGCTCGACGATGCCGGCCTCGGCGGGCATCGTCTCGCTCCCCATCTCCGACCCGTAGCGGGGGCGGCCGGCCTCGATCCGGATGATCTCGGCTGCCTCGGGGGAGACCTCGACCGCCCCGGCGGTGAGTAGCGCCTCACCGGCCCGGTCCCGCTCCGCGGCGGGGACGAAGAGGTCGATTCCTTCAGCGGTGCCGACGGCGAGGCACGCGGCGCCGCCGACGGTGACGCTTTCGCAGGCGTTCTCGGGCAAGGGAGCGCTGCCGGCGATCTCCGCCGAGCGGGGGCCGATCAGCGACAGCAGAACCCGCTCACCGCGGGCATCGGCGACATCAACCTCGCGCCCGATCTTGTACATCTGCAGATGGCGGCGGGCAGCCTCCAGCCCCTCGGGCTCGAGGTCGAGCCAAAGCTCCGGCCCCTCACCCGGCCGCAGCACCCGCATGTCAGCCTGCATGTGCCCCTTGCGATCGAGCAGAGCGGCGTAGGCGCCATCCCCCGGCTCAATCGCCTCGATGTCGTTGGTCAACTGCCCCTGCAGATACTCAGCAGCCTCAGCCCCGGAAACCACCAGCAGGCCGCGATCGTCCCGCGCGAGCAACCCACATTCCTCCCGCAACTGCCGGTACTGCGCATCGATCTCCACGGTCGGAATCAGAGCCATCTGCCACCGAAGTCTAGAAAGCGGCCCGCGTGGCCCTAAACGCGCCCAGCTTTTAGACGTGTCAAACTCTTTTAGATATGTCAAACTCGCAAGCGATAGAGGACTATGCAAAGACGATCTACGCGCTCTCCCAGGAGCGCGACGGGCTCGTCTTCAACGGTGAGGTCGCCGAGCGCCTGGAGGTCACCCCGGCGACCGCGACCTCGATGCTGAAACGGCTCGCCGACCTCGGCCTGGTCGAGTACTTCCCCTACAAGGGCGTCAGCCTCACGCCGGCGGGGGAGAAGGTCGCGCTCGAGGTGATCCGCCACCACCGGCTGATCGAGGCCTATCTGTCGGAGGCGCTGGGGATGCCGGAGGACCGCGTCCACGAGGAGGCCGAGGTGCTCGAGCACTACATCTCCGAGGAGCTCGAGCAGCTGATCGCCGCGAAGCTCGGCGAACCGCGCCACGATCCGCACGGGACGCCGATCCCCGGCCCCGACCTGCTGCCGCCGACCTGGGAGGCGCGGTGAGCGCGCCACCGCCCGGCCAGGGGTTGATCGAGAAGGTCGACCGCCACGAGGCGGGCGTCGAGGACGTCCTCCCCGGCGAGGCGGCGGTAGCCCGCGCCGCGCGCAACTCGCTTGACGGGCACAGCCGCGGCCTGCGCCGCTTCTGGCCCTTCCTCGGCCCGGCCTTCGTCGCCGCCGTCGCCTACATCGACCCGGGCAACTTCGCCACCAACATCGCCGGCGGCGCAAAGTTCGGCTACCTGCTGCTCTGGGTCGTCCTCTCGGCCAACCTGATCGCGATGCTGGTCCAGACCCAATCGGCGAAGCTGGGAATCGCGACCGGCAAGAACCTCGCCGAGCTCTGCCGCGAGCGCTTCTCGCGCCGCATTTCGATCGGCCTCTGGCTGCAGGCCGAGGTGGTGGCGATGGCCTGCGACATCGCCGAGGTGGTCGGCGCCGCGCTCGGGCTCAACCTCCTCTTCGGAATCCCGCTCTTCCCGGCCGGGCTGATCGCCGGCGCCGGCGCCTTCGCCCTCCTGACCCTGCAGCAGCGAGGGTTCCGGCGCCTGGAGGCCGGGATCACCGTCCTCGTCGGCGTCGTCGTCGCCTCCTTCGCCTTCGAGCTCTTCGACTCCAGCCCCGACGGAAGCGAAATCGCCAAGCACCTGGTGGTGCCGGGCTTTGCCGGCTCGGAGAGCCTCCTGCTCGCCACCGGAATCATCGGCGCGACGGTGATGCCCCACGTCATCTACCTGCACTCGGCGCTGACCCAGAAGCGGATCGTCGGCCGCAACTCGGCTGAGCGCAAGAAGATCCTCGGCTTCGAGAAAGTCGACGTCGTCATCGCCCTCTCGCTGGCGGGGATGGTGAACCTCTCGATGATGATCGTCGCCGCGGCCCTGTTCCACACCAGCGGCCTGACCGGCGTCGACACGATCGACGGCGCCTACGACGCCTTCGAGTCGCTCGTCTCCGACCGCGCGGCGACGATCTTCGGCATTGCCCTGCTCGCCTCCGGCTTCGCCTCCTCCTCGGTCGGGACGATGGCGGGCCAGGTGGTGATGCAGGGCTTCATCCGCCGCCGCATCCCCCTCTTCGTCCGGCGCGCGCTGACCCTGGCGCCGGCGCTGGTGGTGCTCGCGATCGGGCTCGACCCGACCGACGCCCTGGTCGGCAGCCAGGTCGTCCTCTCCTTCGGCATCCCCTTCGCGCTGGTGCCGCTGCTGATGATCGCGGCCGACAAGAAGGTGATGGGGGACCTGGTCAACCCGGGTTGGCTCAGCGCCCTGGCGGGGTTCTTCGCCAGCCTGATCATCGCCCTCAACGTCTTCCTGCTGTACCAGGTCTTCTTCACCTGACCCCGCCCTGTAGCTAGGCTTCGAACCGATGCCGCTCGCCGCCGACTTCCAGCAGATCATCGAGAGCCTGCCGCCTGACTGGACCGACCTCGAGGTCGACCTGCGGATCGAGGACGAGGCCCAGTACGTCGACACGGCTGTGGCGCTGAGCCAGGTCAACGCGCAGGTCTACCAGCACCCTCAGGCGGAGGGATGGCACTGGCGCCTTCTGGTCGCCAAGAGCTTCGGTCACGCCGCGGCGCCGGAGAGCGTCAAGGGCGTGCTGGAGAAGCTGGACGGCGAAGGGGTCGTCGGCGAGCTCGGGACCGGGGACGTGCGCGAGGGTCGCTCCGAGGTCGTGCAGATGTGGGGTCGTCCGGAGAGCGTGCGGGAAGAGTTCCGCGAGCGCCGGTCTCTTTAGGTGGCGCGCGTTCTCAGCATCAGCACGGACTTGATGCTTGGCTCCAAGGTCCAGGAGACCCTGACCGCCGCCGGCCACGAGGTCGTCGCCTCCGCCTCGATCGAGGAAACGACGTGGGACGGCATCGACCTGATCGTCGCCGACCTCGACGCCGAGAACCCGGAGGCGCTGGTGGGCCTGGGGATGCCGGTGCTGGGCTACTACTCGCACGTCGACGTCGAGACCAAGGAGGCCGCCGAGGCCGCCGGCGTCGACCTCGCGGTGCCGCGCTCGCGGATGGCGCGGGAATTACCCGCCCTGGCGAAACGCCTGATCGACGCTTAGCGGCTTTTCCAGCAAGCCGTGCTTCAGGTCCCAGGCCGCCCAGGCTTCGAGGACCGAGGGGTCGAAGGGCTCCGGGCGGAGGATCGGCAGCAGCGCCTTCAGCTGGGCCTGCTGTTCGGCGCGATCGAGCTCGGGGTTGGCCGAGAGCAGGGCGTCGAGCGCCGCGCCCGGGTCCTTCTCGGTGAAGGCGTAGCCGCCTTCGGTCGCGGCAACCACGGCGTCGACCAACTCGGGGTCGTCTTCGAGCGTCTGGCGCGAGGTGGTCAGGATCAGCTCGGGATAGGGCGGGGCGCCGAACTCGTCGACCTCGAAGGTGCGGAGCGGGACGCCCTGGCGCTGGAGGGCGACTCCCTCGGCATTCCAGAAGCCGGTCGCCGCGTCGACCCTGCCGGCGGCCAGGGAGGCGACGGCGTTGAAGCCGATCGTCACCCGCTCTACCGCGGCGGGGTCGCCGCCGTCGGCTTCGACCTCGGAGTCGACCACCGCTTCGTCGGAGGGCAGGCCGGTGACGCCGACCCGGTGGCCCTCCATCTCGCGTGGGCGTCCCACCGGGCCGTCGGCGCGGGCGAGCACCGCGGCGAGCGGGCGCTGGGCCAGCGGCATCACCCCGACCAGGTCGATGCCGCGCTCGCGGGCGATGCCGAGGTCGTGGATGTCGAGGATCGCGAGCTCGACCTTGCCGGCGCCGAGCAGCTTCGGCGCGTCGGTCGATTCACCCGGCGGCTGCACCTTCAGGGCAACGCCCTCGTCGTCGTAGGAGCCGCGGGAGAGCGCCGCGTAGATGCCGCTGTGGACGGCGTTGGGGACGAAATCGAGCACGAGCGTCGCGCCTTTCGGCGCGCCCGGTTCCGCACCATCCCCGCCGCAGCCGGTCAGGCCGGTGAGCGCGAGGACGGTCGCCAGCAGCGCGACAGTCGACCTCATGCGGTGGGAAACCTAATCCATCCAGCGAATATGAGTAGACTGCCGCCGCTTACCTGATCACGGGAATCGAGGAGGAAAAAAGGTGCAGGAGAGAGGTGTATCCGCATATCTCGCGGAGCTGATCGGCACGATGTTGCTGGTCTTCTTCATCACGAGTGTCGTCGTCCTGTACGTGTCGACCGGAGGCCAGGCCCAGTTCGGCACTGATTTCGCGGTCGTCGGCCTCGTCCACGCTTTCTTGCTCTTCGGGCTGATCGTCATGTTCGGCGTCGTCAGCGGCGGGCACTTCAACCCGGCGGTGACGCTCGCAGCGCTGGTGATCCGTCGCATCAAGCCGCTCGACGGGGTCATCTACATGCTGGCTCAGCTTTCCGGCGGCGTCCTCGGCGCCCTGCTGACCAAGGGTCTGTTGGAGGACGAGGGACGCGCCACCCACTACGGCGCGACCCAGGTCAGCGGCCTTCTCGCCGGCAACTTCTCGGGCATGATCGTCGAGGGGATCGGCACCTTCGTGCTCGTCCTCGTGATCCTCGCCGCGGTCTACTCGGAGAAGAGCTTCAAGGAGTGGGCCCCGCTGGCGATCGGCATGACCCTCGGCTTCGCCGTGATGGTCGCCGGCCCGCTGACCGGCGCCGGTCTAAATCCGGCGCGCTGGTTCGGCCCGGCCCTCGTCGGCAGCGAGTGGGGCGGCGTCTGGCCCTACCTCGTCGGCCCGTTCGCCGGTTCGCTGCTCGCAGCCGCGGTCTACCGCTTCGTCCTCGAGCCGGGTGGCCTGCCGCCGACCGAACCGCCGGAGCACGTCCGCCCGCCGGTCCCGAAACGGTCGACCCCGACCAGCGACAAACCGGCCAGCTAGAGCCGGAGCACCTTCCTAAGGCGCCATCCCTTCCGGGGTGGCGCCTTTTTTTGCGCCCGTGCCCGGCGAGCGCTTGCAGTAGCTTGACCTCGTGCGCCGGGTCACCTTCTCCCGCAACTTCACGCTTTCGCTGAGCCGGACGTGCCAGTGCTACTGCAAGTACTGCGCCTTCGCCACCCACCAGGCGCACATCCACTCTCCTGACGACGTCGAAAAGATCCTCGACGAAGCGGTGAAACGCAACGCCAAGGAGCTTCTGGTTCTCACGGGAGAGCGGCCAGAGGTCAATCCCATCGTCGCCGAACGCCTGAAGGCGTGGGGCCACGAGGACTTCACCAGCTACGTCGTCTGGGCCTGCGAACGCGCGATGGAGCGGGGGATGCTTCCGCACACCAATATCGGCGTGCTCGACAAACGCGATCTCGCGCGTCTGCGGGAGGTGACCGCCTCTCAGGGGCTGATGTTGGAGTCGACCTCAGAGCGTCTGATGGACACCGTCCACGCCGGCAGCCCCACCAAGCACCCCGCCGCACGCCTGGCCACCATCGAAGCCGCCGGAGAACTGAAGATCCCCTTCACGAGTGGGATCCTCGTCGGCATTGGAGAGACGCCGGACGAGCGGATCGAAGCCCTGGAAGCGCTGGCCTCTTCCCACGCGCGCCACGGCCACCTACAAGAGGTGATCCTCCAGAACTTCGTCCCGCACCCGCGCTATTACGGCGCCGAGGTAGCCGACATCGCCAACGAGAACTCCGAAATCCGATGGCAGGGCGACGGGGAGGCCTCCTCCAGACACTCAACCTCGAGCCATAGCGAGAGGTGTCTGGAGGAGGCCTCCCCGTCGCCCCTCCCAACCTGGGCCTCCCAGGTCACGATCGACGAGATCAAGCGACTGATTCAGGAGTGCAAGCGGTTGATGCCGGATGTGGGGGTGCAGGTCCCGCCGAACCTGTCGGAGTTCTGGCCCGAGCTGGTCGATGCGGGTGCCACGGACCTGGGTGGGCTGTCGGCCAACGGAGATCACATCTCTCCCGAGGAGCCCTTCCCGTCGCCTCATCAGGTGCGGAAGGAGCTGGCGCCTCGCGGTTACGCGCTGACTGAGCGGCTCTGTGTCTATCCGCAGTACATGGACCCCGAGTGGATGGAGCAGGGGGTCCTGGACGTGATCAAGCTGAAGTACTGGTCGTTCATCCCGCGCAAAGGGTCCGGGCGTCGCTCTGAAGAGGTCATCAATGCTGGGCTGGCTCCCAAGGCGATTGCCAAGGGACGGGAGGGGATGGAGCTGACGGAGGCTGAGCTGACGGCTTTGTTCGCTGAGACGAGGCCAGAAGTCATCGAGGAGATGCGGGTTGCTGCTGACGAGCTGCGGGCCGAGCTGGCCGGCGACACGGTCACCTTCGTCGTCAACCGCAACATCAACTTCACCAACGTCTGCGTCGTCGGTTGCGCCTTCTGCGGGTTCGGGCAGGGCAGGCGTTCGCCCGATGCCTACGAAGTCTCCGAGGAGGACTTTGCCGCTCGGATCGGCGAAGCGGTGGAGTTCGGCGCCACCGAGCTCTGCATGCAGGGTGGGATCCATCCCGACCTGACGCTCGAGGAGTACGGACACTGGCTGCGGCTGGCGAAGGAGACGGCGCCGCAGCTGCACCTGCACGCCTACTCGCCGATGGAGATCAACTGGGCCTGCGAGCGCTCGGGGAAGGAGCCCGGCGAGGTGTTCGAGTACCTGCTCGAGTGCGGGCTCGGCTCGACTCCCGGCACCGCCGCCGAGGTCCTCGACGACGGCGTCCGCCAGCGGATCTCGCCGAACAAGCTGCCCGCCGGCCGCTGGGTCGAGATCATCGAAGCCTCCCACCGCGCCGGCCTGCGCTCGACCTCGACGGTGATGTTCGGCCACATCGAGGAGCCGCGCGAGCTGGCCCGCCACATGCGCGTCATCCGCGCCCTGCAGGAACGGACCGGCGGGATCACCGAGTTCGTCCCGCTCAGCTTCATCCCCTTCAACACGATGCTCGGCCGCACCCACGGGATCGAGGAGATCTCGATGGCCGAGAACCTCAAGCACACCGCCGCCTTCCGGCTGGCGCTGGGGCGGACGATCCCGAACCTGCAGGCGAGCTGGGTGAAGATGGGGCTGGAGGGGGCGACCGAGGCGCTGCGATGGGGGGTCAACGACCTCGGCGGCACGCTGATGGAGGAGAACATCTCCCGCATGGCCGGCTCCCAGCACGGGGTGCGGCTGACCCCCGAGCAGCTGATCGACGCCGCCCGGGCCGCCGGGCGCGAACCCGCGCAGCGGACGACGCTGTACGAGATCATCGAGACCTATGCGAGCGATGGTCCTCGAGAGGCAGCGGCAGCCGCTCCGGCTGGCTGACCTGCCCGAGCCCGAGCCCGCCGCCGGCCAGGTCCAGATCGAGGTCCGCGCCTGCGGCGTCTGCCGCACCGACCTCCACATCCTCGACGGCGACCTCACCGAGCCGAAGCTGCCGCTGGTGATGGGCCACCAGATCGTCGGCGTCGTCCGCGGCGCGGGGGAGGGGGCGGAGCGGTTCGCGCCCGGGGACCGGGTCGGCGTGCCGTGGCTGGCCTGGACCGACGGCGAGTGCCGCTACTGCCGCGGCGGCCGCGAGAACCTCTGCGACCGGGCGAAGTTCACCGGCTACGACGTCGACGGCGGCTACGCCGAGGTCGCGGTCGCCGACGAGCGCTTCTGCTTCCCGATTCCGGACGGGTATCCCGATCTGCAGGCGGCGCCGCTGCTCTGTGCCGGCTTGATCGGCTACCGGGCGCTGCGGCTGGTCGGCGAGGCGGAGCGGGTCGGGTTCTACGGGTTCGGCGCTGCCGCCCACATCCTCTGCCAGGTGGCGGTCCATGAAGGGCGGCGGGTCTTCGCCTTCACCCGCGACGGCGACACCGAGACGCAGGCCTTCGCCCGTGAGCTCGGCGCCGAGTGGGCCGGCGGCTCCGGGGAGGTGCCGCCGGAGGAGCTCGATGGCGCGATCGTCTTCGCCCCGGTCGGATCGCTGATGACGGCTGCGCTGCGAGCCAGCGCCAAGGGGGCGCGGATCATCAGCGCCGGCATCCACATGAGCGACATCCCCTCGCTTCCGTACAGCGTGCTGTGGGGCGAGCGGTCCCTGGGCTCGGTCGCCAACCTGACCCGGCGCGACGGCGAGGAGTTCGTCGCCCTGGCGCCGCGGGTCCCGGTGCGGACGGAGGTTTCCGTCTACCCGCTGGAGGAGGCCAATCAGGCGCTCGACGACCTCCGTGCGGGCCGCTTCCGCGGCGCGGCGGTTCTCTCTGTTGCCCCTTCGGGTAGCTGAGCCCTACGTAACTACGTCAGGAGGGATGCAAGTGAGCGACGAGATCCGCAACAAGGACGACGCCAAGGGCCGCGTGAAGGAGGCCGCTGGATCGCTGACCGGAGACGACGACCTGAAGCGAGAGGGCAAGGTCGACAAGGCGTCGGGCGCCGTCAAGGGCGGTCTCGACAAGGCCTCCGACAAGGTCAAGGACGCGGTCGGCAAGGACCGGGACCGCGACTAGCGGAAGAGGTCCTCGGAAGGTGGGCGGCGGAGGGCGGCGGCGCCGGGACCGTCCTCTGCCGTGACGTAGCGGGCGAGGCCGCGGACGATTGCGGCGGGGACTCCGGAGTCCTTGCCGCGGACCAGGTCGGCGGCGGCGGCTACCTGGTCGGCGATTGCGATCAGGGTCGCCTGAAGCTCTCGGCCGCTGGTGTCCTTTCGGCCGCGCCAGTCATCCAGCGGCGTTAGGCCGGCGCAGCCGATCGCTACCTCGGTTTGGCCCATTCTCCATGCGCGGCCGAAGCTGTCGGCGATTACTACGGCGGGAGGGAGGGACCGGGGGTGGGGGTCGGCGGACAACAGCGGGGAGGGTCCGGCGACCCCCACCGCCGGTCCCCCGATCCCGGTCTTTACTTCTTTCCTGATGGTTCGGGCGGAGGCGTCGGGGTCGACTGGGAGTAGGCAGACGGTTCCGGCTTCGGGGAGGTTCGAGGTGTCTATGCCGGCGTTGGCGCAGACGAAGCCGTGGTGGGTTTCCGTGATCAGGACTCGCTCCTCGCGCAGTACAGCCCGGCTCTCGGAGAGGATCAGCTCCGCGAGCCCCGGCTCCTTACCCAGCTTTTTTCCCAACTCAATTGCGCGCTCGGAGGGCTTCACTTCTGCCAGCCTCCGCACCATTCCCTCGGCCTTCGAGACGACCTTTTGCGAGATGACGAGGATGTCGCCGTGCTCCAGATCCGCGCGGCTGGCGATCAGCGCGCCCAGCTTCGCTCCCTCGCTTACCTCGGGCAGTCCCTCGACAGGGATCGCCCGAAGTTCGGGGCTCATATGCCCAATGCCTTGGCGGTTCGCCTGGCCCGCTTTGGCTGCCGCTCGAGCTCTCGCTGCAGGGCGATCACGTCGGCTGGGGTATCGAGGTCGAGTTCGATCGACGGCAGCTCCTCGATCCCGAATGGGACCCCGGCCGCCCGTGCCGCCTCGACGTGGCGGTCGCGGCTGCCCTCGCCGAAGGCCGGGACGATCGCGCTTGGGGGGCTGAGAAGGAGCGCGTTGGTGCCGGTGCCGTGGCGGTCGGGAACGATCCCGACGTAGCTCCCGGGCACGCCGGTCAGCAGCCGGTCGAGCTCGCGCGGGTCGAGCAGCGGGCAGTCGCCGGCGAGCAGCACGACCCGCTCGGCGCCTTCTGCTTCGGCCCGGGCGATCCCCGCCTGCGCTGCCTGCACGTGGCCGGCGTCCTCGGGGTCCGAGACGACCTCGGCACCCGCCTTCGATGCCAGCTCCTGGGCGATCGGGTCGCCGCTGACGATGATCAGCCGCTCGATCGCGCGGGCCTCGTTGATCGCGGCGAGGACGTCGGCGACCATCGCCGCCGCCAGCTCGCGCCGCCGCTCCTCGTCGATCCCCGCGGCCAGCCGCTGCTTGGCGGCATCGAAGCGCTTGACGGGGAGGACGGCGGTCGCGGTCAAGAGCCGAGCGTAGCGGCGTAGTCGAGCACGATTCGGGCCAGGCGGACGCGGCCGGCGCCGCCCTCCATCAGCGTCTGCGTCGCCAGGGTCGGGATCTCGGTCGGGGGCGGGTCGGGGTCCCCCTCGTCGACGACCATCGCGTCGATCAGCCCGGCGTAGAGGGAGGCGACCCCGGCGGCGGTGGTCGGGCGGCCGATCCCTTCCATGAAGCGGTCGGTCGGGCCCTTGACGACGGCGCCGGCGACGTAGGGGCTGACGGCGATGACCGGAGCGGGGGAGGCGGCGATCGTCTCGCGCATGCCGGGGACGGCGAGGATCGGGCCGATGCTGATCACCGGGTTCGAGGGGCCGAGGACGATCGCCTCGGCTTCGGCGATCGCCGCCAGCACCTCCGGCGTCGGCTCGGCCGCCTCGATCCCCTCCAGCCGCACGCCCTCGACCGGTGGCTGCCCGCCGTCGAGGATCAGGTACTCCTGCAGGGCGCGGGCGCCGGCGGGGGTGATCACCTCGGTGCGGACCGGGGTGTCGGCCATCGGCAGGACCCGCGCCTCGACCCCGAGCCCGCGGGCGATCTGGGCCTGGGCGTCGGTCGGGCGGCCGCCCGCGGCGATGAACTCGCGCCGGTAGAGGCAGGCGGCGAGGTCGCGGTCGGAGAGGCCGAACCAGCTCGGCGCGCCGAGCTGCTCGAGGCGCTCGAAGGTGGTGAAGCTGTCGTCCTTGATCCCCCAACCGCGCTCGGCGTCGATTTCGCCGCTCAGCCAGTAGGTGACGAGGTCGGGGTCGGGGGAGACGTGGACGCCGAGCACCTCGACGTCGTCGCCGGTGTTGGCGATCACCGCCAGGTCGGAGCCGATCTCCTCCTGCATCCCGGCGGCGAGTTTGGCGCCGCCGGTGCCGCCGGCGAGGAGGGCGACGCGCATCGCTTTTAGGCCCAGTGGTCGGCGTCGGGGAGGCAGGTGAGGCGGATGCCGGCGTGCGTCTTGTAGCGGGTGTTGATCGAGATCAGCATCGGCGTCAGCTGCTCGACGATCCGCGCCATCTCCAGGGCGCCTGCGTTGACCGGGCGCAGGCCGGGGATCAGCTCGATCAGCCGCGCGACCCTGGCCTTGTCGGCCTTCCTGTCGGCGCAGACGAGGATGTCCTCGTCCAGCTCCTCGGCGAGGTCGGCGAGGTTGGGGGCGCCGACCGTGTGCAGGGCGGAGACGACGGTGACGCCGTCGGGGACCATCTCCTGGGCCTGCTGCGCGGCCGAGCCCTGCCAGACGCCGAGCGAGCGGGTCGCCTTGCCGCTGACGGCGGCGGCGAGGGGGACGGTGCAGTCGACGAGGATCTGGCCCGGGCGCAGCGCCTCGCGCAGGTTGTTGAGGTTCTCCGACTGGGCACGGAAGGGGACGGTGAGGAAGACGATCTCGCCCTTGGTCGCGGCCTCGCCGTTCTCCAGGCCGGTGACGTCGGCGTCAGGGATGTCGGCGCGGATCTTCACCGCCGCCTCCTCGGCCCGCTCGGCCGCGCGCGAGCCGAGCACGACCGGCACGCCCGCCGTGACCCAGCGCCGCGCCAGACCGGCGCCGAGGGCGCCCGTGCCGCCGATGATCGGGATCGGTTCCAAGGCGGGGCAGTCTATTCTCCGGCGCCATGCGGCTAGAGGGACGTAAGGCACTGGTGACCGGAGGCGCGAGCGGGATCGGCGCCGCGGTCGCCGCCCGGCTCTCGGCCGAGGGCGCCGAGGTCTGGATCGGGGACCTGAACGTCGAGGGCGCCGGGCAGGTGGCGGGCGAGATCAACGGCCACGCGGTCGAGCTCGACGTCACCGACCTCGAGGCGGCGCGCGCCGCTGTCGCCGCCGTCGGCGAGCTCGACGTCCTCGTCAACAACGCCGGCATGGACAACTTCGGCTTCTTCATCTACGTCAGCCAGGAGCAGTGGCGGCAGGTGCTGGACATCAACCTCGGCGGAACGATGAACTGCACCCACGCGGCGCTGGCCGGGATGCAGGAGCGCGGCTACGGCCGCATCGTCAACGTCTCCTCCGAGGCGGGCCGCGTCGGCTCCAAGGGCTCGGCCGCCTACAGCGCCGCCAAGGCCGGCGTGATCGGCTTCACCAAGGCGATCGCCCGCGAGGCCGCCCGCTACGGCGTCACCGCCAACGCGATCGCCCCCGGACCGATCGAGACCCCGCTGCTGATGGGCGCCAAGGAGCTCGGCGAGATCGGCGAGAAGGTGATCGAGACGATGCGCGCCTCCACCCAGATGGGCCGCCTCGGGCAGCCCGAGGAGGTCGCGGCCGCGGTCGCGTTCCTGGCTTCGGATGATGCTTCATATGTGACTGGCGAGACGCTGGGCGTCTCCGGTGGGCTCGGCATGGTCTGATCTGGGGGGAGAGATTCGGCGGTTGGTGACTTATAGGCGCTATGGCGCCCGAAAATCACCAAACGTGGGAGCTGGTGCGCCGACAGCACGGAGTGATCTCGCGCGATCAGCTTCGGCGGCTCGGTTTCACCGACGACGCGATCAAGCACCGAATCGCGAATGGGCGGCTTCACCGTGTGCGCCAAGGCGTGTTTTCGGTGGGCCGGCCGGGTCTTACTCCGCACGCTCGCTGGACGGCTGCTGTCCTTGCCTGTGGCGAAGGTGCGGTTCTCAGTCACTCCAGTGCGGCCGCACTGTGGCGCATCGGGTACGAGTCCCGGTCCGTAATCGAGGTCTCCCTACCCAGCCCTTCTCGTCGGCGTCGCCCAGGGCTTCGAATTCACCGCAGGCCTTCGCTGAAGGAGCGCGACGTCACGACTGAGTACGGCATCCCGGTCACCTCCCCGGTCCAGACCCTCATCGACCTCTCGTTGCGCCTCGACCGCAGGGGGGTCGAGCGGATGATCAACGAGGCCGACAGATACGACCTCGTCCATCCGCCGGAACTGCGCCGGGCGCTCGACGCGCGCACTGGCGAACGCGGCGTCGCCAAGCTCCGCCAGATCCTCGACCGCCGCACGTTCCGGCTCACCAAAGAGGAGCTCGAACGGCGCTTTCTGCCCCTCGCGCGGAAGGCCAGCCTGCCCGCCCCGCTCACCGGCCAGTGGGTGAACGAATTCGAAGTCGACTTCTACTGGCCGGATCTCGGGCTGGTCGTCGAGACCGACGGGCTGCGCTATCACCGCACGCCCGCCGAGCAGGCGCGGGACCGGCTGCGCGACCAGGCGCATACCGCCGCCGGCCTCACCCAGTTGCGCTTCACGCACGAGCAGGTCCGCTACGAACCGAAGTACGTCGTGCGGATCCTGGCTCAGACCGCGAGCCGCTTCGCCATCGCGACGAAATAATCGAGCGAGCGCGGGTTGGCCAGCGAGTCGCGGCTGGCGGCTTTCTCCACCGGCGTCCCCATCAGGATCTTCTTCACCGGCACCTCGAGCACCTTGCCGCTGAGGGTGCGGGGGACCTCGTCGATTTCGAAGACCTCGTCCGGGACGTGGCGCGGGGAGCAGCGCTCGCGCACCCGCCGGGCGATCTCTCCCGGCAGCTCCTCGTCGAGCTCGGCGCCGTCGCGCATCACCACGAAGAGCGGCATCCAGCCGTCGGTCCCCGGCCGCGGCACGTCGACCACCAGCGCGTCGACGATCCCCTCGATGCTCAGCACCGCGCGGTAGATCTCGCTCGTCCCCATGCGGATGCCGCCGCGGTTGATGGTCGAGTCCGAGCGGCCGTAGATCACCGCCGTGCCGCGCTCGGTCACTTCCAGCCAGTCGCCGTGGCGCCAGACGCCGGGGAACATCTCGAAGTAGCTCTCGCGGTAGCGGCTTCCGTCCGCATCGCCCCAGAAATAGATCGGCATCGAGGGCATCGGCTCGGTGACGACCAGCTCGCCGACCTCGCCGACGACCGGCTCGCCCGCTTCGTTCCAGGCCTCGACCGCCGCCCCCAGCGCCCGCGCCTGGATCTCGCCGCGGTAAACGGGCAGGGTCGCGACGCCGCCGACGAAGGCGGTGCAGAGGTCGGTGCCGCCGCTGGTCGAGAACAGCCAGGTGTCCCCGCCGACGTGCTCGTAGATCCAGTCGAAGCCCTCGGGGGAGAGGGGGGAGCCGGTCGAGCCGATCGCCTTCAGGGCACTGAGGTCGCGTCCCAAGCCCGGCTCGACGCCCGCCTTCACGCAGGCGCCGATGTAGGCGGCGCTGGTCCCGAACATCGTCACCCCGGCGCGCTCCGCGAGGTCCCAGAGCGTGCCCATGTCGGGATGCCCCGGGTTGCCGTCGTAGAGGACGATCGCCGCTTTGGTCAGCAGGCCGGAGACGAGGAAGTTCCACATCATCCAGCCGGTCGTCGTGAACCAGAAGAGGCGGTCGCCAGGGTGGGCGTCGACGTGGAGGTTCAGCTTCTTCAGGTGCTCGAGCAGGATCCCCCCCTGACCCTGGACGATCGCCTTCGGCAGTCCGGTCGTCCCGGAGGAGTAGAGGACCCAGAGCGGGTGGTCGAAGGGGACTCGGTCGAACTCCAGCGCCGCGCCGGCGCCCTCGGCGAGCAGGTCGTCCCAGGTCATCGCGTCGCGCAGCCCGGAGAGGTCGGGGTCCCGGTCGAGGTAAGGGACGACGACGGTCCGCTCCAGGCTCGGCATCGCCTCCTGCAGCTGGGCGACGACCGCGCGGCGGTCGAAGTCCTTGCCCCCGTAGCGGTAGCCGTCGACCGCGAAGAGGACCTTCGGCTCGATCTGGGCGAAGCGGTCGACGACGCTGGCGGGGCCGAAGTCCGGCGAGCAGCTCGACCAGACGGCGCCGATCGAGGCGGCGGCGAGGAAGGCGACGATCGCCTCGGGGATGTTCGGGACGTAGGCGACGACGCGATCGCCGCGCTCGACGCCGAGGTCGCGCAAGCCCGCCGCGGCCGCCGCGACCTGGCAGCGCAGCTCGCCCCAGGTCATCTGGTCGAGCTCGCGCAACTCGGAGGCGTGCAGGATCGCAACGGTGTCGTCCTCTTTGCCGGCGAAGACGTGCTCGGCGTAGTTCAGCGCGGTGTTCGGGAACCAGCGGGCGCCCGGCATCTCCCGCGAGCCGAGGACGGGGGAGGGGTCACCGTCGGCTTGCACCCCGAAGAAGTCCCAGATCGCCGACCAGAAGCCGTCGAGGTCGTCGACCGACCACTGCCAGAGCTCCGCGTAGCCGGCGAAGGAGAGCCCGCGCTCACGCTCCAGCCAGCGGGCGAACTCGGTCAGCCGCGAGCGCTCGACCAGCTCGGCCGTCGGCTCCCAGAGCAGCTCCCCCGTCGCGGCGTTCACGGCGCCACCCTACCCGGCCGGTCTATCTTTCCGGCAGGGCCGGAGTGGCGGAACTGGCATACGCGATCGACTCAAAATCGATTGCCCTTGCGGGCTTGGGGGTTCGAATCCCCCCTCCGGCATAGCGAGGAAGGCTCAGGCGGGCTGGGGAGATGCGCCGGCGCCGTAATCCTCGCCGGAGCCGATCGGGCGCTCCTCCTCCACGTGCCACTCCTGGTTGAAGGCGTAGAGGACGGCGGCGATGAGGACGATCTGCAGCAGGCCGAGGACGATCACCAGCACACCGATCAGCGAGGAGCCGAGTGCGGCTTCGTCGAATCCAGCCCGGTCGCGGTTGAACCAGCTTTCGGCGCCGACCGCGCAGAAGATCGCGAGGATCATCGAGAGCGCCGCCGCCACCGGCAGGATGCCGCGGTTCCAGCGGGCCACCAGGAAGGCGAAGAAGGCGTAGAGGAGGGCGTAGATCGCGCAGACGATTCCCATCCCGCTGCCACCCTTCAGCAGCGACCATCCGCCGATCGTGATCAGTGCCGCGAGGACCGCCGTCGCCACCAACAGGAGCACGACGACGAACTTGGTCGAGACCGAGCTCGCCTTTTCCCGATTCGGCCGCCACAGTTCGTAGCCGGGCCTCAGCTCTCCTACCGCCACCGCCCGATCATAGAATCTGTCAGCGACGCGGCACCGTTGGCCGCGCGTTAAGGCCCAAACGGGCCAGCCACGCGGGCGTGGCGGAATTTGGCAGACGCGCCAGGTTTAGGTCCTGGTGGGCTTCGGCCCGTGGGGGTTCAAGTCCCTCCGCCCGCACTTCCCAATGCAGAGCCGAATCGCGGGGCAGCGTGCCCCGCGATTCGGCTTGTTTTAGGCGCTCGTGCGCCAGTTCATGCGCCAGTCCGGCGCGTGCCTCGCGGCGGCTACGCAGCGAGCACGGCGTCTGCGATGCCCGGGCGCTCACTTGAAGCGCTGAGATAGGCGTCGATCATCTCGCGCCTCTGATTGCGAGCGCCAGGCATCAGATGCCCGTAGCGGGAGAAGGTTTCCTCGATGGTCGCGTGCCCCATGAACTCCTGAATCGCCTTGGCATTGACCTGGGCGTCAATGAGAAGGGACGCGAAGGTATGGCGGCACTCGTGGAGCGTGATCGGACGAAGCGGGTCCGGCTCTCGACCGTCACTCTCCGCTGCCTCGCGCTCCCGTTGGTTCGCCTCCTCCCATGCGCGTGCGGCTCGCTGGCTGATGCTCTTTGGGGCGAAAGGCTCTCCGTCCTTGCGGCCAAAGAGCAGTTCCGAGGCGCTGTCGATCTCGACCGTCTCAAGGTAGCTGCGCAAGACGCCGATCATCGGCACGGTGCGACGGCCCGCCCTCGACTTGGTGGGGATCGGTCCCTCGTATTGGTCCCAGGAGCGGTTGACCGTGATCTCGGATGAGGCGAAGTCCACGTCGCTCGGTCGCAACGCCTGTATCTCGCCACGGCGAAGGCCCGCGTAGAAGGCGGTGGCCCAGATCGGACGATCTTCAACCGGCAGGGCGAGGAGAAGGCGCTCCGCTTCGGCCGCAGATGCAATCCGATCCCGCCGTGACCGGTCTGCCGGTAGCTCGACTTCCCGCGTGGGATTCACGACGACCAAGTCGCGACGTACCGCGTGGCGGTACATCGCCTGGAGGGGGTTGAGCGTGTTCCCCACAGTGCTCGGGCTGAGTTCTTCGCCTAGCAGCCGATCCACGAAACTCTGAACTTCGGCACGGCTCAGGTCCGCCAAACGCGTTTCGCCGAACTCTGGAAGCACGCGCTGTGCCAGTGATCGCCGGTACTCGCGCAGCGTCCCCGGCTTGTAGATGTGGCCTGAGCGGTCGCGAACGCCTCCGCTCTGCGCTGCCTCCAGCCAGAGCCAAGCCGCCTGCTCGACGGTGGTGGGGGAGGGGCTTTGCAGCGTTCGCTTGCTGACGGCCCCCAGGGCATCTGCTCGCCACGACTTTGCCTCTGCCTTCCGAGCGAAGGTCTTCCGCACCTTCTTCTTCTCGTGCGGCAGATAGACCCACGCTTCGTAGCCAGCACGGCACTGACACCGCTTGCCGCTCTTGGCAGGGCAACCCGCCGAATGGCGTCTGACGATGCCCTCAGCCATCGTTGCGCCTCGTACCTGCATTTGACTCGTCGCGGGCGTTAACAAGAACGCCACGATCCGTAGGGTTCAGATCAGCCATGAGGAGGCACCTCTCCTTGTGGTCAGACCCTCGGTTGGCGTTGGCGCGCCGCCGGGGGTCGCTGTATTTAGAAGCCAATTTTACCTCGCCGCGCCGACGGGTTGTAGTCGCCCTTGAACGCATCAGGCCACTTCCCTCGCCACCGGCTCCAGCGCCGATTCGGCCACCCAGCGCTCAAGCTCGATCACCGGCACCAGGCGCTTACGACCACGGCGGATCAACCGCAATTCCGGCGCGATGTTTTCATCGAAGAAGTCGGGGCCGACGCCGATGGCGGCGGCTGCCTCCGCCGGGGTGAGCGCGATTCGTGGAATCGAGGTTGCGAGCTTCCTAGCCATGATCGGCCTCCTTGGGCTCGACCACCGCGACGACGCTGTCCGCGCCGACCTTCGCCACCGCTCGCTCGACCGCGTTGCGCGTTTGACCGGGGGCGCAGACGTAGTGGACCGCCGCCAGGTCACCATCGCCCATGGCTGCCGCGCACCAGGCTCCGATGATGGCCTCGAGTCGGGGTCGGCTCTTGGGCGTCAACTCGACCTCGATTGCAATCGTGCCCTCCTCACGCAGGACCGCGAGGTCGGCGCGGTGCTTCCTCGGCAAGCGCCTAGAGGATGCAGGGCCAACCTGGGCGCTTGCAATGGCTCGCTCCTCAAAGGCTTCGGCGGCGACGATCTCGCGCTCGGTCAGGATCGCCTCATGGCCGACCTTCTTCCCGATCGAGATCGCCACCGAAGCGCAGCACAGCATGTGCTCCACGGTCCCGGCCGAAACTGCGGCGACCGGCAGCGGCAACCCGGCATAGCGGATGCCATCGCGAGTGGCATGAAGGATTGGGCCGACGCCGGCGATGGTCAGGCGCTCAACGAGGCCGGCGGCCTCGCAGTAGGCAAAGCGGCGATAGGTCACCGATCTGCCCGCCCCCATCGCCCTCTGCACCTGCTCGATCCGCATCACTCCATGCCGACCGATCAGTCGCACCATCTCGTGATCCCGGTTCCGACACTCTCCGGTCCCGATCAACTCCTCGCGGGTCTTCATCACGACCACCATCCGCTCACAAGACGAAACGCACCCTCGTTTCGCCCCGGCATCGGCTCGCCTCGGTCCCCGCAACGCTCCCCGCCTCCGGCCGGTCCCGCCGCAACCCCACGTCCGCACCAACTCGGTCCTCCGCCAAACACAAGTCCCCCGGCAGCTGACCACCACCAATCGCCACTCATGTTGAGTGTCAATGGTGATTGGGGGTGGTCAGCTGCCGGGGGACGCCTCCAACCGCCAGGCAAAGCCGAGTTGGTGCGGACGTGCGATTCGCAGCCTCGTCCGTAGCCCTGTTCGCAGCCAGAACCGGGTCCGAGCAACCCCGCCTTCTCTCTCAAGCCCACTCCAGAGCACCGTCCCGCAACGGTCCGCCGCCCTTGATCTGCCGACATGGCCGCCTCTTCAGTGTCGTGGCGGGTGGCAGTCAAGCGCGCAAGCGCGACCCCTTTAGGGGTTGACGGCCACCCGCCACGGCGCTTCAATGCCAGGCTCGTCGGCATAGACGGGCACCTCAGCCGTCCGCCGAAATCTTCACGTCCCTCCGATTCAATTTGCCCTGCTGCCTTCATCTGGACCTCCGTCCGTCGCTGTCTTGACGGAGGCCGGTGGGCATCGGGCGGCCCGTAGCGAGCCGCAGGCGAGGAGGGAAGCCGCCGATGCGACCATGGCCGAGTCCAAGACAGCGACGGGCGTAGGTCAGAACGGAAACGCGGCGCGAGAGAGAGCGCGGGTAAAGAAGGGGGGAAGCGCCAGCGTGAGAATCGAGCCGACAGCTAGGGCTTCGCCTACCGAACGGAGATCCAGTTTACACCCCCTGTCAAGTGTTCAAGGAACCTTGTCCGTCGCCGCCGACCTCTCCCCCCTGGCGTTCACACCGGCCCGGAGGGGGACGACCCCGCTGGTCCTGATGGCACCGGGGACGACTCGCGGGCCTGGTGGCACCGGGCGATGTCACAGCAAGGGCGGCCGGAAGACAAAGCCCCATATGCCCACCCAGCAGGGTGAGTGGGCATATGGGGCTTTGTCCCCGTTTTATGGAAGGGGCTTGGGGCGTCTCCTCATCTTCAAGTGCTGGGTTGAAGCGGAGCGCAGCCATGCTCGCGCTCGCCGCCAAAAGCGCAAAGGCTCGTCCTCGCCCGCCATGCGTTCAAACAGCGGCAGGTCTTCCTCCATGCGGCGGTCCAGCCGCTCCATGAACTCCTTGTCCTTGCGCCGCTCGGCGATCTGCTTTCCGATCTGGACGCTCTCCTCCTCGGTGGCCCACCGATCACCGGGCATCAGGCCGAGGCCGGTCAGCGCCCATGGCGATTCCATCAGCCGCTCCGTCGCCTCGTAGCGGTGCCCGGAGGGACGCCACGGCCACAACTCTTCGGAGACTTTCAGCGCCCCCAGCATCGCCATTTCTTCGGCGTGGCTCCTGAGTTGGTAGCGCGGCTTCTTCAGCGAAGCCGCCAGCTCGTCCAGGCTGACCGGCCGCTGCGCCAAGACGCAGTACCGGAGCAGATCCCTGCTGAACGGGTTGCGAATCGAGGTCCCGAGGGCGAACGGCAGACCCTCTCTCACCGGTCGACCTCCATCCCGAGGTCTCGGAGAACTTCTCGATCTTCTTCCATGCGCTTTGCCAAGCGCTCTTTGAAATCCTTTGCGCGGACGTTTGCCGCGATGTGGTTCTCGATGGCCTGGCGAAGAACCTCCGACACGTCTACGCCCTCGGCCTGGGCGATGGAGCGGAGTTGCTTTCCCATCGACTCGGGAAACGACAGGCTCAATTCCTCACGGCTCATGCTGCCCTCCTGACCGCGAAGCTGCCGCTGGGCGGGGGACCGGGCGGCAGCCACTCGATCCCCTCCACCAACGCTTCCAGTCGCACTTCCAGGGCGGCGGCGAGCTTCATCAGCGTGTCGATGCGCGGCAAGCGCTCGCCGCTCTCCACCATCCCGACCTCGGTGCGGTGGAGACAGGCGAGCGCGCCTAGGTCTTCCTGGGAATAACCAGCACGGCGGCGGGCTCTCCACAAGTTCTTGCCGAGTCGCCGCGCGGCCTCTCTGTCTACGTGTCGGCCGTCCATCAGGCGTCGAGGATGGAGTGGCAGAGGACCGCGGCCCTCGTCGGCAAGATGAGCATCGCGTCCTCGTGGAGAAGGCCACCCGCGATCAGGTCGCGGACTGCTCGCTCGATCCGGTCCCGGTCCACGAATGCCGGCGATGATGCACCCCCGGTCATTTCGCGGAT
The DNA here is from genome assembly GCA_035264245.1 of Solirubrobacterales bacterium. Taxonomy (GTDB): domain Bacteria; phylum Actinomycetota; class Thermoleophilia; order Solirubrobacterales; family 70-9; genus VAYN01. The sequence continues at coordinate 39,659 of DATFQO010000102.1, forward strand.
CAACTCATCCTGGGTCAAGACCTCGGGGTAGATCGAGAGGATGTGTCTGAAGACGCCACTTTGGTCGCGGTGGTCCTCCTGGGCGGTGGTCGTGGCGCTCTCATCGCCAGCGCCACTAGGCTTGTCGTGCATGGGAGCTAGAACCTCCTGTGCCATGCCCCCGGCTGTTTAGGCAGCGCGGGGGCGCTTTTTTGTATGAGGCGCAGGACACTACAGGGGCGAGTTCCACAGCGCAAGTGCTTAAAACCATGTGGCGAATCCGGTTCAAGTTGTGAAAGCGTCTCGCCCATGAGCGTGTCGAGCAATCCGCAGCCAGCCCTTGGCGCTGCGATCCGAGCGCTGCGGATCGACAACGAGGCGAAACAGCAGGCGGTCGCTGAGGCCGCCGGCATCACTGTCGCCCACCTGTCGAAGATCGAACGCGGGTTGACCAACCCGACTTGGGGGACTGTGGTGGCGATCGCGGAGGGGCTGGGCGTGTCGATCCTCGACGTGGCAAAGCTCAGCATGAAGGTCAAGACGTAGACCTAGGCGGCAGAAGCCCTCCCTGTCCAGGTTGCTGACTATGGTCGGCAATGTGCAGCAAGGGAACACAGAGCCTGCTCGCCCCTCAATCGAGGACAAGCTCAAGCTTCAGGACCTGCCGCCCGAAGTCAAGGCGCTCCGAGAGGAGCACCGCAGACAGGATGCGCAACTCCGGGAGATCGTCAAACCGAGAGCAGAGGCCCAAATTGCGGCCTGTCGAATCGTCGCAAGGGACTTGCAGAGGTGGCATCAGCGGATTGCTGACACGACCGACCTCGACCTAGATGGCTATTCCCGAGGATCGGCTGTCTGGCTGCTGGCAGGTCGATGCCTTGGCCTGCACGAGGTGATGATCGTGCAAACCGAAGCGGGAGTTGACAACGAGGGCCTAGTGGTCGGCCGCGGCCTCCATGAGGCCTGCAACATCTTGATGGCCTTTCTGGCCGATCCCGACGAAGAGGACCTTGTCCGTCTTTGGCTTGACGACGATGGCAAACACCGTTACGTGAAGCAGGGAGCGGCCCGGGCCGCTCAAGATCGATTTGAGACCGGCCTTAATGAAGCGATGGAGAAAGCTGGATTGCCGCCGCTCGGTAACACCATCAACCTCAAGGAGGAGCTTTACGACCGGATGAGCCGCACCGCCCATAACAGGCGGTCCTCCTGTCTCAGCAGTCTTTGGAAAGAGGGACGACAGATGGCCTACGGCCGCGCTCCTAGCGCCCTGCGATGGGCATCAGCGGTCGAGTGGACCTCTTCGATGACTATCGAAGTCGTGAACTCAGTCGGCGATGCTCTGCGTTCCTTCTACCAAGGGAACTTCTTCGTGGAGAAAATGGCGCCGCTCATCCAAAGCGTCGAAGCGATTCGTAAGACGTGCCCTCTGGACGAAAACTCGGTCCACCGGGCAGCATCGAGCGGGTAACGCGGCGCGAGGGCGGGGGAGGGCCTCCAAGGGGCCTAAAGGTTTAGATGACCTGCGGGGGATTACCCCAGCCGGACTCGCCGGTGGCAATAGCCCGTAACTGCCTGCCCGAAGCCTCATTGGCAGCGTCGAGGATCTGGCCGACTCGCTCAACGGCAGCGACTGGCTCCATGAGGTCATCCACCTTAAGCGCAAGGTCGCCGGTTTCCGTCGCGTTCTCCACAATCTCAGCGTCAGCTAGCTCAAGCCGTCGAAGGGCCGCGAGAAGATCGCTGCGATTCTCCGGAGGCACACTTATGAAAACGAGCGGCATGATTGCGTAGCCGTAGAGACCTGAGTCCTAGTTTTTTGGTTTAGCTGATCCAGAATCGCTGGGCTTTGGAGGTGCAGCCGGGGGCTTTTTCGCGGCAGCTGCCGGGCGCATTGACTTTTGATTGGGCCTCCAACCCTCTTGAAGCGGACGACCCTTCTTGTCTTCAGTCACTTCTCTCCCTTTGGCTGGGAGGCAGGCCCAGCATCAGTTGGCTTTGGCGGCGGACTCGGTGGAGTCTGAACTTCGTTCGTCGGTCGCAGTCCTGCTTGTGCAGGACCCACTCCCTCCGGTCTGCGAGACGGTCCTGGCTTCTTTGATCCCGAGCGCTTCATCGTTTCGGGCCTCCCGCATCTCCGCGCGGTGGCTGAGCCGCACGCCCCGAATCTGCAGGCTTTGGCGGTTTCTGCGCGGGCCGACGGGCCGCGTTATCCGCGGGGGAATAGCCCCCCTTCTTTGGGGTTGCTGAGCCGAAACCGCGTCCCATCATCGTGACTTTAGCTTGTCTCAATTTGATCCTCCATTTCTTGATCCTCAGCGGGTTTGTCCTCAATGTCGTAAATCTCCAGCGAGACGATGCTCTCTTTTGGGAGCCAGAGCCCCAGTGAGCGCTCCGCTGGCTTTATGAACCAGCCATCGTCATCAAGCTCCCACCGTTCATTGATGTAGAGGTCCTGGGTCTGCTCGCTGTATCCCGCCAAACTCGGCTCGTCATAGAAGCCACCCACCACCCGGCCGTCAGTCAGCGTGGCTCTGACAAGACTGGCTCCCTGCTTGCTAAAGAGCTCATTCCAGCCTGACGTGATGCTGTGAGCCTCGGAACTACCAAGCAGCCTCAGCAGCCGAGGGCGCACCCTCTTGGATGACATCCATAGCGAACCGACAACCGCGATCAAAGCGGGCAGAAAAAGAAAAACAACAAAGGCCACTAGGAGGTCCTCCCCCAGGGACTTCTCTCCGTTGTGGAACTCGACTAGGTCGGCCTTGTCTAGGCCGCAATGGCTTGCAATGCCAAGCAATACCCCATAGATCAAAGCGCTGTAGAAAAGCGCTGAGAGCAACCTCTCAAACGGCGTCTCTTGCCCACGGACGACGTAAAGACGCTCTCGAAAGATCAGGGTGATAAATCCGGGCAGGACGAAAGCGCCGAGGATCAGTATTGCCGTACCGGTATCTACGACCATTAGACCAAGCTAATGAGGGCCGTGGACGGGCAAGGCGGAGCGTTGAGAATCGAACGGGTGCTTTGACCTCGTCGGGCAACTCGTAGATGGTTCTCCGTCGTAGGCCTTTTCGGTTTGCGGGTCAGACATCAGGCCGTCTTTCCGGCCCGCCACAATGCTTTTCATAGGAACTGAATGACGAGACGTTGGGAGCGGAGCATGAAAAGAATGGATGTCGTCAAGAAGAACGGTCAATGGGGAGCGGAGAGCGGCGGAAACACGGTGCGGGGAACTAAGGCACCACGCAAGGTGGATGCTGTCAGGAAGACCGCTGAAAAAGCCAAGGCAAATCCTGATCCCGTGAGCGTGAAGATTCACAAGGAGAACGGCAGGATTCAGGAAGAGCGGACCTATCCGAAAAAAGCCGATCCTCGCGGTAGCAAGGGCTAGTCACCGTCCTGAGACGCGAGCTACCTTCAAGGCTGGCCCCGGACCCCTCCCAACACCGTCGCAGGAGGACAGGTCAGCCGGCTCGGGGGCATCTGCCGGTACGATTTGGGCCGTGACCGCGAAGGAGAAACTGATTCGCGACGTGCTCGACCTCGATGAGGCGAAGGCTACGCGAGCACGGATCGTCGTTCTCGACGACGCCAAGGCAGACCGGGAGACGGTCCCGCTGCCCGAGGGCTGGGGCACGATGGCCAATGGACAGCCAATGCCCGATGTTGCGGCCGCGGTCCGTCGCTCGCGCGAAGAACATTGAGCGGCCCGCTCGTCATTGACGCAAGCGCGAGCGTCGATCTCTGTCTCTCTCCGAATGGATTTGCGGACCTGTCGAACAGAGAGTTGGTTGCCCCACCGCTCATCCTTTCGGAGTCGCTCTCTGCTCTCCACGAGATGAGATGGCGCAACGAAATCCCCGAGGACATGGCAAGCCTCGGTCTGACTCGACGTAGGGACATGCCGGTTCGGATCGAGCAGCCCACCAATCTCAGCGACGAGGCATGGCGGGTGGCCGACGAGTTCGGGTGGGCGAAGACCTACGATGCTGAGTACGTCGCCCTTGCTCGTCTGCTCGGCTGTCGGCTACTGACGACGGATGGCCGACTGCGCCGGGGCGCTGATCGGCTCGGCTTCGTCGTTACCCCGGCCGAGCTTTAGAGCGCTCGCGATCCTCATGCGCCAGTTATGCGCCAGTCCGACCCCGAAACCACCGGATACAGTCGGAGGTAGCCGGAACCGATTTCGCTTTGGAATGCGAGTTCCGCTCTAGCAAGCCAAGCAGGTCTAGGTTTAGGTCCTGGTGAGCTTCGGCTCGTGGGGGTTCGAGTCCCTCCGCCCGCATCGAGAAGAAGGCAATGCCAAGGTTAAGGCGAAGATCTCCCTTCAAGCCGACCTCCGGCATCACTGTCAAGAAGTCGAAGAGCATCACCCTCAAGCAGAGCTGAGAACGCACCTGGAGGGGCCGGCGGCGACCGGGCCCCTCCAGGCCGCGCGCGTTACGATCTGTCCCCTGGGGCACTGGCCAAACTGGCTAAGGCACCGGTCTCCAAAACCGGCGATTCCAGGTTCGAGTCCTGGCTGCCCCGCTCGGACTCTTTGGCTCTGAAAGCCGCATTCCCGCTCTGGGTGTGGGATCGCGGCGGTGCCGAGTGGAATCGGCTCGGAGGTCAACGGGGGTCAACGAAAGTCAGAAAAAGGCTGTTTTCGACCCCTTTCATTCCCCTGGACATTCCCCTGGGAGCGCGGGTCGGAGGGAGGCAGACGCCGCTAGGGAGTTAGTCCATAAGGCTTGAAGTCTCCGGCGAGGTCCTCTAGCTGGAAACCTTCGGCCCCGTCTCGTGGAGTGCGCGTTTCGGGGGTCGGGCCGAAGGCCCCCCGCGTAGAGGCGATCTTCCACCGACCCTCCTGCCAGACCAGCTCCGTCGTCGCGGTCCCGAAATAGGCTGCGGGCTCCACCGTCGATGCGTTGCCGACAATGGTGAAGCCCCAGTTCTGGACCCGGGCACGCTCGGAGGTGTAGGAGAGAAGGCGATAGACGACGGGCACGCCGAAGTAAGCCGTGGGGACCCCTTGTTGGACGCCTTCCCCCACAGGTTCTTCCATGAGGCGATCGGTGCCCGGCTGGTTCCCTTCGAGCATTCTGGGTGCATAGTTAGGGGTGGCCACAGCTTCGATGCGCCTCTCCAGAACCCCCGGTTTGAGGATCGACGGGTCGGCGAATGCCCGCTGATAGGCGCCCGCCGCCAGGATGGCGCCTCCGGGTGAGTGGGCGTACTTGGCGTTGAGCTCGGCGTCAGCGTCAGCGGGCACGGCGAGGGGCGGATTGGACTTTGCCTCCTCGGTTGGAGCGCTGATCCGTCCGACCGCGAACGCGAGCGCGATGAGCACCAATGCGCCAACTACAAGTACCCAGCGCATCCTGACGTCGCCCCTGGAATCCGACCGTCTTTCCCCCATGCCGATCAGAACCCTATTCCGTCAGCCTGCTTCGGTGACGGAGATGCCCGCAAGGTCCAGATGTGAATTAGAGCCTCCCCACTACCTCTGTGAGGAGATGGGAGGCCGCGCGACCCTCAGCCCAACTTCGCAGGGTTTGGGCGCACGATCCTTCAGGCCGCGCGGCGAGTCAAAGATTACGGACGATCCGGGGATCAGACGACGGTGAGCTGCAGGAGCACGCCGATCGCGCCGCAGCCGAGCACCACGTAGAGCACGGTCAGCTTGCCGTGCCAGCGATTGAGGGCGAGGAAGGCGCCGATCGCGAGGATCGCGGTCGGAACGTCGACCACGCTCGTTTCGATGATCGACACCGCGACGGCGGCGATCAGGCCGACCACCGCTGCGGCGACACCCAGCAGGAAGGGCCTGATCCGCGGGTTCTCGGCCACGGCGATCAGGCCGCGGTGGAAGAAGATCGGGAAGACGAAGGCGGGCAGGAAGATGCCCAGGGTCATGGCGAGGGCGCCGACCAGCCCGCCCGCCAGGTAGCCGACGAAGGTGGAGAAGATGATCAGCGGCGCCGGCAGGATGCCGCTGATCGCGAGGCCGTCCACGAACTGGCTTTCGCTGAGCCAATGGTGTCCACCGACGGCGCTCTCCTGCAGGAAGGGGATCACCGTGAAGGCGCCGCCGAAGGTGAGCAGGCCCGCCTTCAATCCCTCCCAGAAGATCGACGCCGTGAGCGAGAGGGTGATCGTGCCGAGCGCGAGCGCGATGATCGCCAGCGGCCCGATCGAGAAGGAGCTGGTGCGACCTCGCCAGCGGCCCCCATTCGTCCAAAGCTCGTAGGCGAGGCCCGCCCCGAGCAGCACCAGCACGAAGCTCGCGTCTGCGAAGAGGGTGAGGGCGAATGCGGCGACGGCGATGATCGCCAGGGGAACGTCGGTGACGAAGGTCGGGCCGAGTCGCACCAGAGCGCGAGCGACCAGTGCCCCGACCGCCGCCGTCAGCCCGTAGAAAAGCTCCTCGAGGTGCCCGGCCAGGTTCGCCTCGACGTAGAGGATCGAGAGCCCCAGCATGAGCAGGAAGCCGGGCAGCATGAAGCCGAGCCCGGCAGCGAACCCGCCGAGCTTGCCGCCGCGGATCCGGCCGAAGTAGACGCAGAGCTCGTGGGCCTCGGGGCCGGGAAGCACCTGGTAGACGGCGAGCGTCTTCTTGAAGGTCTCCTCGGAGACCCAGTGCTCCTCATCGACGCACTCGCGCTTGATCATCGCGATCTGCGCCGCCGGCCCGCCCCAGGCGAGCAGGCCGAACTTCAAGAAGCGCACGAAGATCGACAGTGGTGGTTCGTGTGCCGGCGTCTCGATGGTGCCGGCGGCCGTCTGGGTGTCGTTCACGGGCTCTCGGCCGCCTGGTCTTTGGCCGATCCGCCGCCTAGCTCGACGTGCTCGTAGTGGTGGCGCATCGCGGCAAGGAGATCGGGGACGTGGTGGTCGTAGAGGGAATAGAAGGCGTGGCGACCGTCGCGGCGGACCTTAACCAAGCGGGCTTCGCGCAACACGCGAAGCTGCTGAGAGGTCGCGCTTTGGGTCAGGCCCGTCTCCGCTGATAGTTCTTCGACGGAGCGCTCCTCCTCGATCAGCGCCCACAGCAGCCGCAGCCGGCTGGCGGCGCCGAAGGTGCTGATCGCCTCGGCGAGGTGCTGAGCCTCCTCGGGAGGAAGCGGCCGGGTGGCGGGTCGGTGCTCAGAGGGCCTTGCCACGCCAGAAGGCTATCTTCTATGCACAAACGTTCATATGTCTCACGATCACCCTCACCCCCACAGCCACGATCACGGCCACAGCCACGGCCTGGTCCACCACTCGATCAAACGCTCCCGCGCGGGCCTGCGGGCGGTCGGGCTCTCGCTCGCGATCCTCGCCGCCACCGCCTTGGCGCAAGTCGCGATCTTCCTCGCCACCGGCAGCATTGCCCTGCTCGCCGACCTGATCCACAACTTCGGCGACGCCGCGACGGCGATCCCACTCGGGATCGCCTTCTTGATGCGCTCGGAGCGAGCGGAGCGGATCGCGGGCTACTTCGTCGTCTTCGCGATCTTCGTCTCGGCCTGTGTCGCCTCCTACGAGGCGGTCCTGCGCCTGATCGACCCGCAGGACGTCGACCACCTCGGCGCGCTGGCCGCAGCCGGGCTGATCGGCTACGGGGGAAACTGGCTCGCGGCCATCGTCCGCACCAACGCCGGCCGCACGCTCGACAGCCCCGCCCTAGTCGCTGACGGCAACCACGCCAAGGCCGATGCCTACGTCAGCCTCGCCGTGGTCGCAAGCGCGGCTGCGGTCGCAATCGGGCTTGAGTTGGCGGACCCGCTGATCGGACTCGGGATCAGCATCCTCATCATCCGCATCACCTGGCAGTCGTGGCGCACCGTGCGCGACGGCCACGCACACTAGGTCGCAGTTGGTCGGCGCCCTCTCAACCGCGGTCGAGATCGGGCTGCCGGCCCTCGTCGGCTTCCTCTACCTGCGCCGCTGCCAAGCCCTCGCCGGATCGGGACGAGCGCCCTCGAGCGCCCGCCAGCTCTGCTTCGCGGCCGGGATCGCGGTCTGGGTAGCCGCGACGCTGACGCCGCTGGCGAAGCTGGCCGAGGAACTGGTCTCCGCGCACATGGTCCAGCACCTCCTGCTCACCGACCTCGCCGCCGTCCTCATGGTGCTCGGAATCAATGGCGCCATCCTCGCCCCGGTCCTGCGGGTACTGCGCGGAGCGCGCTGGATATTGCTGCCGCTGCCGGTCGTGGCGCTCTGGATCGCCGGCTTCTACATCTGGCACGTCCCGATCCTCTACGAGGGTGCGCTGGAAAGCCCCGCCCTGCACGGCGCCGAGCACGGCACCTTCCTCGCCACCGGCGTCGGCAAGTGGCTGCTGCTTCTCGGCCCGGCCGCCGTCGCGGCGGTGGGGATGGCGGCTCGGCTCGGCCTCGCCGTCCTCTCCCACCTCTCGGTCGCGGCGCTCGGCAACGCCTTCATGTGGGCGGGAACCCCGTTCTATTCGGCCTATGAATCGACCGCAGCCGACCGCGGCATCGACCCGATTGCCGACCAGAGCATCGCCGGGGCGATCATGACCGTGGAGGGGATGCTGCTGACGATCGGCCTCGGTGCCTGGCTCCTGCTTAGCTGGGCCAAGGAGGACACTGCCCGCCAGGGGCTGATCGACCTCGCCGAGCGCCGGGGCGTGCCGCTCTCGGAGGAGCGGGCGCGAAGGGCGGCACGAGCAGGCCATGCCGGGCAGCTGCGCGAGCGAATCGAGAGGGAGGCGGGTAATGCTGCCACTCGCTAACCACCCCGGCGACTGGCTCGTCTCGGTCGCCTATGTGGCTCCGGCGCTGATCGTCGTCGGGCTGCTGATCCTCTCCGCCCTGAGAAGCAGGTCGGGCGAATAGCCTTCTGCGATGGCTTGGGAGCTGATCGTCGCAGTCCTGCTCGTGCTGGCAAACGGTTTCTTCGTCGCCGTCGAGTTCTCGGTTGCCCGCCTTCGGCCCACCCAAGCTGAAGAGATGGTCCGCGAAGGGAGACCGGGGGCGAAGTCCGCCCTCAACGCGGTCGAACACATCGACTCCTACCTCTCCGCCTGTCAGCTCGGCATCACGGTCTCCTCGCTGGGCCTCGGCGCAATCGGCGAGCCGGCCTTCCACGATTTGCTGGAGCCGATTCTGGGTGATGCGGCGACGGTGGCCGGCTTCGGCCTCGCCGGCGCCGTCTCCTTCCTGATCATCA
>DATFQO010000103.1:0-43258 GCA_035264245.1 Solirubrobacterales bacterium
GTCGGAGATGTGGCGGACGACGCCGATGTCGTGGGCGACGAAGAGGTAGGCGAGGCCGAACTCGTCCTGGAGGTCGTCGAGCAGGTTGACGATCTGCGCCTGGATCGAGACGTCGAGGGCGGAGACGGGCTCGTCGCAGATGACCAGCTTCGGTTTCAACGAGAGCGCCCGGGCGATCCCGATCCGCTGCCGCTGGCCGCCGGAGAACTCGTGCGGGAAGCGATTGAAATGCTCGCTGGAGAGGCCGACCCGCTCCAGCAGCTCCTGCACCTGGCGCCGCAGGTCCGACCCGGATGCGAGGCCCTGGCGCTTGAGCGGGTCGCCAACGATCTGGCCGACGCGTTTGCGCGGGTTGAGCGAGGCGTAGGGGTCCTGGAAGATCATCTGCATCTCGCGGCGCAGCGGCCGCATCTGCCGCCGCCCCAGGCCGGCGATCTCCCGGCCCTCGAACTTGACCGATCCGGAGGTCGGCTCGATCAGCTGCAGCACCGCCCGGCAGGCGGTCGACTTGCCGCTGCCCGACTCGCCGACGAGGCCCAGCGTCTTCCCCCGTTCGACCGTGAAGCTGACCCCGTCGACGGCCCGCACCTGGTCGACCTCGCGGTCGATCAGGATCCCGCGCTTGATCGGGAAGTGCTTGACGAGGTCGCTCACCTCGAGCAGCGGCGCACCGTTCCGGGTTTCGGCGGCGCTCATGCCCCTTGCCCCGCTTGCGGCGCCTCGAGTCCGATCTGGCCTTCGACGACCCGCTTATCACGCTTCTGCTCGGGGCTGAGCCAGCAACGATCGCAATGGCCCGGCGATTCGGGAAGCCGTGCCTCCAGCGGCGGGTACTGCGGGCACTTGGAGAACTCGTGCGGGCAGCGAGGCCGGAACGGGCACCCCTCCGGCAGGTCCAGCAAGGAGGGAGGCGAGCCGGCGATCTGCGGCAACCGGTGCGGCCGGGGCCGGTCGATCCGGGTCAGCGACCCGAGCAGCCCCCAGGTGTAGGGGTGCTGGGGGTCGTAGAAGATCTCGTCCAGCGTTCCCTGCTCAACCACTTTGCCGGCGTACATCACAAGCACCCGGTTGGCGACCTCGGCGACGACGCCGAGGTCGTGGGTGATCAGGATCGTCGCCAGGTTCCGCTCCCGGTTCAATTGCTCGAGCAGGTCGAGGATCTGCGCCTGGATCGTCACGTCGAGCGCGGTGGTCGGCTCGTCGGCAATCAGCACCTCGGGCTCGAGGGCCAGGGCCATCGCGATCATCGCCCGCTGCCGCATGCCGCCGGAGAACTCGTGCGGGTAGTCATCGACCCGCTGCTCGGCGTTGGGGATCCCCACCGCATCGAACAGCTCGACGACCCGTTCCTTGCCCTGGGCCTTGGAGGTGTCGGGACGATGGGCGCGGATCGCCTCGACGATCTGGGCGCCGATCCGGTAGACCGGGTTGAACGAGGTCATCGGGTCCTGGAAGATCATCGCCACCCGCTCCCCGCGCAGCCGCCGCATCTCGGCGTCGCTGGCGCTGGTCAGCTCCTTCCCGTCCAGCTTCACCGAGCCCTCGATCCGGGCGTTGTTGGCGCGGGTCAGGCCGATGATCGTCTGCGCGGTGACGCTCTTGCCCGAGCCGGACTCGCCGACGATCGCCAGCACTTCGCCCGGGCGCAGGTCGAAGCTGACCTCGTCGACGGCCTGCACGACCCCGTCTTCGGTCGCGAAGCCGACCCGCAGGCCATCGACGGAGAGAAGCGGAGCAGTGCTCATTCTGAACCGGCCTCCCCCAGGCGCACCCGCGGGTCGAGGTAGGCGTAGGCAATGTCCACCAAGGCGTTGACGAGGACGACGAAGAAGGCGCCGTAGAGGGCGACCCCCATGATCGGCGGCAGTTCGAATTTTTTCACCGCGTCAGCAGCGTAGAAGCCAACTCCGTTGATCGAGTAGAGAACTTCGGTGATGATCGCGGTGCCGGCGATGGTGGTACCGAAGTCGAGGCCGAAGAGCGTGATCACCGGGATCAGCGAGTTGCGCAGCACGTGCCGGGTCATCACCTGGCGCTCGCTCAGGCCCTTGGCCCGGGCGGTGCGGACGTAGTCCTCGTTCATCACGTCGAGCATGTTCGAGCGCAGGACACGGCTGTAGAAGCCGATCGAGAGCACGGCGAGCGTGAACCAGGGCAGGATCAGGTGCCGCAGCCACTCGTAGGGGTCTTCGCCGAAGGGGACGTACTGGGCGTTGGGGAAGATTTCGAACTTGTAGGTGAGGAAGTAGAGGAGCACCGGCGCCAGGAGGAAGACCGGGATCGAGATTCCGGCGATCGAGAGCCCGGTGAGGATGCGGTCGAGCCAGCCGCCGGCCCGCAGGGCCGAGAAGTAGCCGAGCAGCAGCCCGAAGAAGAGCCAGATGATCGCCGCCCCGATCGTCAGCGAGAAGGTCGCCGGGATCCCTTCGCGGATCTGGTCGTCGACCGGGATCCGGGGTTTGTAGGAGGTCAGCTCGCCGGTGAAGACCTTCTTCATCATCGTCCCGTACTGGACGACCAGAGAGTCGTCGAAGCCCCATTCTTCTTCGATGCTCTTGACCAGGACAGGCGTCGCGTTCTTGCCGGCCAGCGTCTGCGCCGGGTTCTGCTTCGGCAACACCATGAAGACGACGAAGACGATCACCGAGACGGCGAAGAGCACCCCGATCATCGCCACCACGCGCCGGGCAATGAAGCGGCTCATCAGATCGCCGCCCCCTGCTGGGCGCCGGCGGCGACGCCGCCCTGGGCCTCGAACTCGAGCGAGGCGTCCATCCGCGCCTTGCCGCGCGGGTCGAGCGCGTCGCGCAGCGCATCGCCGACGATGTTCAGCGAGAGCACCGTCAGCGTGATCATCAGCCCGGGGAGGATCGCCAGCAGGGGCTGGATGTTGAGCAGATCGACGCCGACCGTGATCATCGTCCCCCAGGAGGAGTTCGGCGGCTGCACGCCGGCGCCGAGGAAGGAGAGCCCCGCCTCGAAGAGCATGCTGTTGGCGATCATCAGGGTGAAGAAGACGATGATCGTCGAAGCGAGGTTGGGGAGGATCTCGCCGAACATGACCCGCAACGGACTTGCTCCCTGCGCGATGGCCGCCTCGACGAACTCTTTCTCGCTCAGCGCCAGCACCTGACCGCGGATCGGCCGGGCGATGTAGGGCACGGTGAAGATGCTGATGACGATGATCGGGTTCCAGATCGAGCCGCTGGAGAGTTCGAGCGGGCCGATCTCGAGACCGCCGACGGCGAGCGCGATCCCCAGCGAGAGCCCGATCAGGAAGACGGGTAAGGACCAGATCACGTCCAGCGTTCGGGCGATCAGGCCGTCGACCCAGCCGCGGAAGTAGCCGGCCAGCAGGGCGAGGACGACGGCGAGGATCGTCGCGATCAGCGCCGCGGTGATCCCGATCTCCAGCGAGGTGCGGCCGCCGTACATGAGGCGGACCATCTCGTCGCGGCCGAGGCGGCTGTCGGCGCCGAGGAAGAACTTGCCGCCGGCGCCGAACCATTGCGGCCCGATCGGCTTGCCTTCGGGGGTGACCACGTCCTTTTCTTCACCGTCGACGGTGACGGTGTCGACCGTGTGCTCCTCGTTCGGTCCGGTGCCCGCGACGTGGTTCGCCCACAGCGGCGCCGCCATGACGAAGGCGACGATGAGGACGAACAGCGCCAGGAAGGCAACCGCGAGGCGGTTGCGCAGGAACCGCCGCAGAGCGAGGGACCAAGGCCCTCGCTCTGCGCTCGGTTCGGTGGACACGAGCTTCTTCTACCCCTGGCGCGTTACTTGAATTCGAAGCTGCTCAGGTAGTGACCGAAGGTCGGATTGAAGATCACGCTTTCCAGGTCGATCGCGTCGGAGACGAAGGTCGACAGGGTCCGCGTCCCGTAGGGCGCCCACGGGGCTTCTTCCATCACTTCTTTGTCCAGTTCCGCGTAGGCCGCTTCCTGGTCGGGCCCGAGCTGTTCCGCACCCAGTTCTTTGATCTTCTCGTTGACCGCCGGATCGTCGAATTTGGCGAAGTTGCCGTTGTTGGTCGGCAGGATGCTTTCCCCGGCCAGCAGCGGTTGGAAGAAGTCGTTCGGGTGCGGGTAGTCCTGGAACCAGTCCGACCAGCCGGCGTCGAGCTCCGGCGTGGTCGCGTTGCCGATCACCGTGAAGTAGTTGTCGGCGTTGAGGATTTTCAGGTTCGTGTTGAAGCCGAGTTCCTTGAGGATCTCGTTCAGGTATTCGCCGGCTTCGTTGTTCGGGCTTTCGGTGTCGGTCCAGACGGTGATGTCCATGTCCGACGGGTTGGCTTCTTTCATCAGTTCTTCGGCTTTGTCCATGTCGTGCGGGTAGAGCTCGAGTTTTTCGTAGCCCGGCATCCCCGGCGGCAGGATCTGCTGCGTGCCTTTGATCTGACCGGCGTAGATCCGTTCCAGCGCGGCCGAGTCGATCGCGTAGTTGACCGCCTGGCGGACTTTGACGTCGTTGAACGGCTCCTCCTGGGTGTTCATCCAGAAGTAGTAGGTGCTGATCGTCGGCTCGACCCGGAACTGGGTGCCTTCGAATTTTTCTTTGACTTCCGCGTAGCGCGAGGAGGGCGGCGGGTTCTGCATCCAGTCGTAGGTGCCCTGCTCGATGTCGTCGACCTGCGACTGCGGGTTGCGGATCACCGTCATCTTGGCGCTGTCGACCACGCCTTCGGGCAGGTCGGGCATCGCCTTGGCGTTCGCTTTGGCCCAGTAGGGGTTGCGCTCGTATTCCCACTCTTTGCCGGGCTGCGAGTTGGTGATCATGTAAGGCCCGGTGCCGGGGGGCGGGTTGGCGGAGAGGTCTTCGACCGGCGTGTCCCGCGGCAGCGGCGCCACGAACATCAGCCCGAGCTCGTTGGTGAAGGTGCCTCGCGGCCCTTCCAGGTTGATCACGATTTCCCCGCTCTTGTCGTTGGTCTTGATCCCGGGGATCGGACCCTGTTTCGTTTCGGCGAATTTTTCCGCGCCGACGATCGATAGGTAGAAGGGCGAGCCGCCGGAATTGAGCTGGATCATCCGTTCCACCGCGAAGGGGAAGTCGGAGGCCTTGACCGTGGTGCCGTCGGAGTATTTGAGGCCGGGACGGAGGAAGAGCGTGTAGGTCTTGCCGCCGTTGCTGATCTTCGGAAGTTCTTTGGCCAGCCCCGGGATCACCTCACTGCCTTCCTCGCCGTTGGCGTGCTTGTAGGTGAGCAGCGGGGTGTAGACGTCGGCCATCGCGGTCCATCCTTCGGCCGTATAGGAGAGGGCCGGGTCCATGTAATCCGGAAAGGAGGCGTAGGTGCCGTTCAGGGTTCCGCCCTTCTTGCCGCTGCCGCTTTCGCTGCCGGACGTGTCGCTGCCGCCACCGCACGACGCCAGTCCAACTGCCGCGACCGCTGCGAGAACCAGAACCGCGATGAGTGCACCTAGCTTCTTCAACGTATCTCCTCCGATTCCGGATTGCCGGGTCTGTTCCCTGGGATCAACTCCACCACAACGCCGTCACGCCCGTCAAGCAACGGCTTTACAGATCTTTCGTGGCTTTCCAGCCATTTCCCCCCGAGAAGCGGCGCAGCCACGACAACGATCGCCCATACCCCCGCTCCCGCGACAAGAAACGTCATCCGGGGGCTCAGCACGGCGGCGATGACCCCGCCCACCGCAAACCCCACGCCGGGCATCGCCGCCCCGATCGACTCGAGCACGCTCATCACCCGCGCCTGCATCGATTCGGCGGTCATCTCCTGCACGGCGCTGATCGCCGCCACCCACTGCACGCCATTGCCGGCGCCCCCGAGGATCGAGGCCGCGCAGGCCACCGCCAGCGTCGGCGCGACGGCCAGCCCGAGGTAGCCGGTCCCGACCGCGAGGGTGCTGAACAGCAGCAGGTAGCTGAGCCGGGCCTGTCGCAGGCGGGCGAAGAGGAGGCTGCCGGCGACCATCCCGATGCCCCAGCTGGCGAGCATCACTCCGTAGCCGGTGTCGTTCGATCCCAGCGTTTCCTTGACGTAGACGACCTCGACCGGGAGCACCGCGGCGAAGAAGACGAAGGCAATGCCCTGCGCGGTCAGCAGCCGCCGCAGTGCGGTCTCCTGGCGCACGTAAGCCAGCCCGGCCCGGACCCGGTCGCGCATCCGACCCGGTTCGGGCTCGGCCTGGGGCATCGCCCCGGCGGTGAAGAGGATCCAGGCAACCGCATAAAAAGACACCGCGTCCAACAGCAGGGCCGACTGGACGCCGAAGCCGGCGACGACCAGCCCCGCCAGCGCCGGGCCGACCGCGGCGCCGCCGGTGAAGGCGACGTTGAGGATGGCGTTGCCGGCGCGGAGCTCACCGCTCGGCTCGAGCGCGGTGGCGACGACGGCGCGGGTGAGGGAGCGACCGGCGAGCGCGAGGGCGCCGTCGACCGCAGCCAGGGCGACCACCGCCGCGAGGGAGAAGTGTCCGGCGAGAAGGGCCAGGGCGCCGAAGACCGCCGCCTCACCGCAGTAGATGACCGGCAGGGCGTAGCGCGGCGGCGGCTTCTCCGCCTGAGCGACCAGGAGCGGGGCGAAAAGGGCGGGGAGAAAGCGCGTCCCGAGGAAGAGGGCGGCGGTCGCCAGGGCGCTCTCGGTGCGGTCGAAGACCAGAACCGAGAGGGCGATGATCCCCATCCAGTCCCCCAGCTCATTGACCGCGTAGGACGCGGCAAGCCGCCGGAAGAGGGGCCGGCGCAGGGGGGCGGTCAGGCGTGGATCAGGCATGTCTAGCCAGGCGTATTACTGCATTTCTGCACAACTTTTCCTGCAGATGCACAAGTTTCCGCAAAGCTGTGCTACAAAGTGACCAGCAATTAAGAAGTTTCCACGATGCAGCGCACAAGGTTGCGGGCTTCAACGACTATGGAAGGGGCAGAAGACATGGGTTACCGTCACTAGAGTTCCTCAGGCCACCTGATCGAGTGGCCAGCAAGACTTCGCGAAAGGGCGCCTCGGATGGAGGGCGCCCTTTTGCTTTTTTCGGGCTCGATTCGGTCCCCCCTCCCGGGGCGGGAGATCTTCATGGGGCGGGAGCTCGGTTCTGGGCGAATTTGGCCATCTGGCTAAAGGTCTTGCCGATGCTGTAAGTACCCGTCTAACTTTGGAGTTCCCAATTAGCGGAAGCGCCAACAAAAAGCGCTTCGCGCAGGGAATAGCGGGACGCCCGTGAATTGGTAGGCGGGCTTCCAAGACCTTCCCCCAGATGACCGAATCAAACAGAGCTCCGTCCCGCCCCACCCACGTCGCGATCGCGACGATGATCGTCGCGATGGCGCTGATCGCTGCTGCCGCCGCTGCGGAGTCGGTGCAGGCGGACTGGGACCTGCCGCTCTTCTTCATCCTGCTCGGCTTCTCGGTCTTCAGCGACCTGACCGCGATCAGCACCACGTCAAAGGTCAAAATCTCGGGCAGCTTCCTCGCTCTCGTCCTGGCGATGGTCTTCCTCGGCGGAACCCCAGCGGCGGTGATCGGGGTGCTGACGATCCTCGCCGGCTGGCTGCGCTGGCGCGACGCCGGCCATTACCTGCTGAACAACCTGCTCACCTACGCGACCTTCCCCCTCGTCAGCGGCCTCGCCTTCCACGAAATCGTCGAAGCGGCGCAGATCAAGCAGACCGACGCCGCTTTCTACGCGCTGATCTTCGCGGTCTTCCTCCTCGCCCTGGCGATCAACTTCACGATGATCGCCTCCTACTCCTGTTACCTCGACCGCAGCTCGTTCTTCGTCAAGGTCCGCACGGCGCTGATCCCGCTGCTGCCCTCCGAGCTCGCGGCGGGCCTGATGGCGGTGGGTGTCGCCTATCTCTACGTCCAGGTCGGCCTCGCCGGGGTCGCCCTCTTCGGCGTCGTCCTCGTCACCTTCCAGTACCTGCTCGGCGCCCTGCTCGTCTCCCAGCAACGGGCCGAGGAGCTGGAGCTGCGCAGCAAGCAGCTGGCCAGTTTCCAGGTCGGGATGTTGAGCGCGATGCTGCGCACCCTCGACCTGCGGGACCAGATGACCGCCCGCCACAGCGCCGCCGTCGCCCGCTACTCGCGGGCGATCGCCCAGCGCGCCGGCTACTCGCGCCGCGAGGAGGAGCTGGTCCACATCGCCGCGCTGCTGCACGACATCGGCAAGTTCATCCTCCCCGACCGGATCCTCAAGGCCAACGTGCCGCTCACGGATGAGGACTGGATGCTGATCAAGCGCCATCCGCAGCAGGGCGCCCGCGTCGTCTCCTCGCTCGACGGCTACGGGCCGGTGGCGGAGATCATCCTCGCCCACCACGAGCGGATCGACGGCAAAGGCTATCCCCGCGGCCTGGCCGGCGACGAAATCCCGGAGCTGGCCCGGATCATCTCCGTCGCCGACACCTACGACGTGATGACCGCGCGCGACTCCTACCGGACGCCGATGTCGAGTTACGACGCGATCCTCGAGCTGCGCCGGGTCGCCGGCAAACAGCTCGACGCCCGCTTCGTCGAGATCTTCATCGAGCTGCTCGAGGGCAAGGACGTCTCCTTCGCCCACGGCGAGGCCGCCGACTTCGAGAAGGAGCTGGCGCTGGAGGCACGGATCGAAGAGACCGCCAGCCCCGGCGGCGAGCAGAGCCGCTTCCAGGTCGCCGGCGTCAACTGAACGATTGATTCCACCCCTCATGCGACGTGTCCGGCACGGGCGCGACTCGGGCGGATGCGTCAGCCCCCGCATGTCTCAGATCCACGTGACTCCCTCCCCCGAGAATTGGCTTTCTGCGCGCAACGCGTGCGCCGACGCTATCTAGCGTTGGCTGCCTGGATTGCCAATCGCCCGTCTTGCGGGCCGCAGACGAAAGGTTGCGCTAGGATCATGGCTGTGATGCCCAGGGAGAAATGGACCGACGACCGTCTTGACGATTTCAAAGAGAAGGTCGACGACGGCTATGCCCATCTCGAGACGAAGATCGATGACGGTTTCGCCCGAATCGACAAGGACTTCCGCGAGCTCAAGGGCGAGATGAACGGGCGCTTCGAGAAGGTGGATGAGCGCTTCGAGAAGGTGGATGAGCGCTTCGAGAAGGTTGACGCTCGGTTCGACAAGGTTGACGCTCGGTTCGACAAGGTCGAAGGGAAGTTCGACAAGGTCGAAGGGAAATTCGACAAGGTCGAAGGGAAGATGGAGCGGGGGATGAAAGAGCTTCGGGTGGAAATGAATTTGCGCTTCCAGGGCCTCGACGCCCGATTCGACTCCCTGCAGAGGTCGCTTTTCGCGGCAGCGATTGTGATCGTGGCTGCCTTCCTAGGCATGATCGGCACCAACGCTTTCTAGGAAGCCCCGTAGCTCTCCTACCGGTAGCGTTGCGCTCGCATGCGCGCCGTCACTTTCCAGGCCCCCGAGCAGGTGCGGATCGAGGAGAAGGCCGATCCTGAGATCGGCGCCGCCGACGACGCGCTCGTCGGGGTCGAGGCGAGCGGGATCTGCGGCTCGGACCTCCACATCTACCACGGCCGGGTGCCGGTCGAGCCGGGCTTCACGATCGGCCACGAGTTCGTCGGCACCGTCCTCGCAGCGGGGGACGATGTCCAGCGCGTTGCCGTCGGCGACCGTGTGCTCGGCACCTTCCACACCGCCTGCGCGACCTGCGCCTCCTGCCTGCGCGGCGACTACCACCGCTGCCGCAACGGCCAGACCTTCGGCCACGGGGCGAACCTCGGCAACCTGCAGGGGGCCCAGGCGGAGCAGTTGCGGGTGCCGCGGGCGAACCTGACCCTGCGGCGGGTGCCGGAGGGAATGTCGGCCGACGTCGCCCTCTTCGCCGGCGACGTGATGGGAACCGGCTACCACGCGGTCGCCCACGCGGAGATGAAGGCGGGGGACACCGTCGCCGTCCTCGGCCTCGGTCCGGTCGGGCTCTGCGCTGTGCAGGCGGCGCTGGCCGGTGGCGCGGTCCAGGTCTTCGCCGTCGACACGGTGGAGGAACGGCTGCGGATGGCCGAGAGCTTCGGCGCGACACCGCTGCACCTGACCGAGCAGGACCCGAAGAAAGCGGTGCGGGCCGCGACCGAAGGCCTCGGCGTCGACGTGGTCGTCGACGCCGTCGGCGACCCGGGGCCGCTGGCGCTGGCCGTCAGCCTTGCTCGCGACGCCGGCACCGTCTCAGGGATCGGCGCTTACGCAGGCAAGGGGGAGATCCCGCTCGGGCTTGCCTGGCTGAAGGGCCTGCAGCTGCGGCTCGGCCTCGCCAACGTGATCGCCCACGTCGACCGCGTTCTTGCCCTGATGGAGGGCGGCAAGCTCGACCCTTCCCCGCTGGTCACGCACCACATGCCGCTGGATCACGCTGGTGAGGCCTACGAGATCTACGACCAGCGCGAAGCGCTGAAGATCGTCCTGACGCCGTAGGCGCTGGTCACCTGTGCCAGTTGACTGGCACAGGTGAGAGAGATACTGTGCGGCTCAGTGGCACAGCTGGAGGCGAATCCGTTCACGATCGACCCGAGCGACGAGCTTCCGGTCGGCCTGCAGCTGAGCTGGCGACTTCGGGCTCTGATCCGGACCGGTGAGCTGGCAGCTGGGGAGCGGCTGCCGAGCTTCCGTCGGCTGGCGAATTGGGCGGGGGTCAACGTCGGCACCGTGCGGGCGGTCTACGAGGCGCTCGAGAGGGATGATCTGGTCGTTACTCGTCACGGCCAGGGGACCTTCGTCGCGGACGGGGTGGAGGCGGCGCCCCAGCTCGAGGAGATTGCCGCCGACGCTCTGCGACGTGCCGGCGAAGCGGGCATCGGTCCGCGCGACCTGGCGATCGTTGCGCTCGCCTGTGCGAGCCTGCCCAGCGAGGAGAGCGAAACGCTCGAGGTGCGGCAGGAGCTGCGGCGGCAGATCGCCCGGCTGGAGGCTGAGCTCGCGAGCTACACCGGCCACCTCAAGGCGGACCTGGCGACGGCGCCCACCCGCGCCGTCGCCCACGTCGCCGGGGTCGAGGAGCTGGAGCAGACGCGCGACACGCTGATCGCGCAGCTGGCGGCGGCGCAGCGGGAGAGCGAGCAGGAGGTGCGGCGGCGGGCGAGCAGCCGCGGTCCCCTGGGCAGGGCGATGAGCCGGTGGCGGGACAGACGCTGAGCCGCGGGCTGCTGCCCGTCAAGAACGTTTTCGAGGAGGTGGGGGTGATGATGATCCTCACCGTCAAAACCCTGATCTCGGCGGTGAGGCGGCCGTATCCCTACGGCGAGGAGCTTGTCTGGCAGCTCCTCTTCGTGCTGAAACTCTCCTGGTTTCCGCTTCTCGTCTCGACTTTTGCCCTCAACCTCGGCGCCCCTGGGTTGCAAGCCGCCGGGATCCTCTCGCTGTTCGGCGCCCTTGATCGCCTCGGCGGCTTCTTCGTCGTGATCGCGATCCGCTGGATCGCCCCGCTGGTCACGGCGGTGGTGGTCTCGGGAGTCGCCGGCACGGCGATCACCGCCGACCTCGGCGCCCGCAAGATCCGCGAGGAGCTCGACGCGCTCCAGGTGCTCGGCGTCGACCCGGTGAAGAACCTGGTGGTGCCGCGCTTCCTGGCGCTGATGGTCATCACCGGGCTGCTCGACATCTTCGCGATCGTGATGGGCCTCAGCGCCGGGATCGCCGCCGAGCTTCTCTACCACCAGCCGCTTGGCGGCTTCTTCGCCACGCTCTTCAGCAACGCGACGATCACCGACCTCTGGTCCTCGGTGATGATGTGCACGATGTTCGGCGCGATCGTCGCGATCGTCTGCTCCTACAAAGGGATGTCGGCATCGGGCGGGGCCGCCGGGGTCGGCCGGGCGGTCAACCAGGCGGTCGTCATCTCCCTCGTCGCCGTCTTCTTCTTCCAGTTCGTCGTCAGCTCGATCCTGCTCGCGACCAACCCCGACCTGCAGGCGGTCCGGTGATCGGCTGGCTCGACATCCCCCGCGGCTGGCTCGACTCCTTCGGGGACATCGCCCGCTTCGGCCTCAGGGTCTCGGGCCAGGTCTACTCGGGCCGGGCCTTCAAGTTCTTCGGCGAGGGACTGCGGCAGGCGGGCATCCTGATCTTCGGCTCGGCCCTGATCATCTGGGCCTTCTGCTTCATCCTCGGCCTCCAGTGCGGGCTGCAGGGGGCCTACTTCAACCGCTCGATCGGCGCCCCGTCGCTGGCCGGCCTCTTCTCCGCCTACTGCGACCTGCGCGAGGGCCTGCCCTACGCCTTCGGCTACATCCTCGCCGCCAAGGTGGGGACGGGGATCGTCGCCGAGATCGGGGCGATGCGGATCTCCGACGAGATCGACGCGCTCGAGGTGATGGGGATCCAGCCGGTCACCTTCCTCTGCGCGACCCGCCTGCTCGGGGCCTGGATCGCGCTCCCCTTCCTCTACCTGGTCGGGATCGGGATCATCTACAGCGCCAGCTACCTCTCGGTCGTCAATCAGGTCGGCGACGTCTCCTCCGGCGGCTACCTGCTGATCTTCTGGATGTACCAGAGCCCTCCCGACCTGATCTTCAGCCTGATCAAGGGGATGGTGATGTCGACGGTGATCGTGTTGGTCGGTTGCTATTACGGCTACACCGCGTCGGGCGGCCCGGTCGGCGTCGGCACCGCGACGGCGAAATCGATGGTCTTCAACATCGTCGCCGTCCACATCATCGGCATGCTCGGCACGGTCGTTTTCTGGGGCGCCAATCCCAGAGCCCCGATCGGGGGTTAGTTCAACCACCTTTGGCGAGGATCGCTGCGATTACGCCAGCGGATGCGACCCAGATGGCGATCGTCGCCCGGTGGATTCCGGAGTGCAGGGATTCCATTCCTTTTTTCAGTCCTCGTACTTCTTCCTCGACCCAATCCAGACGGCGGTGAGTCCCCTCCGCCTTCTCGGTGATCCGCCGATCTACTTCCTTCAGCCGACGATCCGTCTCCTTGCCTGCCTCCGTGATGCGCCCATTTACTTCATCGAATTGCCGACTCGTGTCTTTCGCCGCTTCCGCCACGCGTCTATCGACGTCGGCGATGCGTTCGTCGGTTCGGTCGAATCGTTCGTCGAGTCGCGCAAAGCGCTCGCTGAGTGCATCTTCGGGCGGAGCCATCGTCTGCATGGATAGCACCCTAGCGAAGGAAATGCAACATATTGTCTGAGAACGTAAATTCTTCGGAAAACTTCTAGCCGCGGCGCCGGTGCTTGCGGAAGGTGTCCTCGACCCACCTGAAGCCGCGGCGATCGCTGAGGCTTTGGCGGAAGCGCTCGAGCGCCGGCGGGCGCGGCAGGTCGGGGTCGAGCGGCCCCTCCGGCGGGAGCACGAGCGGGTAGAAGAGGGAGGCGGCGGTGATGTCGGCGACGCTGAGCTGGTCGCCGACGAGGAACTCGCCGTCGCCCTGGTCCAGCTCGGCCTCGAGCTTGTCGAAGCCGACGACGATCGCTTCCCGGGCGCGGGCCGCTTCGTCGTCGCTGTTCGCTTTCCAGCGGATGCTGGTGAAGGCGCGGGCGTAGGCGCCGACCACCGGCTTCGCCTTGCCGAGCGGGCCTGGCACCGATTCGGCGGCGACCTCGGCGAAGATTTCCGGCTCCTGGATCAGCTCGTAGAAGGAGAGCAGGCGTGCGTGCGGGCCGAGGTTCTCATCGAACCAGTCCTCCAGCTCGATCGCCCGGGCGCGCTCGGCGGCGTCGACCGGGTATAGCGGCGGCTCCGGATAGCGGGCCTCAAGGGCGGCGATGATCTCGGTCGAGTCGCCGATGCTCCGGTCCTCCAGCTGCAGCACCGGCATCGTCGGCTGAGCGCCCCGGGTCAGCGCCAGCGCGATCGGGATGTGGCTGCCCGGCAGGATCGAGCGGCGGCCGTGGTCGATCCCCTTGTGCTCGAGGGCCCAGCGGACCTTCTCGCTGTAGTGCGAGAAGTCGATCTGCCAGAGGGTCGGCTTCTCTCGGGTTTGCGTCGCCATGGCGTGCCTGCCAGCATAAGCGCGTGGCGCTGCTGAGCGATGCCCAGATCGAGGAAAGGCTGGCCGGGCTCTCCGGCTGGGCGCGCCAGGGCGAGGCGATCGCGAAGAGCTTCAAACGCGAGGACTTCGTCGGCAGCGTCCGCTTCGTCGAGAGCCTGGTCGAGCCGGCCGAGGGGATGAACCATCATCCCGACCTGACGATTTCCTGGGACACGGTGACGGTGACGATCTCGACCCATTCCGAAGGCGGGCTGACGGCAAACGACTTCGAGCTCGCCGGCAAGATCGACGCCCTCGCCTAGAGGTCCGACGTGGCGAAGCGGAAGAAGCAGCGGCGGCAGCGGGAGAAGGCGCCGACGATCGACTACGTCGACCCCGAGGGCAACGTCCTCACCCTGCGGGAAACGCTCAGCGCCGCGACGATCGCCAAGGTGGGGGAGCCGCCGTCCGGTTCGGCGGCCTCGCAGGAGGACGCCTGGCGCCGCCGCTCCGAGGCCCTCTTCGAGCGGCTCGTCGTGCGCTGGGAGATTGCCGAGCTGCCACTCACCGGCCAGAAGATGCTGCTCGGCCGCTACCGGATGGCCGATGCCGAGACGCAGCGCTGGGTGCGGCAGACGATCGCCGAGCACCTCGAGCGCTATATCCCCGAGCTCTCCGGCTAGGCCGTGCCCGACCTGCTGAGGATCGACGAGCGGCTCTCGCTGCCGCTGAGCGAGATCGAGCTGCGGACGAGCCGTTCCTCGGGGCCCGGCGGGCAGCACGCCAACGTCACCGCCTCGCGGGTGGAAGCGATCTTCGCGGTCGAGGAGTCGGCGAGCCTGAGCGACTCGCAGCGGGCCAGGCTGCTGGAACGGCTGGGCCCGCTCGTCACCGCCGTGGCCCAGGACGCGCGCGGCCAGGCCCGCAATCGGGAGCTGGCGCTGGAACGCCTCGCGGCGAAGATCGCCGCCGGCCTGCGGGTGCGGCGCAAGCGACGGCCGACCAGGCCCAGCCGCGCCTCGCGCCAGCGCCGGCTCGAGCAGAAGCGACGCCAGTCGGAGCGCAAGCGCGGCCGCCGCTCGCCGCCGTCCGACGAATAGCGATGACTTTTGCCCGCCCAACCGGTCTAATGGGTAAACGCACAACCCGCGAGAGGAGCACTGAAGATGCTTGGTGAGAGCAAAGCGACCAGCGGCTTCGCCGTGAACGACATCGACCGGGCGAAGCAATTCTACGAAGGGACGCTCGGGTTGCCGATCGAGGTGATGAGCGAGGAGTTCGGGGTGACCGCTCTAAAACCGAACGGTGGCGACATCCTGATGTACCTCAGCGTCGAGATGACGCCGCCCAGCTACACGATCCTCAACTTCGAAGTGGAAGACATCGACGCCGCGGTCGAAGGACTGGAATCACGCGGGGTCAGCTTCGAGCGCTACGACGACTTCGACCACGACGAGAAGGGCATCGTCCG
The DNA here is from genome assembly GCA_035264245.1 of Solirubrobacterales bacterium. Lineage (GTDB taxonomy): Bacteria > Actinomycetota > Thermoleophilia > Solirubrobacterales > 70-9 > VAYN01. The sequence goes on from DATFQO010000103.1 coordinate 15,352, forward strand.
GGGCCCCGGCCCGCAGATCGCCTGGTTCGAGGACCCGTCGGGGAACACGATCGCGGTGATGCAGCAGCCCTGAGTCGACGATCTACGTGGGCGCGACCAGCTCCCTCGCCGCCGCATCGCGGCGGTAGTCGAAGATCTGCCGCAGGTCGCGACGCACGAGCAACCGGTTCGCCAGCTCGCCGAGCGGCCCGAAGGGAATCGAGTAGCGGACCCAGTCGGAGATGAACGTCGCCCCGGTCCCGTCCTCCTCGAACGTGTGGGTGTGCTCCCAAAGCGAGTATGGCCCCTTGATCTGGATGTCGACGAAGCGCCGCGGCGGTTCCCAGGACTCGATCCGCGTCCGCCACCGCACCGGCACCCGGTGCAGCTTCAACCGGTATTCGAGCAGCGTCCCGACTCGCATCCCGATCGGCGTCGGCGTCGTGATCTCGAAGCCAAGCCAGGGTGGGGTGATCAACTCGAGGTTGCTCGCGTCGCCGTAGAAGGCGAACGCCTCGTCGATCGGCAGCTCGACGCGCTGCTCGCGGCAAAGCAGGTGGATGCGGCTCACTTTTCCAGGTTAGAGCGGCTATAGGGTGGGCCGATGCCGGAGCCGCCGCTCACTCGATTGGAGCAGTCGATCAGCGACCTCGCCGACGAGGTCTACCGCTCCGGCAAGACGGGCTACAACTGGGGCTCGGTCGACACGATCCTGAAGCGGGAGCTGGAGCTTCCAGGACAGACCCGCTGCAAGAAAGCCAACAACTCGGGACGGGCGGCAAACGTCATCACCGAGAGCATGGACAAGCCGATCGAACTGTACGCGATCTTCATCGCCAGGCCGTACACGATCCGGCAGTTCCTCAGGGTGGCGAAAGACCGGATCAAGCGCTTCCCCAACGCGAAGACGATCGCCGTCTTCGATCACACCGAGGGCTACTGGCGGGCGCGAAAGATCGTCGAGCGCAAAGGCGCGGATCTGGCGGAGCGGATCCGCCCGCACTTCCCGGCGATCGCGGAGGAGGACATCCACTACGTCGACTCCAAACCGCCCCCGGGCGAGCCACTGCCCCTGGAGCTGGAGGAGAGCGCGGAAGAGCCGGAGGTGCCGGCCGAGGCCGAGGGTGCGGCCGAGGGAGATGAGCGCGAGGAGGCGCAGCCGACGGCACGGACGGTCGACCTGGAGGACTTCGAGGCGGTGATGCTCGGTCGGATGACCGAGCTGGCGGGTCTCACCGAGCTGCCGCGGCGGCTGGTCGAGATGGCAGGGAAACGGCGGCTGATCCTCGACCGCAGCCTCGCCACCGATCTGCTGGCGGTGATGCTGTCCAGCCAGCTGATCCTCTTCGCCGGCCCGAGCGGAACCGGGAAGTCGACGATGGCGCGCCTGCTGATGGACTTCTTCGCCTCCGACGGCCGCCGCTTCGAGATCGAGGCCCTGAGGCAGTGGCTCACGCCCGACGACCTGGCCGGCTACTACTCCGTCCTCGGTCGCCAGTTCGCCTCGACCACCTACACCTCGACCATCCTCGACATGCACCAGGCGTCCGTCGCGCCGACCCAGGAAAACGAAGAGGTGAAGGGGCCGCCGATCCTGCTGGTCGAGGAGATGAACCTTTCGGCGCCGGAGGGCTACCTCGCCCCCGTGATCCACGGCCTCAGCGGAACCAGCGAGGTGGTCCTGGACTGGGAGCTGCGTACCGGAGGCACTCCCTCCACGGACGCGGCGGGACTCGTGGACCTGCCGCCGGTCGCTCTCTTCGGCCCCTTTCCCAGGGTGCTGGGAACGATCAACGTCGACACCAGCGCCCACGCCCCCGCGCGCAAGGTCAGCGCGAGGAGCTCGGTCGTGCTGCTGGAGCCGGCGGAGCTGACCGATGTGGCGCTGATTGGTATGGCTAACTCCAGCGAGACCGAGAGCGAAGACGTCGCCGAGGGTTGGGGTGAGAGCTTCCTGGGCGACCCCCTCAGCGCCCTCACCGAGGCACCGGAGGAGGAGGTCGCGGTGCTGGCGGCGCGGCTGCGCGGCTTCGTCGACGAATTCGATGATCTGACGGTGAGCCACCGCAGCGCCAAGCGCTGCCTTGCCTACATGGCCTACTTCCGCGCCCTCTGCGGCAGCGACCCCGGCGTCGAGGACGAGACCCTGCAGCTCGCGGTCGAGAACGCTTTCGCGCACTGCGTGCTTCCCATGGTCGAGCCCGGCCGTTTCGTCGCGACGCTGACCGCCCTGGAGGGCATGGAGCTGATGCCGGGCGCGGAGAGGGAGGCGGATCTCGGCGGGCTCCTCCGCCTGCGGGTCGAACGCCTGCTGGACACCGCCCGCGAGGGATCTGACTTCGGCATCCTCGATTTCTGGTCCGCCCTCTCCTGAGCGTGCGCGTCCTGCTCCGCGCCCGCGGCCAGACCGTCGCCGAGGAAGACGTCGGCGGCCCGCTGATGATCCGGCCCGGAGGGATGAAGGTCGTCTCGGGCTCGGGGTCGGACCTGGTGCTCGAGCTGGAGCAGTCCGGCACCGAAGTGCCGGACATGCTCGTCGGCGAGGTGCCGCTGGTGTGGTGGAACCCGGTGGAGAGGTCGGTGGACGTCTCCTTCGTCAAGGTGAAGCCAGCCGCGCCGTTCACGAAGGAGGACGTCGCGACGATGTGGAGCCGCCTGGTCTCGACGTCGCTGCGCGGGCTGACCCTGCCCCCCGGCCAGGGGCGCGATCAGGGGCCCCGTCCGGGCCGGGGGGACTGGCTCCGTCCGGAGGCGGTTCCCAACGCGCGGGCGGCCTGCCGGCACATGCTCGCCAACTGGCCGGAGCAGGAGCGCGTGGTCCCGGTCTGGGCGCCCGCCGACATGCGGGGCGCGCCGGAAGACCTGATCGAGACCGAGCGGCGAGGCGGCTCACGACCGGGCCGGGAAGTGGGCGGGGCCCTGATCCCCGACAAGGTCGCCAAGCGGCACCGCTCCACCGCGCCCTGGGCCTCGGCGGCGCTGGCGGCCGCCTGCCGGTCGCTGGTCAAGGCGGTCGAGGAGAGGCTGGCCTCGCCATCCCAGGCCACTGCGCTGGTGCGGCCGATGCGGGAGGTCGCCGAACGGGCCGGCGTCTCCCGGGCGGTCGATCCATCCCGCTCCTCCTGGCCGCCGATCGCCAGGGAAGTGTTCGCGGCGGTGCTCGGGGCGCGCATCTCGCTGTCCCTGGGCAACGATCCGACCGGGCTGGTGCCGCTCTCGAACGTCTGGCGCTTGTACGAGGGATGGCTCGCGATCGCCGTCGCCGACGCGCTGAAACCGTTGCTCGGCGAGGGCTCGGAGCTGCCGGGCAAGACCCGCTGGGGGTGGGGATGGAGTTGCGGTTCCGCCCTGGTCCGGGTTCGCGCCCAGGCGGAGATCAAGGCCGATGCCAACGCCGAGCTGGCCGGCCACCCCGACGGCCTGCTCAGCGTGCTGAGCAACCTCAAGCCCGACGTCCTCGTCACCGTCTGCGACCCGGCCGGGGGGCAGGCGGTCCTCTGCGTCGAGGCCAAGCGCCGGACTACGGCGACCAGCATGGAAGCTTCCGAAGTGGCGGAAGCGGGGGCGAAGTACGCCTGGGGGATCCGCTCGGGGGCCGACCCCGCAACGCCGATCGCCTCGGTCATCGTCGCTTCCTCGGCTCAGCTGCCGGCGATGCACGACGAGGACGAGGGCCGCCTGTCGGCCTCCTTCCTGCTCCCCTCCCAGGGTCGGGCGGCCTTCGAGGACTCCGTCAGGCAGCGGGTGAAGGCGCTCCTAGCGGAGGTCGCCCCGAGCTGAGCGCAGGGCGGCGATCCGCTCGGCCGCGGCCTCCATGTCCTCGTGCTCCCAGATGCGGACGACCTGCCAGCCGAGCTGTTCGAGGTCGCGATCGGTCCTGCGGTCGCGCTCGACGTTTGCCGCCAGCTTCGCTTCCCACCACTCGCGGTTGCTCTTCGGCGTGGTCGCGTGCTCCCGGCACGAGTGCCAGAAACAGCCGTCGACGTAGACGGCGATCCTGGCCGGCCCGAGGACGACGTCGGCGCGGCGGCGGAAGCCCGGCACGGGTGCGACGTCTACCCGGTAACGCAGGCCGCGAGCGTGCAGGGCGGAGCGCAGTTCGAGCTCGGGACGGGTCCCTCGCCGTCGCACGGCCTTCATGCGTTTGCTCGTCTCTGCGGTGGGAGGGGTGGCGCCTGCGGTCACGCGGCCGAGGCTAGCGCCAGCGGCTCCTCGGCCAAGCCGGCGATGTACCGGTCGAGGTCGTCGAGGAAGCCGTCGCCGAAGCGCAGCTTCCCTTCCCGCGCGCGGGAGAGGAAGCCGCGTGCCGCCCGCTCGGAAAGGGGGGTTGGGGGGTTGAGCAGGAACTCCCCCAGGGGGATGAAGCGCCGCTGGGTGGGCCGCTTGGAGACCTCGGTCGCGAAACGGCCATCCCGGCTGCCATAGGCCGCCAGCGGCCACCGTTCCCCGCTCTGCAACGGCCGGCTCTCCTTGACCCGGCCGGGGTTCGAGCCGGCCAGCCGGCGGCCGACCCACTCGGCGACCGGGACGCAGACCGCGTTCCCTGCCAGCGACCAGCGGTACCGGCGCGGCCGGGAGTAGACCTCGTCGGCCGGCTCGGTCCAGCCGGCGGGAAAGCCCTGGAGCCGTTCGGCGTCCTCGAGCGACGGCAGGCCGAAGCTCCCCTCGCCGGGTCGCCAGATCGCCGGCGGCGAAGGGATGCCGACGCGGGACCCTCCCTTGAGGGTGGGGATCGCGTCGCGCGCCCAGCCGAGCCCCCGCCGCCCCTCGGTCCAGTAGAAGCCGTAGGCGCTGGCCGCGGCGACGGGGCCGATCGCGTCCACCCCTTCGGGTTCGTCGGCATCGCGGGCGAGGAGGACCGGCGCCGGGTCCTGCTCCCGCCCGGCCAGCAGGAGCACCCGCTGGCGGCGCTGCGGGATGCCGAAGGCGCGGGCGTCGACGACGCGGTAGGCCCAGGCGTAGCCGAGTGCCTCGAGCCGCTCGACCAGATACCCCATCGCGTGGCCGGCGTCGAGGCGCAGCATGTAGGAGACGTTCTCGATCAGGACCCAGGGCGGCCGCCGCGCCTCCGGTCCTTCCAGCAGACGGAAGAGGTGCTCGACCACACCGGACTTGGAGCCGCCGATCCCCTGCTTGCTGCCCGCCTGACTGAGGTCCTGGCAGGGGAATCCCGCCGCGACGAGGCCCACGGGCGGAAGCTCGTCGAGCTGGGTGACGTCGTCGCAGGCCGCGATCCCGGCGAAGCGGGATTCGAGCACCCGGCGCGCTCCGGGCTCGATCTCGCAGAGCAGCTCGCTCTCGTGGCCGGCTCGCTGCAGGCCCAGCTCGATCCCGCCGATGCCGGCGAACAGTCCCGCAACCGAAAGCCCCGCCCCGCTGGGGCTGCTCACGAAACCCGGCCCCCAGGGAGCAACTCGGTCAGCACCGCGCTTGCGAGCTTCGGGGGCACCGCGTTGCCGACCGCCTTCTGGAGCTGGCCGCGGCGCAGCGGGCCGAAGTCGAACCAGTCCGGGAACGACTGCACCCGGGCCGCCTCGTGCGGGGTCAGGGTCCGCGGCTCATGGGGGTGGACGAAGCGGCCCTGGCCGGTGGACCCGAAGCCGACGGTGATCGTCGGGGCCGGCTCGTCGGGACGCATCCGCCCGTAGACCGCCGTGTAGCTGTGTTCCTTGTCGCGGTGACAGGCCGGGCGCTCACTGTCTGGCAGGTCATAGAGATCGTGCTCGAACAGGTGCGCGATGCGCCTCTTGTTTTCCTTCGAGTGGACGGCGGAGGACTCGAACACCTCGTCCCCCTCGCCGCCGAGGTCTTCGATCGCCCAGGTCACCGAGCGCTCGGATCGCCTGCGGCGGGCGATCGCGCCGGCTAGCGAGGGTGCCGAGTCGAGCGAGGCGATGAGGAAGAAGCGGCGGCGTCGTTGCGCCACCCCGACCTCGTCCGCCCGCTGCACACCGCTGTCGACCTCGTAGCCCAGCAGTTCCAGGTGCCGGCGGGTGCGTTCGACCACTCCGTCCTTGTCCCGCTGCGCCGCCGGCACGTTCTCGATCAGCAGGGCCCGCGGCCGGCAGACCTCGGCGAAGCGGGCGACCCGCAACATCAGGGCGTTGCGTGGGTCGTCGCGGCGGGTGTGGTTGTTGAGGTCCGAGTGGCCTTGGCAGGGGGGACCGGCGAGGACGAGGTCGAGCGCACCCGTCTTCTCCAGCAGCTCTTGCTCCTGCGCCGTGGGCATGGCCCCGAGTTCGCCGTCGACGAGCGCCTCGATCGGACCGGGGTGCAGATGCAGCGCATGGAAGTTCGCGTCATAGCGCTCGAGGAGGGCGGCATCCGTGTCGGTCGCGAAGGCGTGCTCGACGTCGAGTCCGAGGCTCCAGGCGGCCTCCTCCAGTCCGACGGAGAGGCCGCCGATCCCGCAGAAGAGATCCGCGCAGCGGATCGTTCCCCGCGGCGTTGACACCTCGGGGCGATCGGGGCTGCGGAGCCAAGACTGGTCGAAGGCGGCCGGCAGCTCCTCCGTGGCCGCCAAACTGGGAAGTTCGGTCGACACCAACCCACCGTCAACCAGCGGAACGTGCCTGCTGAGACTGTCTCCGGCCTGCGAGAACCGCTCCCGCTGGATCCCGGCCAGGACCTTCAGGTCCTCGCCGCGGTTTGGTCTCTCGGCGAGGGCGGGCACCTGTCCACCCTATGGATCAGGTCGGCGGAAGTTTCGAAAATACCTGCAAATCAAGTACTTACGTCGAACTGATCGCCGAAGAACTCCCGTTGAACAGAGACCTCTTCGACGGTGCGCGTCGCGGTTTCCACCCCGAGCCGGTGCTCCCTGAGCAACTCGCAGAGCCGTTCTCCGTCGATCAGGTCGATCGGAGGAGCACCGTCCCTGGTGGCCTCCTTCTTGGCCTGAGGAGTGAAGTTGCCGGTGGTGATCAGAAGGCCCTTGTCCCCCCGGCCCTGCATCGCTCCCCGGAAGTCGCGAACCTTCTCCGGTCCTACGTTGCCCTTGTAGCGCTTGCACTGGAAGTAGACGGGAAAGCTGACGAGCGACAGCCGGTAGACGCCGACGCCGTCGATGCCACCGTCTCCGGCTCCTCCGGTGACGCTGGTGTTGATGAAGCCCGCCGCGCGAAGCAGCCGTTTCGCCAGGTGCTCGAAGCCGCTGGGGTCCATCTTCAGCAGCAGCCGCAGCAGCTCTTCCCGCCAGTCTTCGGTTTCATCAGAAGCTTCCTCGCCTGACAGTTCGAGGTCTGCGCCGGCCTCCTGCGCGGCCAAGGCCTTGCGCTTCCTCTCTTTTGCGAGCTTCAGCAGGTATTCCTTGCGCAGGGGTTCGATCTCCTCCTCGAACATCACCTTTCCCCGCTCCGTCGTCACCCAGGTCCCCCTGGCAGGATTTGCCAGCGCGCCCATTCCCTTCAGGTAGGTCCTGGCCCAGGCAAGCCTGTACTCGATCTCATTGCGCGGGCCGTCCTTGTGCAGCACCGCCAGCTGCTCGTCGCTGAAGCCCTCGGCTTCGATCACCCGCTCGTCGATCTCATCCAGCTTCGCCGAGTGGCCTAGTTCCCGAACCGCACGAAGGGTGGGCCAGAGGAGGTCCAGGTACGGAGGTATGTAGACGTCGCTGTCACCTGACATGTCGGCAAGGCTAACGCGGCTACCATCGGTTGACGCTCGCCAAGGATGAACTTACGCCGAAGATCCTTGCCACCCTGGACCACTTGCAGGTGCCCTGAGTCGAATCGTGATGGGCACGGCTGGTTTCGAACCAGCGACCTCTCGCGTGTGAAGCGAGCGCTCTCCCACTGAGCTACGCGCCCGGGAAGGTGGGAATCATACGGCGGCGGGGGCGACTTCTCCGCCAAGGGCTGGGGGCTCGTCCTCGCTTCCCTCCGCCGGGGCGCCCTTGCGCAGGGCCATGCCGACGAAGGGGAAGATCAGGGTCGAGAGCATGGCGGCGCCGACGAGGCCGGCGGCGGTCGACGTCTTCATGTGCCCCTCGGTGGTCGCGATCGTCGTGATCGCGACCACCAGGGGGAGCTCCGTCGCCGAATAGAAAGCCAGGGCGGCGCGTTCGCGCGCGCTGAGCACGCCGCGGTAGAGCAACATCGCCGGTGCCCCTCGGACGACGAGGAAAAGGCCGAAGAAGAGGATGAGCTTCGCCACGGCGCCGATCGAGCCCAGCGCGTCGAGGTCGAACTCGATCCCGCTGGTGACGAAGAAGAAGGGGACGAAGAAGCCGAAGCCGACCGCCGTCAGCTTCGACTCGAAGACCTGCAGCTCGTGGCCCTCGAGCGCGAGGCGGGTGATCATCCCGGCGACGAAGCCTCCCAGGAGGATGTCGAGGCCGAGCTTGCCGGCGAGGATGACGAGGCCGAAGATCAGCACCACGGTAACCCGCACCGCCAGCTGGCTGCTCGCCTCGAAGGTCCGTTCCAGTGCCGGCCAGCCGCGCCAGGCGTAGCGGACCGAGACCAGCGCCAGGCCGAGGGCGAGGGCGACGAAGCCGAGCAGGATCGCCGCCTCGTGCAGCGGGTTGGTGGTCGAGAGGACGAGCGTCACCAGCAGGATCGGGCCGAACTCGCCGGCGCCGCCTGCCGCCAGCAGGTAGGTGCCGAAGCGCGTCTTCAGCTCGCCGTTGTCGCGCAGGATCGGGATCAGCGTCCCGATCGCGGTGGTTGCCATCGCCGAGCCGGTGTAGAGGAAGGAGAGCACGATGCCGGCGGCCGCGAGGGCGCCGCCGATCCCGTAGGCGAGGCCGACGGAGAGGAGCCAGCCGAGCGCTCCCAGTCTCATCGGCGTCCCCTTGATTCGCTCGAAGTCGATCTCGTAGCCGGCGAAGAAGAAGAGCATCCCGAGGCCGAGGTTGGAGAAGAAGTTGACGAAGTCGTCGCTGTGGGCGAGGCCGAGAACCTCCGGGCCGATCACGATCCCAAGCACGAGCTCCAGCACCACGACCGGGGGCGCGAACCGCTTCGGGAGGAAGGCGACGGTGATCGCGGCGATCGCGGCGACGACGACGATCGCGAAGAAGGAATCGGTGTCAACCGTGATCACGGCGATGATCCTATGACGGCCGCCCGCTAGGATCAGCGGTGGACCGTGCTAGGCGGGGTGTCAGCGGTGCCTTGTGACCCGAAATCCGCTTAGCGGGGCCGAATACCGTTCCGAGGGACTGGCCATCGGGGTCAGTGCGTCGCGGCGGCGTTGACGGCCGGGTCCTGCGCGACGTGGGCACGCGAATCAGGTCAGGTCCGGAAGGAAGCAGCCTTAAGCGGATGCCGCGGGTGCCGCAGGCGAGCCCGGCCCGAGCCATAAGCGACGGACACGCCCGGTGACCTTGTTTCGAAGGACGGGTGCACGGTCCATTTAGTTCTTGGTGATCAGGATTAAGATCACCAAGGCGAGGAGCGCGTTCGTGTCCATCATGCACCTCCCTCACGAATCGCCTCTTGGATCCACTCGGCTACCTGGGGATCCATGAGGTATTTGGCTTCGTGGCGCCCAGGGTCCCAGGAACTCTCCCAGGGCTTCAGGCTTCCGTAGCGGTGCTTGGCCCGGCGTCCAAATGCTCCAAACATGCCTGCCATGCCTTTCGAACCGCTCTTGATCCCTACGGCGGGAGCTAGTTCGGCGGTGAAGAGCCACTCTCCGGGATGCTCCGCGAGGACCTTCAGGAGGTCCCGGTGCCGGTCTTCGGACTCCAGGTACATCCTCATCACGATCTCCCGCCCAAATCGGGCCTCCGGAACGGGTTTCGGAGTAGGCGCTGGACTCCGGGCATCCCGCTCCAGGTCGGCAAGGAGTTCCGTCACCTGCGGAATGAACTCCTCGCGTACTGGGAAATCAATGTATCTACCACTGAGTTGGCGCTGTGGCTCATCTTGGCTCATGTTGAGCACCTTAGCACACTGCCTCAGTGCTTCACAAGTGTTCTGTCAGTCGATGAGGCGCTTCTTCATTTGGTGGATGGCGACGCGCCAGGTCGCCACCGCGAAGGCGACCAGGAAGGCGAAGCGGAGGATGTCCTCCCATTCGAAGCCGAAGGCGCCGCCGCGGACCAGTTCGACCAGCTGGTGCAGGGGGTTGATCTGGGCGACGATCTGAAAGCCCTCGGGCAGCCCTTCGATCGGAAAGAAGGTGCCGGCGACGAGGAAGAGCGGCGTCACGAACAGCGCCGTGACGTAGTTGAACTGGTCGATCTTCGACACGGTCGCCGCCATCGCCACTCCGAAGCCGGCGAAGCCGAGGGCGGTGACGAAGGCGAAGAGCGGGGTCAGCAGCATCCCCGGCTCGGGATCGAGGCCCCAGAAGAAGGTGACGATGAGCGGCACGCAGCCATAGACCGCAGAGCGGGTGCCGATCCAGAGCATCTCGGCGCTGACCAGCTCTTCGACGTCGACCGGCGCCGCGAGGATCGCTTCGTAGGTGTTCTGGAAGCGGTGCTTGACGAAGGTGCCGAACATCGCCGGCAGGGCGCTGGAGAAGATCACCGCCGTCGCCACCATCCCGGTGCCGACGAACTGGATGTAGGGGACGCCGTTGACTTCGTCGACCAGGGTGGCGCTGAGGCCGAGGCCGAAGGCGAGCAGGTAGACCAGCGGTTCGAGCACGCTGGAGAAGGTGGTTCCCTTCCAGTAGGTCTGGAAGTTCGCCACCTCGCGGCTCATCACCCCGGCGATCGCGGCGGGTTCCAGCCGGCGCATCGTTCGCTGCGTCATCGCGTGGTTCCTTTGTCCGGCATAGCAGGACAAAGGAACCACGGAACGGTGGTACTGGCGTTCACTCGGCCTCCTCGCCGGTTAGGAGTACGAAGACGTCCTCGAGCGTCGCCGCCCGCACCACCGCGTCCTCGGGGACGGTCCCGTCGCTCGCCTGCTCGGAGCCGACGATCGCGATCGCCGGGCCGGCCGGCCGCACCCGCAGCCCGGCTGCTTCGGCATTCGCGCGCAGCTCGCTCAGGCGCTGCGGCGGCGCGTAGACCTCGGCGGTCTGGCGGCCGGCGTGCTCGGAGATCAGGTCGGCCGGCCGACCGCGGCTGATGATCTTGCCCCGGTGCATCACGGCGACCTCGTCGGCGAGGCGTTCGGCCTCCTCGATGTAGTGGGTCGACATCAGGATCGTCGTACCGCGAGATTTGAGCTCGCCGATCAGGGTCCAGAGCTCGGTCCGGATCTGCGGGTCGAGGCCGACCGTCGGCTCGTCGAGCAGGACCAGGCGGGGTTCGTGGACGAGGCCGCGGGCCAGCAGCAGGCGTCGCCGCATCCCCCCGGAGAGCTTGTCGACCGCGTCGCGGCGGCGGTCCCGCAGGCGGGCGAGGTCGAGGCAGCGGTCGACGGCGGCGCCGACGTCCTTGACCCGGTAGAGACGCGCGTAGACGGCGAGGTTGTCTTCGACCGTGACGTCGACGTCGAGGTTGTCGAGCTGGGGGACGACGCCCATTTCGGCCCGGGCGGGCTTCGACTGGTCCGGCAGCTCGTAGCCGAGCACGCGCAGCTCGCCGGAGTCGGCGACCGCCTGCCCGGTCAGCAGCCGCATCGTCGTCGACTTGCCCGCCCCGTTCGGGCCGAGCAGGCCGAGACAGATGCCTTCCGGCACCTCGAGGTCGAGCCCGTCGACCGCGGTTATCGGGCCGAAGGTCTTGACTACGTCGCGGAGCTCGATCGCGGCCATCGGTCTGATGGTTTCACGACTGGACCTTTTGTTCAGTGAGCTCAGCCGGAGGCGAGGCGCTGGGCGAGCCAGAGGTCGCAGAGCCAGTCGCCCTGGCCCGCCTTGCGGCGCGAGACGACGACCCCGTCCGGGCCGCTGCGCACCTCGACCCGCTTCGAGGTCGCTTCGAAGGCACGGCACGGCTCGGCGACCGCCACCTCGCGGTGGCGGGCGTCTTCGTGGCCGCCGAAGCTGATCTTCACGCGCCGGCCCACGTCCCACATCTCCGCTTGCGCCTGGACCGCGTCGACCTCGATCGGGCCGGTCGCCAGCGCCGCCCAGAGACCGGATTCGGAGAGGGCGGCCGGATTATCTGCCGCCGGGCCGCCGCCTTCCGCCGCGGCTCTGCTGCGCCCGGTCGCGTCGCCCCCCGGCACGTGCTCGAGATCGGCGCGCTGGAGCAGGAGGAGGACGAAACCGAAGATTCCGATCACGCTGAAGATCAGGCCAAGGGCCAGCTGCGGGTTCGATTCGCCTTCGCCCATCGTCAGCCCGATCACCGCCGCAGGGCGGCGACGATGAAGACGCCGATCAGCCCGAAGCGCGATGAGCGCTCGAAGTCACCGAGAACACGGCGGCAGCCTACCCGCGCAAATGGCAGACTGGCGCTGATGCTGGACGAGCGCTGGATCCGGTCGCTGCACGTGGAGACGATGCGCCACGCCGACCTGCACCGCGAGCGCGAGCATCACGTCCTCTTCCAAGCCTCGACTATCGGCGCCCTGCTCGACGGGGCCTTCGACGGCGACCTCAGCTTTGCCGAGCTGGCCGAGCACGGCGACCTCGGGCTCGGCACCCTCAACCACCTCGACGGCGAGATGATCGCGCTCGACGGCGAGTTCTTCCGCGCCGACGTAGACGGGAGGCTGAACCGGATCGCCCCCGAGGAGCGGACGCCGTTCGCGGTCGTCACCCGATTCGAGCCCGAGCTCGATATCCGGCTTGGCGATGAGGAGCTTGACCACGACGCGCTGCTCGACCGCCTCGACGGGCTCGTTCCCCCCGGCGCGTCCTCCTGTGCGCTGCGCCTCGACGGCCGCTTCGACCTCGTCCGCGCCCGTTCGGTCCCGCGGCAGCAGCCGCCCTACCGGACGCTGGCCGAGGTGGTCGCCGGCCAGCACGTCTTCGAGCTCACCGACGTCGAGGGGACGATGCTCGGCTTCCGCTTCCCGGTCTACGTCGAGGGGATCGAGGTGGCCGGCTACCACCTGCACCTCGTCAGCGCCGATCGCCGCCGCGGCGGCCACGTGCTCGGCTCGCGCTCGCGCGACCTGCGGCTGCGGATCGACCCCTCGAACGACCTCCACGTCGAGCTGCCGCCGCGGGTCGAGCTCGCCGACCCCGATCTTGCCGCCGAGACCCACGCCGCGGTGGAGGCGGTCGAGCGCGGTTAGGCTTAGGAGAGATGCCGATTAGAGCAACGATCGTCGCCCTTCTCGCCGCCGCCCTGGTGGCGGTGCTGCCCGCGGCGGCTGGCGCCGCGCCGCTGTTGGATTGGTCGTCGCCCCATCAGCTCGACCAAGCCGCCGAAGAATCGCCGGAACCGGCGCTCGGCTCGGTGTCCTGTCCCACCTCGACCTTCTGCGCCGCGACCGGCACCCTCGGCCGTCTCTACACGTCGAGCGACCCGACCGATCCGGCCGCGTGGACGGAGGCGACCGTCGCCGAGCCGTACAGGCGGTGTCCTGCTCCGGTCCGAATTGGTGTGTGGCGATGGGGTCTGGGTCGACGCTCCTCTACGCGAGCGAACCCGGTGGAGGCGCCGGCGCCTGGAACGGCGTCAGCCTGCCGGCGGGACGGTCCCTCACCTGTCCGAGCACCGCCTTTTGCGGCCTTCTCGCCGGCGACGACGAAGTCCTCACCTCGAGCGACCCGCTGGCGGGTGCCGGGACCTGGAGCGGCGTCGACCTGGAATTGCCGGAGTGGCGGCTCGGGCCGAACCACCTCTACCGAATCGACTGCCCGACGCCGAGTGCCTGCGCGGTCTCCGGAGACGTCGGAACCGTGCTCGCCACCTCGGAACCGACCGGCGACGCCGGGGCCTGGATCGAGTCCTTCATCGGCGCCAGGGACTCCTACAACAACGGCGCCGGGCCCGCGGTCGAAGGACTCGACTGCACCACCGCCTTCTTCTGCGCCGCCACGACCTGGGGCGACACGGTGGCCACCAGCGACGAACCCCTGGCGGGGACCCCCAGCTGGGGCCTCTCGATATCACCCGACGCCTACTTCATCCGCGCCATCTCCTGCGCGGAGGACAGCTCCCTCTGCGTCGCGGTGGACCGCAACGGTTACGCGATCAGCTCAAGGGATCCGGCGTCGGTCACCGACGACTGGGGAACCCGCGAATTGATCGACGGGGAAGAAGCGCTGACGGACGTCTCCTGCGCGGCCGGCGGCGACCTCTGCGCCGCCGTCGACGACGAAGGGCGGGTGATCGTCGGGACGCCGGTCGAGAGCCCCGAGCCCGGGACGGGTCCGACGCCCGCGGCCGGCAGTCCGCAGACCCCGCTCGGCTCTCCCAACTGCAAACAGCCGAAGCGGAAGGCAAAGCACCACCGCAAGCCGAGGGCGAAGTCGATGCCTTCGATCGGTCAAGCCCAGGCGGTCAGTGGCCGCGGCAAGCAGCCCCAGAGCCTCTGCTCGCGTCAGGGCTGAGCGCCTGCTGCGCCGGGGAGCGCCACGTCACGGGCAGCGGCTGTAGACCGTCCAGGAATCGTTGCCGGCGACCTTGGTGAACCCGTCCGGGACCGGGAAGGAGGGATCGGTCGGATCGTTCGGGTCGAGGATGAAGTTGTGGATCACTTCCTCATTGGCGGGGGCGACGAAGTAGCCGCGTGTTGGGACCCCTTCCTCGCTGGCGCTGACGATCTGGGTGGGCTTCACGTCGAGGCCAAAGGCGAGGCGGGGGACGGCACGGTGGTTGGGGACCGCGACCCTGCCGCAGAGCGGCTCGAAGGCGCCGGCGTCGACCAGGTCGGTGAGGTCCCCCTCGATCCGGGCCTGGTCGGTGAGGTCGGCGTCCACGCGGGAGTCGAGGTCCCACTGGTTCGGCAGCCAGACGAGGAACATCGCCAGGACGATCGCGGCAAAGACCTGCCAGCGGCGGCGCCAGGGGTGGCCGGGCTCGAGCAGTCGCCAGCCAAGCAGGCCGACGGCGGCGAAGATCGCCAGGATCGAGGCGGCGAGCATCGTGTAGCGGGGGAGGATCGCGAGGCCAGCGCAGGCGAGCAGGGCGAAGGTGCCGAGGGCGAGGGCGGCAGCCGTGACGCCCAGGACGGAGCGGCGGCGGAGGAAGGCGAGCCCGAGGGCGACGCCGCCGAAGGCGCCGACCATTCCCGGCCACTGCAGGACCTCGCCAAGGCGGCGGGGCCCGTAGAGGACAAGATCGACGGGGCCGGTCTGGCGTTCCAGCGTCTCGACCGTTTCTTTGGTTCCGGTCCACGAGTAGGTGGGGCTGCCGGTCGTGATCCAGTCGAACAACACCCACAACAGCGGTCCGGCGAGCGCGAGGAAGCAGAGGGCGATTGGGGGGGAGGAGAAGGCATCCCTCGCCCGGACAAAAGCCGGCCTGATTAGGCCGGCTTTTTGAGTATCCGCCCGTTCGAGGGATGCCTTCTCCTCCCTCTCGGCGCCGCGATCAGGGCCGGCCCGCTCAGGGTCAAGAGACAGATAGGCCAGGTAGGCGATTGAGAAGAGCCAGGCCTCGGGGCGGAGGAGGCCGGCGAGGGCTAGGAGAGTCAGGACAGGCCAGCCGGCGCGGGGGCGCTTGGCCTCTATCAGGAGGGCTGCCAGGCAGAGGGCTATGTAGGGGAGGTCGATGTAGGCGCGGAGGCCGTTGGAGAGGAAGGGGGCGCGGGTGAGGACGATCGCGGCGGCGACGGCGCCGATCCAGCGGTCGAACCAGATCGCCCCGAGCCGGTAGACGAAGTAGGCGATCAGGCCGAGCGAGAGGTAGGCGACGACCATCGTCACCGTGATCGCCCCCTCGCCCAGCGGCGTCGCCACCAGCCCGATCAGGTCGGTCAGCGGGTGCGGCGTCGGCGGCAGCGCGGCGCCGTAGTCCGGGCTCTCGAAGTGAGCGAGTTCCCGCCCCCAGACCAGCGCGTAGATCGTGTCGTAGTTCGGGAATCCGTAGGGGAAGAGCAGCAGCAGCACACCCGTCACCCCCGCGACCCAGGCGGCGGGCGTCAGCCAGTTGCGGGCCCCCTTCGGCACGGCGGGACCGTATCGGTAGCCCCTGCCCAGGGGGTGTCTGAGCTCCACCCCCATATATGACGGGAAAACTCAGACACCCCTGGCGGGAGCACTTTTTGGGCGTGGATACACTGGCTCGACAGCGCATGAGCGAGTCGACTTCCCTCTACAGACGCCACCGCCCCGGGTCCTTCGACGAGGTCGTGGGCCAGACGCACGTCGTCCGCACGCTGCGGAACGCGGTCGAGCAGGGCAAGGTCCACCACGCCTACCTCTTCGTCGGCTCGCGCGGCACCGGCAAGACCTCGATGGCGAAGATCCTCGCCCGCTCCCTCAACTGCGAGCGCGGCGGCCCTACCGTCACCCCCTGCGGCGAATGCGAGTCCTGCATGACGATCGCCTCTGGGACCTCGATCGACGTGATCGAGATGGACGCCGCCTCCAACCGCTCGGTCGACGACGTCCGCGACCTGCGGGAGCGGGTCGCCTACGCTCCGGCCGGCGGCCACTGGAAGGTCTACATCCTCGACGAGGCGCACATGCTGACCAAAGAGGCCTGGAATGCCTTCCTGAAGACGCTCGAGGAGCCGCCCCCGAACACCGTCTTCGTCCTCGCCACCACCGAGTCGCACAAGGTGATGGCGACGATCGCCGACCGTTGCCAGCGCTTCGACTTCCAGCGCCCCTCGCTGGAGCAGATCTCCGAGGTGCTGACCCGGGTCGCCGCCGCCGAGTCGATAGAGGTCGACGAGGGCGCCAACGCGATGATCGCCCGCTCGGCCTCCGGCAGCTTCCGCGACGCGCTCGGCACGCTGGACCAGCTGGTCGCCTTCGGCGGCAGCCACGTCGAACTCGAGGACGTGCTGGAGATGCTGGGCGCCGCCGACGCCGACCTCCTCTTCGAGGCGCTCGACGCGGTGATCGCCCAGGACCCGAAGGGGGTCCTGATCGGGGTCGAGAAGATGGCGCGCTCGGGCCGCGACCCCTCGCAGTTCGCCCGCGACCTGCTCGCCCACCTGCGCCACCTGCTGATCGCCCAGACCACCGGCGAAGTCCCGACCAGCTTCGTCGTCACCGCGACCGACACCGCGCGGATGCAGGCCCAGGCCGCCTCGATCGGCACCGCGACCCTGATCCGCACGATCGACGAGCTGGCCGACGCGCTGACCGCGGTGCGCGAGGGAGACGATGCGCGTCTGGCAGTCGAGATCGCGTTGTTGAAGGCAGCGCGACCCGATCTCGACCCAGATACCGCCGGGTTGCTCAGGCGGATCGAGCGATTGGAGCAGCGGGACGGGGGCGCTCGGGCCGCGGGTCCTGTCTCCGATACGACCCCGCCGCCCGGTGGCGGCGGTCCCGCATCGTCGCCACCCACGGCAGATGCGCCCAGCCGGGACGATCCGGCCCCAGCCGAAGAGGAAGAGTCCGAGGCAGCTCCAGCCCCGACCAATCGAGAGGCCGAGGTCCCGGCGTCTGAAAGCCCCGCGCCTCCGGCGGGTGGCGACGATGCTGAGGACTCTCCCGGTAGGGAGAGCCCAGCATCGGAGACAGGACCCGCCGGCCAAGCCGCATTGTCCTTCGACGAGATCCAGCGCGTCTGGCCCGCCGTCCTCCAGAAGCTCGCGGAGACGGCCCCGGCCCTCGCGGCCAGCTTCGAGGGGGCGCGCCCGGTGTCCTACGGCGAGGAGGGCCTGCAGATCGGGTTCCCGGCCGAGATGACCTTCAACAAGAAGAAGGCCGACAGCCCCGAGCGGCGAGACACGGTGGCGGCCGCATTCGCGGCGGTGACGGGGCTGGGCCTGCGACCGACTTACGTGCTGCTCGACGGGGAGGCGCCGCCGGACACGCCCGCCCCGGGCAGCGACGAGATCGACGAGGATGAGTTGCTGGAGCGGCTGAAGAGCGAGTTCGACGCGGAGGAGGTCAGTTAGGTGGCACGAGGAGGCGGACCCGGGGGCTTTGACGTCAACGCCCTGATGAAACAGGCCCAGCAGATGCAGGCCGACATGATGGCGGCGCAGGAGAAACTCAAGGACGAGGTCGTCGAGGCAAGCGCCGGCGGCGGCATGGTCAAGGTGAAGATGGGCGGTGACCTGACCCTGCGAGAGATCGTCATCGACCCCGAGGCGATCGACCCGGAGGAGGCCGAGCTGCTCCAGGAGATGGTGCAGGCGGCCGTCAACGAGGGCCTGCGCGCCGCCCAGGAGCTGGCCAGCTCGAAGATGGGCGGGATCGCCGGCGGCGACATGGGAGGCATGGGGGGCCTGCTCGGTTGAGCGAGGGCCCGGCACCGCTCGCGCGCCTCGTCGCCGAGCTCTCGCGACTGCCGGGGATCGGCCAGCGGACCGCTCAGCGGCTCGCTTTCCACCTCCTGCGCGCCCCCGACGAAGAGGCCTTCGCCCTCGGCGACGCGATCCGCGAAGTGAAGGAGAAGGTCGGCCTCTGCGAAGAGTGCTTCAACCTTGCCGAGGGGCCCCGCTGCCGGATCTGCGCTGACCAGAACCGGGACCGGACTGCGATCTGCGTGGTCGAGGAGCCGGCCGACGTGATCCCGATCGAGCGCACCCATGAATACCGCGGCCTCTACCACGTGCTCGGCGGAGCGCTCTCTCCGATCGACGGCGTCGACGCCGAAGACCTGAAGCTCGCCGAGCTGCGGCGGCGGATCGAGCGCGGCGGGATCGGCGAGGTCGTGATCGCCACCAACCCGACCACCACCGGCGAGGCGACCGCCCTCCACATCGCCGACATGCTGCGCGGACAGGTGACGGTCACCAGGCTGGCCAGCGGCCTGCCGGTCGGGGCCGACCTCGAGCACGCCGACGAGGTGACCCTTGGCAAGGCGCTGGCGGGCCGAAGAAGCCTGGAATAAGCGGGACCGGACATCCGTCCTGGACGAGCGTCGAGCCGCAAATAGCGGCTTTTTGAAGATCGGGCGTCCGCCGCTTCCGCGAAGGTCCCTCCGTGCCCGACCAGTCCGGATTCGAGCGTCGCAGGGAAGATCGATCCTCCGCCGGTCGCATCGCGCTCAAGGTCTCCGAGCTGCACGCCGATCTCTTAGGCAGCTTGCACGAGGAGATTGGAACCGGTGGAGGGAATTTCGTCCAAGCCGCGCAGCGGCTGGCGGGCGAGTTCGGCTCGGTCACCGCCGCGGCGGTCGAGGTGGCACAGGCGACCCCGCTGCCGATGCCGGCTGCGGAGGAGAAGGCGGCACAGTCGCTCGAGGACGAGCTGGAAGAACTGCCGAGCCTCTACCGGCCCGGCCATATGCGCCGCCGGCTCGAACAGCTGCTCGAGACCAACCGCCGCTACGGCCACCCCTTCGGCCTCGCCGTCTTCGACGCCTCCGGTCCCGGCACCCGGCCCGGCGACGTCGCCGGCGGCCAGGAGACGGTCCTCTCGATCGTCGGCGCGGCACTGCGCGACAGCATTCGCATCGTCGACGAAGCCTTTCGCCTCGAAGAGGACGCGCTCTGCGTCCTCGCGCCCAACATCGGCACCGTCGAAGGGGTGCAGATGTGCGAGCGACTGCTGGGACAGCTCGATGATCTCGAGCGAGCCGGCGGGCTGCGGATCTGCATCTCCGCTGGGGTTGTCGCCTGCCCCGACCACGGCGCAGACGCCGAAGAGCTTCTGCACAAGGCGGACGCGGCGATGTGGCGGGCACGCGCGGTGGGGCAGCCCGTCGGCGTGGGCGCCTTGCAAGATCGCTAACAGTTTCAGCGAAATCTGCCGATAACCGGTGTAAACCTGGGAAACGGGTGGGAGAATCCTCGCCTGACGCGAAATAGACGCGCAGTCCACCCGTACGACCTTCTTATCTAATGCCAGGAATACGAACCAACGCCGCCGCCGAAGTCCTGGGCGTAAGCCCCAACACCCTGCGCAGCTGGGAGCGGCGCTACGGCTATCCGACTCCGAAGCGGACCGTCGGCAACCACCGCAACTACGAGCTGGTCGAGCTGCAGGCGCTGCGCGACGCGCTGGCGGAGACCGGCAACATTTCCTCGGCGATCGAGCTGGCGCGCCAGCGCCAGGCGGCGCCGGCCAACGACGGCAGCCTCTTTGCCGCCTTCGAGAACTTCGACGAGCCCGCCGCCGACCGCGCGATCGAGGAAAGCCTCGCCCTGCGCTCGCTCGAGCGCACGGTCGAGGAGCTGCTGCTGCCGGCGATCGACCAGCTCGCCGCCGACCCCGAGCGCGAGGCCGAGCTCGAGTTCGCCGCCCGCTGGGCAACCGGTTGGCTGCACGGCGCCCGTCGCCTCGCCTCCGCCGCCTCCCGCCCGGCCGGGATCCTGCTGCTCGACTCCAGCCACGGTCAGGGGGCCGAGGAGGTCCACACCCAGGCCCTCGACCTCGCCCTGCGCCGCACCGGCTTCCGCGTCCTCGTCCTCTCCAACGAGCTCGGCGATGAGCGGCTCGGCCGCGCCCTCGGCGCGCTCGACCCCACCGCGATCGTCCTCTGCGGCCCCGGCGCCGACACCAAGGGCGCCGTCACCCTGGTCCGCAAGATCCGCGAGCTCGGCTTCGTCGCCCCGCTCTACGGCTTCCGCGCCGACGGCCTGATCGGCGCCGCGGTCCCCTCCGCCGGCCAGAGGCCCAGCGAAGTCACGGGGATGCTCAACTCAGACTTGCGCCGCCGCGCCACCCAGGCCTTCGCCTAGCACCGCGCAGGCTCCCTTCCCCACTAGCTAGCCACTGATCGGGGCGGCCGCCGCCTCCTCGATTCCCGCCGCGGCCATTCCGTCGAGCAGCGCCGTGACCTTCTCGGTATCGAGGTAGCCATGGACCTCGACGCCCTTGCCCCACCGCAGCCGGATCCAATGGGAGCCGTGATTGACATAGGGGGTGCCGTCGGCTCCCTTGCCGCGGTCGATCCACTCGATCGCGACGGAGGTGTCCCAGGGCCAGCCGCGCACGGCGACGTCGCGCACCTCGAACTCGATCTCCGGGATCAGCCGGTATAGGCGCCGCAGCCACAGCTCGAAAGCTGCCCGCGAGTGCCGTTCGCCGCCAAGGGCGTTGGCACCCGGGAAGACGTGGTGGACGTCGTCGGCGAGGTCTGCCGTTACCGCCGGCACGTCACCGCGGCTGAGTGCGGAGAAGATGCCTCGGGCCTTGCGCTCGACGACCGCCCGGTAGACCACCTCATGCTCCCGATCCGCCGGCGACGGGCTCCGTCTCGCTGATCCCCCAGCGCTCGTGCAGGCGCCGCAACGGCGCCGGCGCCCACCAGTTCCACTTGCCGAGCAGCTCCATCAGCGAGGGGACGAGCAGGGCGCGGATGATGCTGGCGTCGATCAGGACCGCCAGCGCCGTGCCGACGCCGTTCTCCTTGATGAAGATGATCTGCGAGGTGGCGAAGGCGCCCATCGCGACCGCGAAGAGGAGTGCCGCGGCGGTGACGATCCGTCCCGTCCGCTCCAGCCCGATCGCCACCGACTCGGAGTCCGAGGCGCCGTTGTCGCGCGCCTCCTTGATCCGTGAGAGCAGGAACACCGCGTAATCGGTGGAGAGGCCGAAGGCGACGGCGAAGAGCAGGATCGGCATCGTCTGCTCGATCGCCCCGGGGCTCGAGTAGTCGAGGAACCCCTCCAGCCTCCCGTCCTGGAAGATCAGCACCAGCAGGCCGAAGACGGCGCTGAGGTTGAGGAAGTTCATGATCAGCGACTTGATCGGAAGGATCACCGAGCCGGTCATCAGGAAGAGGACCACCAGGGTCGCGAGGATCACGATCCCGAGCGCGATCGGCATGTGCGCGGTCAGGCTCGACTGGAAGTCGACGAAGTCGGCGGTGGCCCCGCCGACCAGGACGCTGGTTCCCCGCGGCGGCGGCAGGTCGCGGATCGCGTGGACCGTCGCCTGGCTCGCCTCGGAGATGAACGGGTTGACCGAGACCACCTGCAGGGCGGTGACCCCCGGCGCCAGCCGCTGCGGCGGCGCGACTTCGGCGACTCCGTCCACCCCGCGCACCTGGGCCGCGACCGCGGCCGCCGCTCTCGGACCGCCGCCTTCGACGTCGATCCAGATCGGCGTTTCGTGGTAGGGCGGGAACTCGGTGCTGACCGTGTCGTAGGTCTGCCGCGCGCTGGCCGAATCCGGCAGCACGGTCGGGTCGACGGTGTCGAACTTGATCTGCAGGAAGGGCAGCCCGAGGATGATCAGGAACAGCGCGCTGAAGGTCGCGACCGGGATCGGCCGCCGCATCACGAAGCGCGAGAGGCGGTACCAGAAGCCGTCCTCCGCCGGCCGCGCGTCGGCCTCTGCCCGGCGCTGGAGGAACTTCGGCGCCCCGGCGTTGACCTTCGACCCCAGCAGCGTCAGCACCGCCGGCAGCACGGTAAGCGAGATCAGCGCCGCGAACAGCGCCACCAGCGCCCCGCCGAGGCCCATCGAGTAGAGGAAGCGCTGCGGGAAGACGAGCAGCGAGGCAAGCGCCGCCGAGACGGTCAGCGAGGAGAAGAAGACGGTGCGCCCGGCCGTCGCCATCACCCGCCGCATCGCCTCCAGCCCGGGCCCGCTCTTGGCGATCTCCTCGCGGTAGCGGGAGACGATGAAGAGGCTGTAGTCGATCGCCAGCCCGAGCCCGAGGGCGGTGGTCAGGTTGAGGGCGAAGATCGAGATCGAGCCGAATTCGCTGGCGATGCGGAGGATCAGGAAGGTGCCGACGATCGCCAGGCCGCCGATCATCAGCGGCAGGACCGAGGCGACGAGGCTGCGGAAGAAGAGCAGCGAGAGCAGGAAGAGCAGCGGGAAGGCGATCAGCTCGGCCTTTTTGAGGTCTTCCTCGACCTGCTTGTTGACCTGCTCCTGGGCGACCGCGGCGCCGCCGACGAGGACGTCGGGCTCCGCGTCGAGCTCGTCGGCGATGTCGGCCCCGGCTTCCTGCCAGGCCTTGTCCTCGGTGGTCTTCAGCGCCACGGCGAAATAGGTCGACTGGCCGTCCTTGGAGACGAAGGCCCTGGAGCCGGTGTCGTAGTAGCCGGTGACGGAGGCGACGTCGGAGCGCTCGCGGACCTGGCGTTCGAGCGTCTCGACCCGCTGCCTGGTCGCGGGCTTGGCGACGGGGGCGTCCTGCACGACCGCGATCACCGCCGGGATCCGCAGCCCAGCCTGCTCCAGCTGGTCCATCGCCTTGACGGTCTCGGTCGCGGGGTCCTCGGCGCCGTAGGGGTCGAGCCGGTCGGCGACCGAGCCTCCGATCCCGCCCGCGAGCAGGAAGAAGACGACCGCCGCCAGGCCCACCCACTTGGCCCTGCTGTTCGCGAGGCGTGCCAGGGAATCGAACATCAACTGCTCCTTTCGTCGAGAGCGGAATCCAGAAGCCGCGCTTCCATCCGCTCGCACCAGTCCGCGAACCACTCGGTGAACTCCAGCCCTCCCTGCAAAACGATCATCGGGAAGGGGTCGTCGATCTCGCCTTTCATCTGCTCGATCGCCCGCAACTGCTGGTTGACCACCAGCCGCTTCGTTCGCATCGAGCGCAGGATCTCCAGCGCCTCCTCACGGGGGAGGGCGTCGGCGAAGAACAGCTTCAGCAGCCCTTCGTCGCGCATCTCGAAGGTCTCCGGCTCCTGGCGCAGCCAGGCCCGCAGCTCCTCCTCGCCGTCGGCGGTGATCTCGTAGACCGTCCGCTTCCGCCCGCCGGTGGGGGAGTCCGAACCTGTCACCAGGCCCGCCTCGGAGAGCCGTTTCAGCTCGGGGTAGATCTGCCCGTAGCTGGCCGCCCAGAAGAACCGGGTCGAGTTGTCGACCACGGCTTTGATCTCGTAGCCCGAGCGCGGTTCGTTACGGACGAACCCGAGGATCACGTAGGCGGTGGTGCTCAGCTGCTCCATTGGGCCAATATATATCTCTCAGATATATCTTCAAGTGTGATAGCAGTCACACCTGCCCTTCTCCCGTATGGTCAGCGATCCGGGTTGAATCACGAGCAGGAGAAGGGAGTCCCAGATGTCGCTTGACCAGAGCAAGGTCGGCCGGGTCGTGGCCGAACAGATGGAGGCGATCGAGAACGACTACGGCGACGACTGCGAAATCGGCGACGTCTGCACGATCGTCGAGGTGGTCGGCCCGCACGGCTCGCACGTGCGGGTGCGGAGCAGCGACATGCGCCCGCACAGCGGGCTGGGGCTGATCCGGATGGCCGAACAGGCGATGCTCGGGAACCTGGGAGGCTCGGCCGAGTAGGAAGCCCACGGCGACTATCCTCAACCGTCCATGAGTGGGGACGGATCGGACATCGTCGTGATGAAGTTCGGCGGCACCTCGGTGGCCGGCGCCGAGCAGATCAAGCGTGCCGCGGCGCGGATCGTCGCCGCCCGCGAGGGGGGCAGCCGCGTCGTCGCCGTGCTCTCGGCCCGCGGCAAGACGACCGACCAACTGGTCGCGCAGGCGCACGAGATCTCCAAGCGCCCGGTGGCGCGGGAGATGGACATGCTGCTCTCGACCGGAGAGCGGATCTCCTGCGCGCTGGCGGCGATGGCGATCCACGACATGGGCCACGAGGCGATCTCGCTGACCGGCTCGCAGGCAGGGATCGTCACCGACTCCTCCCACACCAAGGCGCGGATCATCGACGTCCGCGCCGACCGCATCTCCGAGGCGCTGCGGCAGGACCGGATCGTCCTCGTCGCCGGCTTTCAGGGCGTCTCCACCGACAGCCGCGACGTCACCACGCTGGGCCGCGGCGGCTCCGACACCACCGCCGTCGCCCTCGCCGCCGCGCTGCGCGCCAGCGTCTGCGAGATCTACACCGACGTCTCGGGCGTCTACAGCGCTGACCCGCGGATCGTCTCCGACGCCCGCAAGCTGACCCGCGTCTCCTTCGAGGAGATGCTGGAGATGGCCGCCTCCGGCGCCCGGGTCCTGCAGCTGCGCTCGGTCGAGTACGCGCGCAACCACGGCGTCCGGATCCATTGCCGCAGCAGCTTCGAGGACGGTCCCGGTACCCTCGTCGTCTCAGAGGAAGAGACCATGGAGAACCCCTTCGTAACCGCAGTCACCCACTCCGACGCCGAGGCGCGGGTCACCCTGACCGGCCTCCGCGACGAGCCCGGCGTCGCCGGACGAATCTTCGGCGCCCTGGCCGACGCCAACGTCAACGTCGACGTGATCATCCAGAACGAGCCCGTCGGCGGCGACCAGCTGGCCGACCTCTCCTTCACGGTTGACCGCTCCGACCTGGCGACCGCGAAGGACACGATCGCCGCGCTCGGCGACGTTTCGCTCGAGGTCCTCACCGACGAGCAGATCGGCAAGGTCTCGATCGTCGGCGCCGGCATGCGCTCCCACCCGGGCGTCGCCGCCAAGGTCTTCCAGGTCCTCGGCGAGGAGAGGATCAACATCGAGATGATCTCCACCTCGCCGATCAAGATCTCGTGCGTCATCCCCGCCGACCGCGTCAGCGATGCGGTCAACGTCCTCCACACGGCATTTGACCTTGGGGAGGACGCGATCCAGCCCGAGGACCCGACCGGCCCCGGCCACCGGCCCACGGTCGCCGGCTGAGCCGGACGCCGAGATAAATGGCCGGCGACGGATACAAGGTCGGAGTGCTGGGCGCGACGGGGCTCGTCGGCACGACGATCATCGAGCTGCTCGCCCAGCGCGAATTCCCGGTGGCCGAGCTGCGGCCGCTCGCCTCCGAGCGCTCGGCCGGCAAGACGATCGAGTTCGGCAGCAAGGTGCTGAGCGTCCAGGCGGTCAGCGAGGAGACGATCCAGGGCCTCGACCTCGTTCTCTCCTCGGCCGGCGGCTCGGTCAGCGCCGAGTGGACCCCGAAGATCGTCGCTGCGGGCGCGACCGTCGTTGACAACACCAGCCACTGGCGGATGCACGACGACGTGCCGCTGGTCGTCTCCGAGGTCAACCCCGACGCGCTCGAGGGCCACAAGGGGATCATCGCCAACCCGAACTGCTCGACGATGCAGATGGTCGTCGCGCTGAAACCGCTCTACGACGCGGCCGGGATCGAGCGCCTGGTGATCTCCACCTACCAGGCCGTCTCCGGCACCGGCAAGGGCGCGATCGACGAGCTGCGCGCCCAAGCGCGCGCCGTCGTCGGCGGCTACGACGTGCCGGCGCCGGAGATCTACCCGCACCAGATCGCCTTCAACGTCCTCGCCCAAGCGGGCAACTTCCCCGCGGGGGATGACCACACCGACGAGGAGCGCAAGCTGATCAACGAGACCCGCAAGATCCTCGGCGATGCCGAGATCAGGGTCAGCGCCACCTGCATCAGGGTTCCGGTCGAGACCGGGCACTCGGAGGCGGTCAACGTCGAGACCCGCCAGCCGCTCGAGCCCGAGCGCGCCCGCGAGCTGCTCGCCGCGGCGCCGGGCGTGACCGTCGTCGACGACCCCGCCGCCGGCCGCTACCCGATGGCGATCGACGCCGCCGGCAAGGACGACGTCTTCGTCGGCCGGATCCGCCGCGACCCCGGGAACGAGCGCGCGCTCGACCTCTGGGTCGTCTCCGACAATCTCCGCAAGGGCGCCGCCACCAACACGGTCCAGCTCGGCGAGCAGCTCATCCAGCGCGGTCTGCTTCACCGCGGCTGAGGCGCCGGAGTCCGAACGGCGCGACGAGGGTGGTGAGGACCGCCATCCCGACGACCACCGCGAACAGCTCGGCGTCGACGACGCCCTCGGCGGCGCCGATCGAGGCGACCACGATCCCGACCTCGCCGCGGGGAACCATGCCGACGCCGACGATCGCCGCTTCGGGCCGGCCGAGGCTGCGTGCGGCAAGGTAGGCGGGGACGAGCTTGGTCAGCGCCGCGAGGACGGTGATCGCCGCCAGCACCCAGAGGGCGTGACCGTTGAACAGCGCGCCGAGATCGAGCTCGATCCCGATGAAGGCAAAGAAGAAGGGCGGGAAGAAGGAGTAGAGCGGCTTCACTTCTTCCTCGATCGAGCTCTGGTCCTTGGTCTCGGCGACGATCATCCCGACGAGGAAGGCGCCGATCAGCGCCGCCAAGCCGATGTTGGCGGCGAAGGCGGCGAGACCGAGGCAGAGGAGCACCGCCGGCAACAGCGGCGATTCGGCGAAGCGTGGCGCCTCCAGCAGCCGCGGCCGGCTTTCCAGCAGGCGCGTTCCGCCGAGCGCGACGAAGGCGACGAAGGCGATCGCCACGGCCAGGGCGAGAAGGATCTTGCCGGCGTCGACGCCGCCGTCGGCCGCCATCCCGACCGCGACCGAGAGCAGGATCAGGGCGAGGATGTCGTCGACCACCGCGGCGCCGAGGACGGTGCGGGCCGCCCGCGTCCGCGCGATTCCGAGGTCGAGGAAGGTCGCCGAGGTGATCCCGGCGCTGGTCGCCGCCAGCGCAGCGCCGAGGAAGACGCTGGTGTCGGTGTCTTCGCCCAGCGCCAGCCCGAACCCGATCCCGGCAAGGAAGGGGACGACGACGCCGGCGCTGCCGACCGCGCCCGCGACCTTGCCGACGGCGCGCATCTCCGATATCCGGGTCTCCAGCCCGACCCAGAAGAGCAGGAAGACGACGCCGAGCTCGGAGAAGACCCGCAGCACCTCGCCGACCTCGACCAGGCCCAGGACCGAAGGGCCGACCAGCACGCCGCCGAGGATCTCGCCGACGATCGCCGGCTGCCCGATCCGCTTGAAGACCTCGTCGCCGAGCTTCGCCGCGAGCAGGACGACGAAGAGGTCGGTGAGGACTTCGGCGGTACCGTCGGCGGCGGCGAGTGGGAGGGCTAGATGCATCGAGTGGTCAACTCGGCACCGTATCGGTGCTCAACTGCCCACTGGATTTCTTGATCGCTGTTAGGCCGCGGCGCCGGCGGTGAGGCGCTCGGTCACCCAGCCGGTCGAGGCGACGTGCTTGTTCATCCCCAGTTCCTTCGGCTCGGCGCCAAGGGCGAGGGCGACCAGCTGCGGCAGGTGGAGGACGGCGAGGCCGAGGTCGCGGTTGACGACCTTGGCCGCCTCCGGCTGCTGCATGTCGAGGTTGAGGTGGCAGAGCGGGCAGGGGGTGACGAGGCAGTCGGCGCCGGCGTCGATCGCGTCGCCG
>DATFQO010000104.1:0-19322 GCA_035264245.1 Solirubrobacterales bacterium
GAGCTGATCGAGCACTACGTCGACCACCAGCGCGAGGTCGTCACCCGCCGCACCCAGTACGAACTGCGCCGGGCCGAGGCCCGCGCCCACATCCTCGAGGGGCTGCTGGTCGCGCTCGACAACCTCGACGCGGTGATCAAACTGATCCGCGCCTCGACCGACCCCGACGCCGCCCGCGACGGGCTGATCGAGAAATTCGAGCTCTCGCGCGAGCAGGCGCAGGCGATCCTCGACATGCGGCTGCAGCGCCTGACCGCGCTCGAGGCCGACAAAGTGCGGGCCGAGCACGCCGACCTGATGGAGCGGATCGGTGAGCTGCGGGCGATCCTCGGCGACGAAGCCAGGGTGATGGGCCTGGTCAAGGACGAGCTGGCGGAAATCGTCGAGGCCTACGGCGACGAACGCCGCACCGAGCTGGCTCACTTCGAGGGCGATGTCGGGATCGAGGACATGATCGCCGACCAGCAGATGGTGATCTCGCTGACCGCCTCCGGCTACGTCAAGCGGCTGCCGCTCGCCACCTACCGCCAGCAGCATCGCGGCGGCGTCGGGGTGATGGGGATGAACCTCAAAGACGACGATTACATCGCCCACCTCCACATCAGCTCGACCCACGACTTCCTGCTCTTCTTCACCAACCGCGGCAAGGTCTACCGGCTCAAGGTCTACGAGCTGCCGGAGGGCTCCCGCAACGCCAAAGGCAGCTCGCTGAACAACCTGCTGCCGCTGCGCGAAGGCGAGCGGGTGATGGCGGTGATTCCGACCCGGGACTTCAAGGAGAACAAATACCTCGCTTTCGCCACCGCCAAGGGCCTGGTGAAGAAAACCGAGTTCCTCGCCTACAACACGCCGATCCGGGCCGACGGAATCATCGCGATCAAGGTCCGCGACGGCGACGAGCTGGTCCAGGTGCGGCTGACCTCGGGCGAAGACGACATCCTGATGGTCTCCCACTCCGGCCACGCCTCGCGCTTCTCCGAGAAGCACGTGCGGACGATGGGTCGCGACACCAGCGGCGTCAAAGGCATGAACGTCGCCGGCAAGGACAACCGGGTGCTGGCGATGGACGTCGCCCGCAACGACACCGAACTGTTCGTCGTCACCGAGAACGGCTACGGCAAGCGTACGCCCGTCTCGGAGTACCCGGTCAAGGGCCGCGGTACGAAAGGCGTTCTCACGATCAAGATGACCGAGAAGAAGGGCGGCCTCACCGGCGCCCTGATCGTCGGCGAGCACCAGGACCTCCTCTTCATCTCCCAGAACGGGATGGTCCAGCGCACCTCGGTCGGCGGGATCTCGCAGATGGGCCGCTCGACCCAGGGCGTCAAGGTGATGAACATCAAGGACGACGACCGCGTCAGCGCCGTCGCCCTGGTGGTCGAGTCCGAGGACGCGAGCGCGCCGCTCGCCACTGACGCCGACGGCGAGGGACAGGCTGAGCTGGCCGATGCTCCGATCGACGCCCCGTCAGCCGACGGGGCGACCGACAACGGCAGTGGCGACGGCAGCGACGAGTAGCGGTGCCGGCTAGAACGGGATTTCGAGGAACGTTTCGAAGCTCGGGCCGGTGAGCGGAAAGTGCGGGGCGCCGGGGAAGTTGACGTTGAGGTTGCCCGACCAGGTGCTGGAGCCGTCGGGCTGGGCGTTGTAGCGGCCGGTGCCGCGGAACGGCGCCGGTGGGGAGACGCTGGCGGCGCTGAGGGATTCGTTTGCCCGGATCGGGCTGTGCTTGCGGAGCGCGGCGATGCGGATGATCGCCAGCCGGGGGTGGGTTTCTTCGGCGGTGGCGGTGAAGAGGGTGCTGCGCCGGCTTTCGACCGCGAGCAGCGAGGTGGAGTCGACGCCGCTGCGGGCGATCGCCATCAGGGCCCCCTTCGGTTCGTCGAGGAAGCGGCCGAAGTCCGGGGCTGATCCCGGCCCGCGCCGCCGCAGGCACTTCGGGGCCGTGGTCACCACCGCGCCCTTGGCACGGTGGATCCGGACCGAGACGTAGCCGCCTTCCCCCTCGAAGCGGAGGTTGCCGCGGAAGACGCCGCGGCGCTTGATGAAGCGGTTGGCGCCGCGGCAGGTGCGCCGCTTGCCGGCCCAGGTGCGGTTGCGGGACTCGCGGAAGCGCATCTTCACCTTGCCGAACTGGCCAAAGGTCGCCTGCAGCCGCTCCGGCCGGGCGACCCCGCGGGCGAAGTACGCGGTCATCGTCCGGTGCCCTTGACGGCCGCGCCAGACCTCGACGAAGACGGCGCTGCCGAAGGTGCTGACGCCGACCCGGTAGCCGTCGGCCTCGAGCACGAAGCCGGAGCGAAAGAACGGCCTCGGGGCGACCTTCTTGCCGTGCTGGGTCAGCAACTGGCCGCGGGGGATCGGCGGCAGGAGCCGAAGCGGCGGCGGCTCTGCCCGGTCGTGCACCCGCGACTGGCCGGCGGCGGCAGATACGGGCAGAGCGAGGAGCGCCAGCGCCAGGAGAGCGAGGATCCCGAGCCGCTTCATCGCAGCCGCACCTTTGCCGCGCGACCGAAGAGGCGCGCGACTTCCTTCCCGAAGTAGGCGCCGTAGGCCGGCGAGCCCTCGTCGAAGTAGCCGTAGTCAGTGACGCCGTTGAGGACGCCGCCTTCGATCGTCCAGCCGCCGCCCGAGGCGCCGCCGGTCAGGTCGCAGCTGACGGCGAGGTTGAGCGGGCCGGCGAAGAGGAAGGAGTTGGCGTCGTGACCAAGGAAGGGCGTCCCCGGGCAGACGCGCTGGGTTTCACCGTCGAAGGGCGCTTCGGCCGGGTAGCCGTGGACGTCGAAGGTCTGGCCCGGATCCAGGTTCCAGGCGATTCCGGCGCCCCCGACCGCGTCGGTGAGCTTCAGGCCGGCCTCGTTGCGCTCCACGACCATTGCCCCGACGTCGAAGTTCTCGCTGCCGGTTGCGCGCCATTGCTTGGTGGTGTCGATCCAGCGGGCGGGGAAGACGCCGAAGGGCCGCTGGCCGTAGCGGTAGGCGGGAACGAAGACGCTCTTGGCGCCGAGCCAGCGTCCGCGCCGCCCGCCGCCGTTGAGGCAGTGGCCGGCGGTGATCACCACGCTGCGGTTGTGGGAGCTAACGGCGGTGCCTGAGCAGCGGCCGTAGCCGAGCGCGCCGAGCGAGAGGAAGATCGCGCCGTGGACGCGGAATTCGGGGGCGGTCGGATCGGCAACCTGTTCGAAGTCCGCCCCGAACGCACCGACCCGCGGCGCGATCCGGCGCGGCTTGCCGCGATGGCCGTGCTTGCGGCCGGAGCGCACGCGCGGGGCGGAGCGGTTCAGCTCGAGCGGTTTCGCCGCCCGCATCCGGGCCACCGTCCAGAAGTCGCTTGCCTCGCGGGCGGAGGTGGGGCCTACCCAGGTGCCGTTGCGCGCCGCGCTCGCGGGAATCGCGTTGAAAGCGAGCAGCATCGCAAGCGCGACCATCGCGACCGCGCGCTTAGTCCCGCCAGACCTCGCATTCATCAGAGCCAGGTTCTAGCTCTGCGCCCAGAAGCCTCCTCGCGGCTACGCCCTAGGCAGCTTGCGGCAGGTACTGCTCCCAGGCGGCCGGGATCTTGGGGCTGGCGACCTGGATGAAAACCGTTGGCGGCGGCGCCTTCGGAGTCTTCGCCGGATGCATCTGGATCTCGCGCGGCAGGCGGTTGCCCTTGCGGCGGTTGCAGGGAGCGCAGGCGGCGACGATGTTCTCCCAAACCGAGAGGCCGCCGCGCGAGCGGGGGATCACGTGGTCGACGGTGAGCCCGGATTTGGTCGAGCCGCAGTACTGGCAGGTCCAGGCGTCGCGGGCGAGGACGGCCCGGCGGGTGATCTTGCGGCGGTGCGCCTCGCGCGGGATGCGGACGTAGTTGACCAGCCGGATCACGTCGGGCCGCTCCATCGTCATCCGCTCGGAGTGGAGCGCCGCGCCCCTGCGCTGCTCCAGCAATTCGGCCTTTTCCTTCAGCAAGAGGACAGCGGCTCGTCTCAACGTGCAGACGTTGATCGGCTCATACGTCGCGTTGAGTACCAGAACCCTGGCCATAACTGCCGGAAATTGTAGGCATACGGCCTCACCCCAAGGGATAGGACCCGAGAATCCGCACCGAAGCGGCCTTGGTTCGCAGCGCCGCGATCGCCTCGGAGACCCCCGGATCGCTCTCCTTCCCCTCCAGGTCGCAGAAGAACATGTAGCGGCCGAGGCCCTGGCGCAGGGGCCGCGACTCGATCCGCGTCAGGTTGATCCCGCGGCCGGAGAACTCGCTCAGGCAGTCGACCAGGGCACCGGGGTGATCGGCGCCGACCTCGGAGAAGACGAGCGAGGTCTTCCACGGCCCCTCGCCTTCGCCCGCGCCTCCCGCCGCCGCGATCCAGACGAAGCGGGTGACGTTGTCGTCGGAGTCCTCTACCCCCTCGAGCAGCACCTCGCAGTCGTAGAGCTCCGCCGCCGCCCGCGCTCCCAGGGCCGCCCATGGGCGTGCCGACTCGCTCACCATCCGCACCGCCGCCGCGGTGCTGCTGACGCTGCGAAGTTCGACGCCGGCGAAGGTCTCGCGCAGGAAGCGGGCGCACTGGGCCAGCGGCTGGGGGTGGGAGAGGATCGCCTCGACGTCCTCGACGCGGGTTCCCCGGCGGGCGATCAGGTGGACCCGGACCCGGTAGTCGTGCTCGCCGACGATCGCCACCGCCGGCGCCTCGAAGACGAGGGTGTCGAGGGTGGGGCGGACCGAGCCCTCGATCGAATTCTCGATCGGCACCAACGCCCGCTCGACCTCACCCCGCTCAACCGCAACGATCGCATCGTGGATCGTCAGGGTAGGCAGCGGCTCGAAGTCACCCCCCGGAATAGCCTCCCGAAGCGCATCCTCGGTAAAGGTCCCCGCCGGCCCCAGATAAGCGATCTTCATCTGAGGATCAAAGCAGAGGCCCGGCTACGAAGCAGAGGGCCGGCTAGAGCGTCCGGGGGTGACTACGTACGGACACTCAGCCGAAGGCGTCCGGTAGGAGTCACCCCCGGACGCTCTAGCTATTCGACCAACAGCGAGTACGCCGCTTCGTTGTTTTCCGTGACCTGCTCGCCGTCAACCGCTTCGACTTCGATATCGAGCGTCACTTCGCCACTTGGGGTCGGCGTCAGGGGAATAATCGCGGTGCCGACTTCGAGCGGCGGGATTTCGTCGATTTCGCCCTTGATCGTGGTGCCTTCGAAGGTGACCGCCACGGTGACGCCGCTCTCCGTCGATTCCCCCTGGTTTTCGACGTCCACTTCCAATTCGACCCCTTCTTCGCCGGCGATCGTGGTCGGCGCGCCTTCGATCAGTTCGGTGCCGTTGACACTGACACCGGCCAGGCCGGTGCCGTGCAGCCCGGAGGCGTCGCCGCTGCCACCGCCGCTGATCGCCCCGAGCGCGTCGCTGACGGTGCCTTCGTCGAGCCACTTTTCGTCCGGCAGGAAGGTGCTCTTCGGCAGGTCGGAGTCAGAGATCTGGTTGTCGGCGAGGACGCCGTCGACTTCCGGCCGCACCACCGTTTCGTAGATCACGTCGGAGGCGAGCAGCTTCTGCATCTGTTTGGCGATCCCGGCCATCGCCTTCTCGGCCCCGGCGTCGCCGAGCGCGGTGCTCATCTTGTCGGCGATTTCGTCCATCGCGTTGGCGCGCAGCTGGTAGCTCAGCTCGAGGTTCGACTGCGCGTTCGACATGTCGCCCGGAGCGCTGAGGTCGTCGATCCGGGTCGCGTAGGCGTCGACGGCGCTGCGGTCGGCGTTGACCTGTTCGACGAAGTCGGTGACCGAGGAGCTGCCCGGGTCTTCGAGCAGTTCGAAGAAGGAGCTGCTGGTGTGCCGCGTCTCTTCGACGACCTGGGTGACGTTGCGGGCGTAATCGCTGAGCTCGCGGTTGGCGCGCGCGTCGAGGCAGCCCTTGACCCCGAGGACGAGGAGGATCAGGAGGAGCAGGCCGCCGCCGAGGGCGAGCGCGCGCCGCAGCATGATCTGCTGGCGCTCGGGTCGACGTTTGTGCCGCTCGCGCCGGGGCGGGCGTCGTGAGGTGAAGTCCTCCACGGGGCCGAGAGTATGAACACTGCGGTGGCCGAAACGCCAGTAGAGGCCGCAAACGGTGCGTTTTTCCCAGCCGCAAGGGCAGGAAGACCTCCCTGACCGGCGAACTTGGAGGAGCGATGGTCGGCTCCCTGGTGCTCAACCGCTTCCTGATCGAGCGCCGCATCGGCAGCGGCGGATTCGGCGTCGTCTACGAGGCCTGGGACGGCCGCCTGGAGCGGCCGGTGGCGGTGAAGGCGATCGAGCAGCGGGGAGAGGCCGGCAGCCGCGTTCTGCGTGAGGCGCAGGCGGCGGCGCGGCTCAACCACCCCGGCATCGTCACCCTTTACGAGCTCGGGGAGGAGGACGGCAACGCGCTGCTGGTGACCGAGCTGGTCGAGGGCTCGACCCTGGCGCGGCTGGCCCATGCCGGCGAGCTCTCCGACCGCGAGGTCGCCGAGATCGGCGCCGACCTCTGCGAGGCGCTCGACCATGCCCACTCGCGCGGCGTCGTCCACCGCGACATCAAGCCCCAGAACGTGCAGGTGATCGAGGCCGGCGAACCGCGGGCGAAGCTGATGGACTTCGGTGTCGCCCAGCTGGCGGACTCCGCGGCCCTGACCACCGCCGGCGACGTCGTCGGCACCCTCGCCTACATGTCACCCGAGCAGGCCGAGGGCCGCGCCGCGGAGCCCGAAGCCGACGTCTACTCGCTGGCGCTGACCCTGTACGAGTGCTGGAGCGGGGAGAACCCCCACCGCCGCGCCACCCCCGCCGCCACCGCGCGGGCGATCGGCGCCCGCGTCCGGCCCCTGCGGCGGCTGCGCCCCGACCTGCCGCGCCAGCTGACCGAGACGATCGACGCCTGCCTTTCGGCCCGTCCCAACCACCGTCCCTCGCTCGAGGAACTGGGAGGAGCGATCGAGGACGTCATCGACGAGCTCAGCGACCACCTCCCCGGCTCCCATCCGCACGGGGTCCTGACCCGGGTCGGCGCGCTGGCCGCCGCGGTCGCGGTCGGCGGCTTCCTCGCCCTCCACGGCGCGGCCCTGCCGTAGACCGACCTCTAGGATTTCCCGATCGGCGCTCTCTCTCGCTTGGAGTCGATGTTCGAAGGCCTCGTCGAGGGGGTGTTCAGCCGTGCCTTCAGCTCCGAGGTGCAGCCGGTCGAACTGGCGCGCAAGCTGGCGAAGGAAATGGACGCCCACAAGACCGCCTCGGTCCAGCGCGTCTACGTCCCCAACGAGTACACGGTCTTCCTCTCCCGCCAGGACCGCGGCAAGCTCGAGGGCTACGAGCGCTCGCTCGAGCAGGAGCTGTCCGGCTACCTGCTGGAGCACGCCCGCCGGCGCGGCTACGACCTGCTGACCCGGCCCGCGGTCGACTTCCAGACCGACGAGCGGCTGCGGCTCGGCGAGTTCGGGATCCAGGCGCGGCTGGTGAAGCCGCCGGCGCACGAGGGTCAGGCGCCCGAACAGGGGGAAGAGGGACACACGATGGTCTACTCGGCGGTGCGCGAGCGCGACCGCGGCCGGCCGAAGCGACCCGAGCAGGCGGTGGGAGCGCTGGTCTCCACCCGCGCCGTCGTCTCGCTCGGTGACCGCCGCTACGTCCTCGACGGCCCGCGGGCGACGATCGGGCGCTCGAAGTCGGTCGAGTGTGTGCTCTCCGACCCCAACGTCTCGCGCCGCCACGCGGAGCTGCGGCGGGGCGACAACGGCGACTGGCAGATCGTCGACCTCGGCTCCACCAACGGGATCAAGGTCAACGGCCGCCGCGTCCCGTCAACCCGGCTCAGCCCCGGCGACCAGATCACCGTCGGCACCACGACCTTCAGCTTCGACATCGAGCAATAGGGCGGCTGCCGCCCTCATTAAGGTGCGGGGTTCGTGGACTACGACCCTATAAGCGTGGCCCTCAAGTTCGGCTTCCTCGCCGTCCTCTACCTGTTCGTGCTCGTGATCGCGCGCAGCGCCCTCAAGGACCTGCGACGGACCGTCTCCCCGGCCCCCGACGCGACCGGCTTCCACGCCGCGCCGGCCTTCGCCGAGGCACCGCGGGGGCCGGATGGCTGGCTGATCGCCGAGCGCGGCGGCGGCCTCGACCGCGACCAGCGCTTCGACCTGATCAGCGGCCTCTCGATCGGCCGTTCGAAGGACGCCGACGTGCGGATCGACGACCGCTACGCGTCCAGCATCCACGCCCGCGTCTTTTCGCGCGAAGGTCGGTTCTTCGTCGAGGACATGAACTCGACCAACGGCACGCTCCTGAACGGCGCCACGCTGCAGGGGGAGGCGGAGCTGATCGACGGCGACACCGTCCAGATCGGCGACACGGTCTTCCGGCTCGAGGTCGGGTGATCGGGTGAGCCTGCGGATCGCGGAGGAGGCCGTTCGCACCGACACCGGCCGGCAGCGCAACGCCAACGAGGACTCCTACCTGACCCGGGCGCCGCTGTTCGTCGTCGCCGACGGGATGGGGGGCGCCCAGGCGGGCGAGGTCGCCTCGAAAGCGGCGGCCGAGTCGTTCGCCGGCGAGCTGCCGCCCGTGCCGCCGGAGCGCTACCTGGAGGAGACGATCGCGGGGGCGAACCGGACGATCCACGAGCTCGCCCGCAAGGACCCCGGCCTGGCCGGGATGGGGACGACGACGACCGCCGCGATCGTCGACCTCGAGGGCGAAACGGTGGCGCTCGGCCACGTCGGCGACAGCCGCGCCTACCGCCTGCGCGGCGGCCGCTTCGAGCAGCTGACCCGCGACCACTCGCTGGTCGAGGAAATGCGCCGCAAAGGCCAGATCACCGACGCCCAGGCCGAGGACCACCCGCAGCGCTCGATCATCACCCGCGCCCTCGGGCCCGAACCCGAGGTCCAGGTCGACGTGCAGACGGTGCCCGCCCAGGACGGCGACGTCTTCCTGATCTGCTCAGACGGGTTGACGACGATGCTCGACGACGAGCAGATCGCCCGGGTCCTCGCCCGCGCCACCTCGCTGCAGGCGGCGGTGCGGGCGCTGATCGACGAAGCCAACCGGGCCGGCGGCCGCGACAACATCACCGTCGTCGCCTTCCGGCTCGAGGACACCGCGGCGCCGGCCGCGGGCAATCCGCGCGGCGGCCCCGAGGAGGGGGCGACGCTGATCGGCTCGAGCGCCGAGGAGGCAGGCCTGAGCGCGACCGAGGTCCGCCGCCGTGCCGCCGCCGACGCCGCCCGCAAGCGCCGCGAGGAAGCCGCGAGTTCGTCCCGGGGCGGTCGCCTGCGCACCGTCGTCAAGGTGCTGGCCGTCGTCCTCGTCCTTGCCGCCGTCGCCTTCGGCGCCTGGTTCGGCAACCGCCAGATCTGGTTCCTCGGCACCGACGACTCCGGCCGGGTCGCGCTCTATCGCGGCGCCCCCTACGAGCTGCCGTTCGGGATCGACCTCTACTCGGAGCGCTACGCCAGCCCGATCCAGACCGGGTCGCTGCCGGCCAACCGCCGGGACTCCGTCACCGGCCACAAGCTGCGCTCGCGCGAGGACGCCGTCTCTCTCGTCGAAGACATCGAAAAGACCGAGGGGCTTCGTTGACATCCGCCAGGAACCGGGAGCTGCTCGCCCTGGTTCCCGTCGCCGCCCTGCTGACCGCCGGCTTCGCCGGCGTCTTCTCCCAGGAGAACGAACAGCTCGGCAACCTCAGCCTGATCTACGGCGCCTACTTCCTGGCGGTCTGCCTGGCGACCCACGTCTACCTGCGGATCCGGCTCCCCAACGCCGACCCCTACCTCTTCCCGCTGGTCGCCACCCTGACCGCCTTCGGGCTGGTGATGATCTACCGGATCGACGAGACCCTGGCCCGCGACCAGGCCAACTGGTTCGTGCTGGGGCTGGTCCTCTTCGCGCTGACGATCCAGCTGCTGCGCGACTACGAGGTGCTGGAGCGCTACCGGTACACGATCGCGATCGCCGGGCTGGCGGTGCTGCTGGCACCGCGGCTGCCGGGGATCGGGCAGCAGGTCAACGGCGCCTACCTCGGGGTAAAGATCGGGCCGATCGCCTTCCAGCCGGCCGAGTTCACCAAGCTCGCGATCATCGTCTTCCTCGCCAGCTACCTGCGCGAGCACCGCGAGGTGCTGATCGTCGGCGCCCGCCGCGTGCTCGGGGTGACGCTGCCGCCGCTGAAGCACTTCGGACCGCTGCTGGTCGTCTGGGGCGCCTCGATGTTCATGCTCGTCTTCATCCGCGACCTCGGCAGCTCGCTGATGTTCTTCGCCGCCTTCCTCGCCCTGCTCTACGTGGCGACCGGCCGCTTCTCCTTCGTCGTGATCGGGATGGCGATGTTCCTGGTCGGCGCCTGGTTCTTCGCGAGCACCGTGCCGCACGTCCACGACCGGGTCGAAATCTGGCTCCATCCCTACAACGACCCGCAGGAAACCGGCTACCAGATCCTCAACTCGATCTTCGCCCAGGCCGATGGCGGTCTCTTCGGCAAAGGCTTCGGCCAGGCGCTGATCACGGTGCCAGGGACCAACGACACGCTGCTGCCGGCGGCGCAGACGGACACGATCTACGCCCTGATCGTCAACGAGGTCGGCCTCTTCGGCGCGGTCGGGGTCGTCCTCGTCTACGCGCTGGTCGCCGCCCGCGGCTTCAAGATCGCGCTGCTCGCCGCCGACGGCTTCTCGAAGCTCCTGGCGGTCGGCCTCACCGCGGTCTTCGCGATCCAGGCCTTCGTGATCATCGGCGGCGTCACCCGGGTGATCCCGCTGACCGGCGTCACCCTGCCGTTCATCAGCTACGGCGGCAGCTCGATCGTCGCCAACTTCGTCCTCCTGGCGCTGCTGCTGCTGATCTCCGATCGGGCGAGGCGTGAAGCGGCCGAACCGGCGGGCCGGATGGCGACGATGGGAGCGCCGGCGTGAACCGGCAGATCGTCCAGCTGTTCGCCTTCGTCCTGGCGCTGTTCGCGGTCCTGATCGGGTTCACGTCCTGGTGGTCGGTCTTCGACGCCGAGGCGCTGAAGGAAAAGGACGCGAACAAGCGGCCGTTGCTGGAGCAGCAGCAGATCCCGCGCGGGCGCATCCTCACCGCCGATGGCACCCTGATCGCGAAGTCGGTGCCGAAGGGGAAGGGGTCGGCGAAACGCTACGTGCGCCGCTACCCGGAAGGCTCCCTCTTCGGCCACCCGATCGGCTACAGCTTCGTCCGCTACGGCGACTCCGAGTTCGAGCAGTTCCACAACGAGCAGCTGGTCGGAGAAGGCTCCGAGTTCAGTTCGATCGCCGACGAGCTGCTGGGACATACCCAGGAAGGCAACGACATCGTCACCAACATCGACTCTGAAGCGCAGCGGGTGGCGCTGAGCGACCTCGAGGAACAGGGCTACGGTGCCGTGGTCGCGATCGAACCGAGCACCGGGGCGGTGAAGGTGATGGCCTCCAACGCGCCGTATGACCCCAACCGGGTCCCCTACGACCTCGAAAAGTGGAACTCGGATGAAATCGAAAGGCCACTGGTCAACCGGGCGACGCAGGGCCTCTACCCGCCGGGCTCGACCTTCAAGGTCGTGACCGCCGCCGCCGGTCTCGACAGCGGCGTCATCACCTCGGAATCGACGATCGACGCGCCGGGCTCGCTGGAAGTCGAAGGGACGCCGCTGCAGAACGACTTCAGCGAGGACTTCGGCCCGATCGCGCTCGACACCGCCCTGACCAACTCGGTCAACACCTGGTTCGGCCAGCTTGGCCAGCAGCTGGGCAACGACACCCTGTTCCAATACATGGAACGGTTCGGGTTCAACTCCACTCCGGCGATCGACCTACCCGAAGACGAGGTTGAAGAGAGCGGGGTCTGGGACCTCGAACAGAACGAATTGCTCACCTCTGACGATCCCGTTGACCTGGCCCGCCTCGCGATCGGCCAGGAGCGGCTGCTGGCGACGCCGCTGCAGATGGCGCAGGTGGCGGCGGCGGTTGCCAACCGCGGCGAGCTGATGAAGCCCCAGATCTGGAAGCGGGTCGTCGACCCTGACGGCCGCACGGTCGAATCGATGGACCCCTCGGTCTACAGCGAGCCGATCAGCGCTGAGACCGCGGCGGAGCTGACGACGGCGATGGAAGGAGTGG
Source organism: Solirubrobacterales bacterium (assembly GCA_035264245.1). GTDB lineage: Bacteria > Actinomycetota > Thermoleophilia > Solirubrobacterales > 70-9 > VAYN01. Next base: position 12,117 of record DATFQO010000104.1, read on the forward strand.
TCAGCGAAGGCACCGGCACCAACGCGGCGATCTCCGGCGTCCCGGTCGCCGGCAAGACCGGGACCGCGGAAACGCCCGGCAACGTAGCCTGCGGCGGCGGCGCCGAAGAGAACCAGGCCTGGTTCATCGGCTTCGCCCCGGCGGACGATCCGCGGATCGCGATCGCGGCCTCGGTCGAGTGCACCGAACAGTTTGGAAACGACGTCGCGGCGCCGATCTTCGCCGACGTCGCCGAAACGATCCTGAACGGCGAATGAGGAGGAACGGTGGCTGAGGTCAGCGAGGGAAGCGTCGTCGACAACCGTTACCGGGTCCTGCGCCGGCTCGGCAGCGGCGGCATGGCCGATGTCTGGCTGGCGGAAGACACCCACCTGCAGCGGCAGGTGGCGCTGAAGGTCCTGCACCGGCGCTTCATCCAGGACCGTGAGTTCGTCTCCCGCTTCCAGCGCGAGGCCGAGCACGCCGCCGGCCTGCAGCATCCGAACATCGTCGGCGTCTACGACCGCGGCTCCGACGGCGACGTCAACTACATCGCGATGCGCTACGTCGAAGGCCCGACGCTGAAGGAGCTGATCGACCGCGGCCTCACCCCCGACCAGGCGGTGGCGCTGGTCCGCCAGGTGCTCGAGGGGGCGCGCTTCGCCCACCGCAACGGCATCGTCCACCGTGACCTGAAGCCGCAGAACGTGATCGTCGACGGCGAGGGCAAGGCCGTCGTCACCGACTTCGGCATCGCCCGCGCCGGCGTCTCGGAGATCACCCAGACCGGCTCGGTGATGGGCACCCCGCAGTACCTCTCGCCCGAGCAGGCGCAGGGCTTCGAAGTGACGCCGGTCTCCGACCTCTACTCGATCGGGGTGATCCTCTACGAGGCGCTGACCCGGCGGGTCCCCTTCGAGGGCGAAAGCGCCGTCGCGATCGCGATGAAACAGGTCGCCGAGACGCCGCAACGGCCGAGCTCGATCAACCCGCGGATCTCTCCGGCGCTCGACGCGGTGGTGATGCGGGCGCTGGAGAAGGAGCCGGGGCAGCGCTTCCAGAGCGCCGACGCCTTCATCGCCGCGCTCGACGCGGCGCTGAAAGACCCTGGCGTGGGGCGGGAGACGGCGGCCTTCGCCGCGGCGCCGCCGATCCTCGGCGCCCCGGAGGAGGTCGAGGACGAGCGCCGCCGCAACTGGTGGCTGTGGGGCCTGCTCGTCGCCGCGATCCTGATCGGGATCCTCGTCGGACTCGCCCTCACCCGCGACACGACGACGCAGGTCCCCGGCGTCACCGGCAACCAGCTGAACGTCGCGATCACCCTGCTCGAGCAGGACGGCTTCAGCGTCGGCGAAGTGATCCGGGTCGAGCGCGACGCACCGGCCAACGAAGTCCTCGAGCAGGACCCCGCCGCCTCGCCGCCGGCCGACCAGGCCTCCGAAGACTGCGCCTTCCTCACCTTCTTCTGCTCGAAGCCGGACGTCACCCTGACCGTCAGCGCCGGCCCGGGCAGCGCCAAGGTGCCCTCGGTTGCGGGAGAAATCGAGCAGAAGGGGACCGGCAAGCTGGAAGCCGCCGGCTTCGAAGCCGCGGTCGAGCGGGTCAACTCCGACGCGGTCGAAGCCGGGACCGTGATCAGCTCCGAGCCCGGCGGCGGCACGACGGCGACCAAGGGCTCGACCGTGACCCTCTTCGTCTCCCGCGGCCCGAAGCTGATCGGCGTCCCGGTCGTGGTCGGCAGCCAGCGCGAAACCGCGGTGCAGCGGATCCGCAGCCGCGGCCTCGAAGCGAGCGTCGCCGAAGAGGAAAGCCCGGAACCGAAGGGCCGGGTGATCCGTCAGTCGCCGGACGCGGGGAGCAAGGTCGAAACGGGCTCGACGGTAGCGATCGTCGTCTCCAGCGGCGAAGAAGAAGAAACCGCGAAGGTCCCGAACGTGATCGGCTTCGAACGGCGGGAAGCGGTGGAAGCGATCCGCGCCGCCGGCTTGACCCCGAGCGTGGAAGAAGAAGAAACCGAAGTCCCGAGCCAGGCCGGCCGGGTCGTCGACCAGTTCCCGCCGCCGGGCTCAGAGCAGGAACCAGGCGCGACGGTGACGATCACGGTCGGCAAGCTGGTCGCCGCGGCGCCCGAAGAAGAAGGCGAAGAATCGTGAGAGTGGCGGTGCTGCGCGGCGGCCGCTCCTCCGAGCACGACGTCTCGCTGCGCTCCGGGGCGGCGGTCGCCGGCGGCCTGCGCGAGGCCGGCCACGAGGCGGTCGAGGTGACGATCGCCCGCGACGGCAGCTGGAGCGTCCCCGGCGGCACGGTCGGGCTGGTCCCGGGCGGGGGGCTGCTCGAGGCCGACGCCGTCTTCCCGGTCCTGCACGGCGCCTTCGGCGAGGACGGCAGCGTCCAGGGCCTGCTCGAGTGCCTCGACGTCCCCTACGTCGGCTCCGACGTCCTCGCCTCGGCGGTCTGCATGGACAAGCTGACGCTGAAGCGCCTGTTCGCCGAGCACGGGGTGCCGCAGGTCGAGTTCACCGCGGTCGAAGGCAACGACTGGTGGGGGCGCTGCGAGCAGATGGGCCTGCCGCTCTGGGTGAAGCCCTCGCGGATGGGGTCGAGCGTCGGCATCACCCGGGTCGAGAAGCTCGACGACCTCGACGCCGCGGTCGAGCTGGCCCTGCGCCACGACCCGCGGGTGATCGTCGAGGCCTCGGCAACCGGGAGGGAGGTCGAGTGCTCGGTCCTCGGCAACGCCGAGCCGCGCGCCTCGCTGCCGGGCGAGATCGTCGCCCACGCCAGCTGGTACGACTTCGAGGCGAAGTACACCGAGGGCGGGATGGAGCTGCGGGTCCCGGCCCCGATCGGGGAGGAGGCCGTCGAGCGGGTCCGCGAGCTCGCCGTCTCGGTCTTCGCCCTCGCCGGCTGCTCGGGCCTCGCCCGCTGCGACTTCTTCGTCGAGCCCGACGGCTCGGTGCTGGTCAACGAGATCAACACGATGCCCGGCTTCACCGACACCTCCGTCTACGCGAAGCTCTTCGAGGCCACCGGGATCGCCTATCCCGAGCTCTGCGACCGCCTGGTCGGGCTGGCGGTCGAGCGCCACCGCCAGGCACGGTCGTTCGAGTTCTGAGGATTAGCAGCCTGCACGTAGGGGTACCCATAGCGAACCCAGTCGAAGTGTTCTGCTGTACGCACTGCCCGGAGGCTGAGGCGATGACGACTGGAGTCTCGAGAATCGACATCCACCCATCAGATCGGGACGACGCCTGCGTCTCCGGCGCCTCCACGGCTGAGGTTTTACGCCTGCTCAGCGCCGGCGCCACGGGAGCAATCCTGATGGCGCTCGGCGAAGGACCGCTGCGGACGAAGACCCTGACCGAGCAGGTACCGGGCTACGCGCCGCGGACGATCTACCGCTACGCCGGCAAGCTGGCCGAACTCGAGGTGGTCGAGCGGGAGGAGGAACCGGGGGTGCCTTCGAAGGTCGTCCACACCCTCAGTGATCCCTGCGGGACCGAGCTCTACGAGCTCGTCAACCGTTTCGCCGACGCCTCCCTCACCCGGCTCCCCGACGGCAGGATCGACGCCCACGCCTGGGCGTCACTGGGCCTGCTGGCGGATCTCTGGGAGGCGGGGATGGTCGAGGAGCTGGCCTGCGAAGGGCGCTCCCCGACCGAGCTTGCACAGGGTGACCACGGCCTCAGTTACCACCAGGTCAACCGGCGCGCCGGCCTGTTCAAGGCGAGTGGCCTGCTGAGCGAGTGGCAGGGCGTCGGGCGCCGCCGCTGTTACGGGCTGACGGAAAAAACGCGGCGAAAGATGGGCCTGCTCGCAGGGGTCGCGCGCTGGCGCCACCACCACGTCCTCGCCGAGGACGAAGAAGGGATGACGGCCGCCGAAATGGCGACGGTGCTGCGGACGGCGCTGCCGCTGGTCAGCCTGCCCGACCACAAGGGCAAATGTCTCCTCCTCGAAGTGCGGGACGAGGAGGACGCCGCCGGGGCCGGCGGCGAAGAGGTCGCGGCCGAGGTCGAAGGCGACGGCAGCATCCACAGCTGCGTCAGCCCGCCCGCCGATGCGGTCGCCTGGGGCCGCGGCAAGGTGGAGAGCTGGATTCCGGTGATCCTCGATGGCAAAGCCGACAAGGTTCTGGTCGGCGGTGAAGAGGGGCTGATTGCGGACTGCCTCGACCGCCTCTACGAAACCCTCTGGAGCCCGGCGCCGTTCTAGAGGACGCCGCTGTCAGTAGGCAGAGCGCGCTGTCGATCCGCGCCGGGGTGAGCGCGCCCTCAGTCACGGCGCTGAGCAGCTCGACGGCAGGCGGCACGAACTTCCTGAGGGAGACTTGGGACACGCTCTTCTACGAGCGCGAGATCTGAGCCGTCAGCTCGGCGAACCCGATCCCGGCAGGCGGCTGGACCCGCTCCGGGTGAAAGAGGTGGGCGAGCAGCTCGATTCCGTCGACCAGCCGCGGCCCGGGGCGGGAGAAGGTCGAGGCGGCGTCGACGGCGAAAACCCGTTCGGCACCGAGCCCCCCGAGCCAGTCGCGGTGCTCGATCGCCTGCGCCCGCGAGTCCTCGAGGTACCAGCCGCAGGGCATCGCGACGACCACGTCCGGGTCAAGATCGGCCAGCTCCCCGCGCTCGACCTGTGGCGACTTCTGCCCTGCCCGCCCGGCGACGCCCTCGCCGCCGGCGAGCTCGATCATCTCCGGGACCCAGTGGCCGCCGAGGAAGGGCGGATCAAGCCACTCCAGCGCGAGGACCCGCAGTCGCGACGCCCCCTCGACCGCGGCGCGGACCCCCCGCAGCCGGGCCTCGAGCTCGCCCCGGACCTCGGCGGCGTGATCCTCGACCCCGCCCGCTTCCCCCAGCCGGGTCACGTCCTCCAGCACCTCGCCGAGGGTGCGCGGGTCCTGCCGCAGCACCCGTGGCCTTCCCGGGAGCCGCGCCGCCACCGCGACCACGTCCTCATAGGAGACGGCACAGACCTCGCAGACAGCCTGGGTCACGATCAGATCTGGCTCCAGCTGTGCCAACAGGCCCTCGTCGAGGCTGTAGAGGGCACGCCCTTCACCGCCAATCTCCTTCACCGCCGCGTCGATCTCGCCGGCGTCGAGGCCCGCGGGCAGGACCGTCGCGGCCAGGTGCGGCAGCTCAGCCGCCGCCGGCGGAAAGTCGCACTCGTGGGTGACGCCGACCACGTTCCCGCCGAGGCCGAGCGCGAAGAGCATCTCGGTCGCGGAGGGGACGAGGCTGGCGATCTTCATGACTTGACTATTACATCGCGGCGGAGCGGGTAGTACCGGATCGAACCAGTCCCGACTCGAGGAGACCGATGCGCCGCACTCTCGCTGTCCCGCTGCTTGCCCTCGCCCTGCTCGTCGCGGTCGCCGCACCGGCCCGCGCCGACCTGCCGGTGATCTGGAACGGCGTCTACGGCTACGCTCACACCAGCCCGACCGCCAGTCCCCCCGGTGCCAACGACTGGGGCTGCAAACCGACCGCGGCCCATCCGCGCCCAGTCGTCCTCGTCCACGGCACCTTCGCCGACATGTCGAACAGCTGGCAGGCGATCTCGCCGCTGCTGAAGAACAACGGCTATTGCGTCTTCGCCCTCAACTACGGGTCCTACGCCGGCAGTGGCGCGATCGGCGTCTACGGCACCGGCGAGATCCGCAACTCGGCGCAGGAACTCGACGTCTTCGTCGGCAAAGTCCTGGGCGCGACCGGAGCTGCCGAGGTCGACATCGTCGGCCACTCGCAGGGCGGGATGATGCCGCGCTACTACCTCGAGTTCCTCGGCGGCGCCGCCGAGGTGCACACCTTGGTCGGCCTCTCGCCCTCCAACCACGGCACCACGGTCGACGGGATCGGTCTCCTCGCCCGTTTCTTCCCTGGCGGCGAACAGTTCACCGGCGCCCTCTGCCCGGCCTGTGAGGAGCAGATCGTCGGCTCGGCCTTCCTCGCCGAACTGAACAGCGGCGGCGACACCGTCCCCGGGGTCGAATACACGGTGATCCAGACCCGCTACGACCAGGTCGTCACCCCCTACACCTCGGCCTTCCTCTTCGGCTCGAACGTGAAAAACGTCCTGCTCCAGAACCAGTGCATCCTCGACCTCGGCGACCACCTCTCGATGCCCTACGACCACATCGTCGGCGCCGACGTCCTCACCGCGCTCGACCCCGCACACCCGCGCGGGTTCTTCTGCACGCCGATCGCCCCCACCGCTGGCGGGTAACAAAATCGGCTACGCCGCAGAGCCGTTCCCGTTGCTCTCTGCGCGGTAAGGCCCCGGCTTCGGCCGGGCCTTGCCGCCGGGGAGGGCGAGCCGCAGGATCGTCCGCTGCACCATCCCCAGCTGCTGGCTGAAGGGGCCGGAGTTGTAGGGGAGGCCGTAGCGTTCGCAGATCTCTTTCACCTGCGGGGCGATCTCGGCGTAGCGGGTGCTCGGCATGTCGGGGAAGAGGTGGTGCTCGACCTGGTAGCTGAGGTTGCCGCTGGCAACGTGGAACATCGCGCTGCCCTCGATGTTGGCGGAGCCGGTCAGCTGACGTATGTACCAGCCGCCGCGGCTCTCGTTCTCGACCTCCTCCTGGGAGAAGGTGTAGGTCTGGTCCGGGAAGTGGCCGCAGAAGATGATCGCGTAGGACCAGACGTTGCGGACGATGTTCGCGGTGGCGTCGGCCTTGGCGGTGGCGCGGAAGGTCTTGGCGCCGCTGTTCAGCGTGGCTTCGACGACCGGCGCCAAGCGGCTCTGCCGCTTGCGCTTCACCCGGCCAAGGATCCCGCGGCGCTGCCTGCGCTGCCGTCGCGTCTCAACCACCGCGTCGACCGCCGTCGCCGCCAGGGCGCTAACCAGCGGCCAGGCAATGTAGTCCTTGACGATCTGGCTTTTCGCCTTGCCGGCGATCCCCTTCAGCTCCCGCTTCACCTGGTGCATCGGCTTGCGGCCCTTACGGATCGCTTCGAAGTCGAGGTCGTGCAGCGCCACGCCCCACTCGAACAGCCCCGCCAGGATCAGGTTGTAGATCGGCTGGGCGAGGTAGACCGGGTGCCACTTCTGGGCCGGGTCGATCCGCATGATCTCGTAGCCGAGGTCCTTGTCCTTGCCGCGGATGTTGGTGAAGGTGTGGTGGATGTAGTTGTGGGAGTGCTTCCAGGCCTCGGCGGTCGAGGCGGTGTCCCAGTCCCAGGTCGAGGAGTGGATGCGGGGGTCGTTCATCCAGTCCCACTGGCC
>DATFQO010000105.1:0-2617 GCA_035264245.1 Solirubrobacterales bacterium
GGGCCGGTTCTTCTGCATCTCGAAGTCGTAGGTGCGGTGGCGGACGAAGGTGTCGAGCTCCTCGAAGGAGCCGGGGTCGAGCAGCTTCTCGATCCGCTCGCGGGCGGTCATCTTGCCCTTCGCGTGCTGCTTCTCGACCGCTGCCTCGGAGGCCGAGTTGACCGCCGCCTCGCGCAGCTCGCGCAGGTAGGAGAGCTTCTCGTCGTGGGTTTCGGGGTTTCTCTCGCGCATCGGCCGCGGAAGTCTATTTATGGCGCGTTTTCGGTGTCCCCAGACAGACGAAGGGCCCGCCGGAGCGGGCCCTTCGATTCCACGATGCCAGTGCAGACTAGAGCTCAGCGCACACGGCGTAAGCGACGACCTGCCAGCTGTTGTCTTCTTTCCCGGTCTCGCGACCGCCGGCGATCCAGCCGGTGCGAGCGTTGTTCGAGGCCACGACCGGCGCCGATTCACCGACGACGACTCCCCCTTCGGACGAGGTGCCGCCGCCATTGATCCGCACGCCGCCGCCGAGGACTTCCTTGCCGGCGGGGCAGTTGGCGGTGATCGACTTGGACAAGTCGGAGTTATTCGCGCTGGTTTCCGTCACGTAGGTGACGTTCTTCAGCAGCTGCGCGTAAAGGCCTGCGGAAAGCTTTGCCGAGGTCACCGCTTCGTTGGCCAGCTTGCCGGTGGCGACCGCTTCGGTGCCGATCTTCGCGTTGGTCACCGAGTTCTTCGCCAGTGCCTTGGCGCTGACCGCTTCCTTGGTGAGCTTGGCCGAGTTGACCGCGCCGTTGGCGATTTTCCCAGCGGTGACGGAGCCGTTGGCGAGGTCCGCGGTGACGACGCCGTTGTTTTTGATTTTCCCGGAGGTGACGGCCTGGGTCTTGATTTTCGCGTTGGTGACCGCTTGGCGGGCGATGTTGACCGCCTTGACCTGGCCGGTGCCGAGCTTCGTCGCCGCGACCGCGGTGGCGCTGAGGGCGATGAAGACAGCGGTGATGGACAAGACGTTGGCAACCGTGAGGTGCCGCTTCAACTTGCTCACTGGATGGACTCGCTTTCCAGGCCGGTCGCTGCCGGCCGTCTTTGGATGGATTTCAAAGCTCGTTTTCGCTCAGACGAACGGGCGCCGCTGCGGCTCCGCGAGCCGGTCGAGCACCGCTTCGAGGTCGGCTTCGACCAGCCCGGTCTCCTCCGCCGCGCGGATCGCGACCCTGGTGCCGAAGCCCTTCTCGGCCATCGTCACCTCGACCCCCTCGACGGTCGCGATCAGCTCCGCCAGCTCGGGTTCGGACTTCATCAGCGTCCTCGACACCTCGATCATTGAGGCCCGCTTCAACCAGCCCGCCGGGGTTCCTCCCCGAAGGGTGGAATGAGAGAGACCGTTCAGATGACGGTTGGTGAGTTATGGGCGCTATAGCGCCCATAACTCACCAACCGCTAGAAGAAGGCGCCGCCCTTGTATTCGCCGAAGACCTCGCGCATCGCGCCGCAGACCTCGCCGATGGAGGCGTTGGCGGCGAGGGCGGCGCGGATCGGGTGCAGGAGGTTGCCGTCGCCGCGGGCGACGTCGCGCAGGGAGTCGAGCCTGGCCTCGACCTCGGCCTGATCGCGGTTCTGCTTGAAGGCCGCGAGCCGGGCCAGCTGCCGCTGCTCGGCCTCCGGGTCGACCTTGAGGATGTCGACGTCGTCGACCTGGTCGGTGACGAATTTGTTCACGCCGACGATCACGTCCTGACCGCTCTTGTAGCGCTCGTGGTAGCTGTGCGCGGACTCCTCGATCTCACGCTGCATGAACTCCAGCGCCTCGACCGATCCGCCCAGCTCTTCGACCTTCTCCATCAGCTCGAGGGCGCGCAGTTCGACCTCGTCGGTCAGCGACTCGACGAAGTAGGAGCCGGCGAATGGGTCGACGGTCTCGGCCGCGCCCGACTCGTAGGCCAGCACCTGCTGGGTGCGCAGGGCGATCCGGGCGGAGCGCTCGGTTGGCAGCGCCAGCGCCTCGTCGAAGCCGTTGGTGTGCAGCGACTGGGTGCCGCCGCAGACCGCGGCGAAGCCCTGCAGGGCGACGCGGATGATGTTGACCTCAGGCTGCTGGGCCTGCAGGGTGACGCCGCCGGTCTGGGTGTGGAAGCGGATCTTCATCGAGTTCGGGTTCTCCGCCCCGAAGCGCTCCTTGACGATCTTCGCCCACATCCGCCGCACCGCGCGGAACTTGGCGATCTCCTGGAAGACGTTGTTGTGGCCGTTGAAGAAGAAGGCCAGGCGCGGCGCGAACTCGTCGATCTTCAGCCCCCGCTCGAGCGCCGCTTCGACGTAGGCGATCGCGTTGGAGAGCGTGAATGCCACCTCCTGCACGGCCGAGCAGCCCTTCTCGCGGATGTGGTACCCGGAGATCGAGATCGTGTTCCATTTCGGCACGTTCTGGTGGCAGTACTCGAAGATGTCCGTCGTCAGCCGCATCGTCGGCTCGGCCGGGTAGATGTAGTTGCCGCGCGCCATGTACTCCTTCAGCACGTCGTTCTGGACGGTGCCGCGCAGCTTCTCGGAGGGCACCCCCTGTTCCTCGCCGACCAGCTCGTAGAGCAGCAGCAGGATCGCCGCCGGGGCGTTGATCGTCATCGAGGTGGAG
>DATFQO010000106.1:0-22836 GCA_035264245.1 Solirubrobacterales bacterium
GATCTCGACCCGGCGGAACTCGTCGCTGACGATCGGCAGGAAGTTCCAGGCGATGAAGAAGGCGGCGCAGGCGATCCAGCGGGCGGCGGCGCGGCGCACCTGCCCCTGGGCGAGGCAGGCCTGGTTGACGGTGACCGAGGCGAGGTAGAGGCCCATCCCGAGGGTGACCAGCAGCAGCCCGGCCCGGTCGTAGGCGAACTTGTCGCTGAAGGCGATCTGCATCGCCTTCGGGCCGGCGATGAGGACGACGACCGCGGTGAAGGCGGCGAAGGCGGCGACGCCGAGGAGGACGCCGCGGACCGAGCGGTGGAACTCGCGCTCGCTGTCCGGGTCGGCTGAGGTGTGGAGGTTGGTGAGGTGGGGGAGGATGCTGGTCGAGACCGCCTGGAAGAGCTGCAGCGGCGCCCGCGCCAGCATCAGCACGTTGAAGATGAAGCCCGCCGCCTCGGCCCCCTGGAGGCCGCGGGTGATCAGCGGCCCGGCGTTGAGGAAGGCCTGTTCGCTGAACATGATCACCAGGACCGCCGCGGCGAAGCCGCTGCCCTCTTTCATCGTGAAGTCCGATGAATCCGCCGCGTCCTCAGCTTCGCTTCCGGGCGCGGCGGGTGCACCTCGATGCCCATCTTCGACCTGCGCTTTCTTCGCCCGCCGGGCGAAGGCGAACGGCACCACCATCAGCGAGAGGCTCGGGGCGGCGACGATCCCCACCGCGACCCAGGACTGGCCGCTGAGGATGCTGACCGCGACGAGAACCGCGAAGAGGGTGCGGAAGCACGACTCGGAGAGGATCAGCGCGGTGAACAGGCCGAAGCTGCGCTGGCCGGCGAGGAAGCCGCGGGCGAAGTAGCTGGCGGCGTAGAAGAGGACTGCGCCGAAGAAGACCCAGTAGAGCGTTTCGTTGCCTTCCAGCAGCCCGTCCTGGATCGGCCCGCGCAGAGCGAGGGCGGTGACGGCGAAGAACAGCGCCAGGCCGATCTGGATCGTCGAGGCGACCCGCAGCTCCTGGCGCAGCGGCTCGCCCTTCGCCAGCCGCTCGGAGATGTGGCGGCTGAGCAGCTGTTCGACCGGACGGTAGAGGGTCGAGATCGTGATGAAGACCGCCGACCAGAGCACCGTAATCTGCCCGTAGTCGGGCTTCGAGAGCACGTGCGAGGCGATCAGGAAGTAGGCGTAGGTGATCAGCCCGGTGAGGCCGACCCCGATCGCCAGGAAGCTCGCCGTCTTGCCGTACTCGGCGGCGTTCGCCTCCTCGCCGCCGCGCTGCTCCGCGGTCACTCGGCGCTCTCGCGGTCGGGGACCTCACCGCCGCGCTCGTAGTACGAGGGCTCGACGCCGAGCTGCAGCTCGACCCGCCGCACCCGCTCGAAGACGCGCTGGGTCATCACCCGCTGGCCGGCGAGCAGGTCGCCGATCACGCCCAGGGCGAAGAGCTGCATCGCGGCGATGAAGAGGACGGCGCCGAGGATCAGCGACTGGATGTGGCCGGTGCTGTCGCCGTTGAAGATCCAGTCGATCAGGAACGGCAGCCAGGCGCAGAGGGCGAGGAAGAGGGCGACCGCGCCGGCCGTGGCGAAGGCGCGCAGCGGCTCGTAGCGGGCGTAGATGCGGAGGATCGCCGGCGCGTTGCGGCGCACATAGGCGCCGGTCGTGGCGAAGAGGCGGGACTCGCGTGTCTTCTCGTTGGTCCCGATCGCGACCTCGCCGACGGCGATCCGCATCTTCCCGGCCTGGATCAGGCTCTCCAGCGTGTAGGTGAAGTTGTCGACCACCAGCAGCTGCAGGGCGGCCTCGCGGTTGTAGGCGCGGAAGCCCGAGGTGGCGTCGCTGACCTCGGTGTCGGAGAGCCGGCGGACGACCCAGCTGCCGAGCCGCTGCAGCCCCTTCTTGGAACCGGAGAAGTGGTCGATCTGATCGACCTGGCGGTCGCCGACGACCATGTCGGCCTCGCCGGCCACGATCGGGGCAACCAGCTTGGCGACGTCGGCGCCCTGGTACTGGTTGTCGGCGTCGGTGTTGACGACGATGTCGGCACCGAGCTTGAGGCAGGCGTCCAGTCCCGCCTGGAAGCCGGCGGCGAGGCCCTTGTTGTTGGTCAGGCGAACGACGTGCTCGACCCCGCACTCGCGGACGACCTCGACCGTGCGGTCGCTGCTGCCGTCGTCGACCACGAGCAGCTCTACCTGGTGGATGCCGGGCAGGGTGCGGGGGAGGTCGGCGATCGTTGCCGGGAGCGTTGCCTCCTCGTTCAAACAAGGGATCTGGATGATGAGTTTCATCGCCATGAGCGTATTCGTGCTTCCCATTCGGGAGCCTGCCGCTCGGCGCGCGGGTCCTGTCTCCGACATTGGGCTCTGCCTACCGGCAGAGTCCTCAATATCGTCGCCACCCGCGCGAGGGGCGTAGACTGATTGACTCGTCAGTCAACTATGTATCCCCAGCTAACTGCCACGGATCAGGCGCATCTGCAGCGGGCTTTGGAGCTTGCGGAGCACGGGCGCGGTGCTGTGAGTCCCAACCCCTTGGTTGGAGCTGTTGTTGTGCGTAGCGGGATGGTGATCGGCGAGGGGTTTCATGCTGAGTTGGGTGGATTGCATGCTGAGCGGGCGGCGCTGGGAGATTGTCGGGAGCGGGGTGAGAGCCCTGCTGGAGCGACCATGTACGTGACGCTTGAGCCCTGTGCTCATCAGGGGAGGCAGCCTCCGTGCGTGGAGGCGATTCTCGAAGCGGGTATCGGCCGTGTTGTGATCGCCTCTGACGATCCGAGTGAGAAGGCTGCTGGCCGTGGCCCCGGAATTCTTCGAGACGGCGGGGTGGAGGTCGCTTTCGCCGCCGGTGCTGAGGCCACCGCAGCACGCCGCCTTACCCAGCCTTTTCGCAAACACGCGCGCACGGGGTTGCCATTTGTGGTCCTGAAGATGGCGATGTCCCTCGATGGCCAGACCACCACCGCACCGGGCGACAGTCCCTGGATCAGCGCTCCCGAGAGCCAAGAGCTGGTCCATAAATGGCGATCCGAATCGGACGCCATCGCGATTGGCATCGGCACCGCTCTGGCCGACGACCCGCTCCTCACCGCCCGCATCGAAGGCGCCCGCCAGCCCAAACGCATCGTTTTCGATTCCCAAGCCCGCCTCCCCCTCGGGAGTCAGCTGCTGAAGACCCTCGACCAGTCCTCGGTCCTAGTAATCACCGCTCCCGACGCGCCAGCCGACCGCGTCAGCGCCTTAAAGGAAGCCGGCGCCGAGATCATCACTGCCCCTGACATCGAAGCTGCCCTGCGTGAACTCGGCCGCCAAGAAATCACCTCTCTCTTCCTAGAGGGCGGCCAAACCTTGGCATCAGCCTTCGTCTCCTCCGATCTAATTGACGAATCGCGTACCTTCATCGCCCCGATGCTTCTAGGTAGTCAACCCAATTCCGGTCCCCGCGTGGGTGGCGACGATCGGGAGGACTCCCCCGGTAGGGGGAGCCCCCGATCGGAGACAGGACCCGCGCGCCAAAACGCCCTGCGGTCGTCAACCAAATCCATCGGCCCCGACACCCTGATCAAGTCAACCTTCAAGGAGTGGTGACATGTTCACGGGCCTGATCGAGGACATAGGAACCGTCGAGACCATCGACCGCACCGGAGACGGAGCCCGCCTACGCATCGCCTCGCAACTGGCCACCGACCTAGCCCTAGGCGACTCGATCGCCGTCAACGGCTGTTGCCTCACCGCCACGGCGGTGGACGGCGACCGCTTCGATACCGAGGCGATGAATCAGACCCTGGAGATCACTGCCCTCGATTCAGTCGAGCAGGGATCCCGGGTGAATCTCGAGCTGGCGATGCGACCCACGGATCGTCTTGGCGGCCACATCGTGCAGGGCCATGTGGATGGGGTTGGGACGGTCTCATCGGTCGAGGACGACGGCTTCGCCCGCCGCGTCCGCGTCGATCTCCCGCCGGAGCTCCTCCGCTACGTCGTGGACAAGGGCTCGATCACCCTCAGCGGGGTCAGCCTCACGGTCTCCGAGCTGGGCGAGACCTGGGCCGAGGTTTCCCTCATCCCTGAGACCCTGGAGCGGACCAACCTCGGAGATTTGGCGCCAGGAGACCGTTTGAACGTCGAGAGCGACGTGGTTGCCAAGTACGTGGAGCGATTGATGTCACCATTCGCCCGGAAGGAGCAGGCGTGAGCAAGATGGCCGAGACGCAGAGACAAGAGCAGAGCAGGGGGACGGGGGAGAGCCCGTTCGCTCCGATCGAGGAGGCGATCGAGGAGATCCGCGCCGGCCGCATGGTCGTCGTCTGCGACGGCGAGGACCGCGAGAACGAGGGCGACCTGGTTATGGCCGCCCAGTTCGCGACGCCGGAGGCGGTCAACTTCATGGCCAAGGAGGCGCGCGGGCTGATCTGCCTGGCGCTGACAGCGCAGCGCTGCGAACGGCTCGGCCTCAACCTGATGGCGGCGAAGAACGAGGCGCCGCTGGAAAACGCCTTCACGGTCTCGATCGAGGCCGCCGGCGGGGTCAGCACCGGGATCTCGGCCCAGGACCGCGCCCACACGATCCAGGTCGCGATCGACCCCGAGTCGGGACCGCGCGACATCGTCGTCCCCGGCCACATGTTCCCGCTGCGCGCCAAAGCCGGCGGCGTCCTGGAGCGCACCGGCCACACCGAGGCCAGCGTCGACCTCGCCCGCCTCGCCGGGCTGACTCCGGCCGGGGTGATCTGCGAGGTGATGAACGACGACGGCACCATGGCCCGCGTCCCGGACCTCATTCCCTACTGCGAGAGGCACGGCTTGAAGATGATCACCGTCGCCGAGCTGATCGCCTACCGGCGGCGGACCGAGAAGCTGGTCGAGCGGGTCGTCGACACCGGGCTGCCGACCGCGTTCGGCGACTTCAAGGCGGTCGGCTACCGCTCGCTTGTCGATGACAAACACCACGTCGCGATGGTCAAGGGCGAGGTCGACGGCGAGGAGGACGTGCTGGTCCGCGTCCACAGTGAGTGCCTCACCGGCGACGTCTTCCACTCGATGCGCTGCGACTGCGGCGAACAGCTGGAAGCGGCGCTCTCGATGATCGAGCGCGAGGGGCGCGGCGTCCTCCTCTACCTCTCCCAGGAGGGCCGCGGCATCGGCCTGCTGAACAAGCTCCGCGCCTACAAGCTGCAGGAGGAAGGCGCCGACACGGTCGAAGCCAACCTCAAGCTCGGCCTGCCGGCCGACCTGCGCGACTACGGGATCGGCGCCCAGATCCTCGGCGACCTCGGCCTGACCAGCATCCGCATCCTCACCAACAACCCGAAAAAGATCGTCGGCCTCGAGGGCTACGGCCTCTCGGTCTCCGAGCAGGTTCCGATCGAGTCGGCCCCCAACGCTCACAACGAGGCCTACCTGCGCGCCAAGCGCGACAAGATGGGCCACTCGCTGCACCACCAGGGCCTGGCGCTCGACGAGGAGATGATCCACGACGAGGAGGAGCGCGACGCTCGCGAGGGCCGCGACGCCAAGAACGGCAAGGGTCCCGAGGCCGCGGATGGCTGAGGCGGGGGCATTCCTCGAGCAGTTCGAGGACGGCGAGAAGGAGAAGCTGGCGAAGCTGCAGTTCGCGGTCGTCGTCGGCCGCTTCTACGAGGAACTGGCGCTGCGGCTGCTGGACGGCGCCGACCATGGCTTCCAGCTGGCCGGGGTCCCGATCGGCAACGTCACCCACCACTCGGTGCCCGGCGCGTTCGAGCTCCCCTTCGCCGCCAGCGCGATCATCGACGGCGTCCGCCGCCACAACGCCAAGCAGGGGGGCGGCCCGGAGATCGGCGGTGTCGCCTGCCTCGGCGTCGTCATCCGCGGCGAGACCGACCACTACGACTTCGTCTGCGCCGAGGCCGCGCGCGGCATCCAGGACGTGCAGCTGGCGACCGGCGTCCCCTGCGCTTTTGGGGTAATCACCTGTGACGACATGGAGCAGGCACTGGCCCGCTCCGGCGGCGACAAGCGCGACCAGGGCCGCAACGCCGCCCTCACCGTCGCCCGCATGGCCCTGCTGAAGCGCCAGGCCGGCTGACTCCGGTACCATCACCGCTCCTCATGGCCAAGGTATGCCACAGCTGCGGCAAGGGACCGGCGTTCGGCCAGTCCCGAAGCCACTCGATGGTCGCCACCAAGCGGCGCTTCGACCCGAACCTGCAGAAGGTCCGGATCCAGGAGAACGGCCGGCCCCTCAGGGCCTACGTCTGCACCCGCTGCCTCAAGGCCGGCAAGGTCACCAAGGCCGCCTAAGTTCGCGTCCTAGTTCTCAGGCTCGCTTCCCGGCATTGACTTCATCGCCGGTTTACCGAGGTCGGCGAGTTTGGCGTTCAGCGCAGCTCTTTTCGCCTCTAGCGCTGCCGGTTGGGTGAAGTAATGGTCGAACAAACCCTCGAGAGTGTCTAGGTTCCACTCGGCCTCCCCCGGCTCGACATCGACCACCTCGCCACTGCTCTTGCTCTTGAGGGGATGGGCGGCAAAGTTGCCAAGATTTCGGACTGCGTCCATTGCGTCTGCAAGGTGACTCGGAAGCTGCCCGGAATCGATCACCTCTTGGATTTCCTTGCCGAGATCGGAATGCTTGACATCGGCCTTCTCGCGTAGGAGGTGCTGGAGGCATCGCCGGCTGAGCGCTGCACTCGCTTTCGGGCTGTCATCAGCGACAAGGCATGCCTCCCGGTAGTCGGAGGCGAACTCATCTGGGACGCTTTGGGGGAGCGGGGACCGAGTTGAGTTCTTCGGATAAATCATCCATTCCTGGGTCTCGGTGGCCGTCCCAAGGTTGAGGGTCTGCGTTCGCATGTAGACCACGTATTTCTCGCAGGCTCCCAATCGGCGTGAAAGTTTTCGAGGCAGCGCGGACACTTCACGCTGCTACCGATTCGCGAGACCGCAAAAACTCCTCTTGAGGAAGGGTTTTTGCGGTCTCGCCGAACTAGCGGCCGGCTAGCGGTCCGAGTCGCCGCTGTCGCTCGCGCCCACGGTCGCGAACTCGCCCGTCGGCGACGGGTCGCCCTCGGCGGGCTCTACGTGCAGTCGCGGCAGGATCCGGTCGAGCCAGCTGGGGAACCACCAGGCGCGGTCTCCCAGGAGCTGCATGATCGCCGGGACGAGGACGGAGCGGATGATCACGGCGTCGATGAAGACGGCCGATGCGAGGCCGAGGCCGAAGAGTTTGATGATCCGGTCTTCGCCAAGCATGAAGGCGGCGAAGACGGTGACCATGATCGCCGCGGCGGCGGTGATTACCCGGCCGGTCAGGGCGAGGCCGCGGGTGACGGCCTCGGAGGCGTCTTTCGTGTGTTCCCACTCCTCGTGGATCCGCGACATCAGGAAGACCTCGTAGTCCATCGAGAGCCCGAAGACGATCGAGAAGAGGAAGATCGGGAAGAACGAGATGATCGGGCCGGTGCTGTCGACGCCGATCAGGCTCGCGCCCCAGCCCCACTGGAAGACGGCGACGATCAACCCGAAGGCGGCGCCGATCGAGAGCAGGTTCATCACGATCGCCTTCAGCGGCACCCAGATCGAGCGGAAGACGATCATCAGTAGCAGCGCCGAGAGGAGGACGACGACGCCGATGAAAAGCGGCAGCTTTTCGGCGATCGCGGTCCCGAAGTCCTCGAAGATCGCGTTGACGCCGCCAACGTGCACCTGAGCGCCCGTCGATTCCTCCACCTGCGGGATCGAGTCGTCACGGATGCGGTCAAGCAGCTCGGTCGTGTCCGTGCTCTGCGGCGAGGTCGTCGGGTAGAGCTGGAAGACGCCGACCGTTTCGTTGGGGTTGAGCGTGATGTCGGTGACCGCTTCTACCCCTTCTTCCTTCTGGAGTTCGGTGTGGAGCGTCTGCAGCGCTTCGTCATCGCCCTTCTGCGGCAGCTCGGCGGCGATCACGAAGGGGCCGTTGAAGCCGGGCCCGAAGCCTTCGGCGAGCAGGTCGTACGCCTGTCGCGTCGTCGTCCCCTCCGGGTCGGTTCCGGCGTCGTTGGTGCCGAGGCGCAGCGAGAGGGTCGGAATGCAGAGCGCGAGCAGCAGCGCGCCCGAGAGCAGTGCCGCCGTCCAGGGCCGCCGCTGGATGCGGTTGCTCCAGCGGGACCACCAGGTGCCTTCGTCGACGCTCCGTTTGCCGCGACCGAGGCCCGGGATTCGCAGCCGGTCGATTCGCCGGCCGACGATCGTCAGCAGGGCCGGCAGAAGCGTCAGGGCGCTGACCATCGTGAAGAAGACCGCGAGCGCCGCCGCAACCGCCACCCCGTAGAGGAAGCTGAGCCCGAGCAGCATCATCCCCAGCAGGGCGATGATCACAGTGATCGCGGCGAACAGGACCGCGCGGCCGGCAGTGTCGACGGCGGCGATCGTCGCCTCGCGCGGCTCGTACCCCTCGGCCAGCCCGTTGCGGAAGCGGGTGAGGATGAAGAGGGCGTAGTCGACGCCGACGCCGAGGCCGATCATGAAGGCCAGCTGGGGCGCGAAGTCGGCCGTGTTGAAGACGTGGGTGCCGAGGGTGATGAAGCTGATCCCGACGCCGAGAGCGAAGAGCGCGGTGATGATCGGCAGCCCCATCGCCACGACCGAGCCGAAGGTGATCAGGAGGACCATGATCGCGGCGAGCAGCCCGATCGCCTCGGAGAAGCCTTCTTCTTCTTCGCTCCGGACTTCCTCGATCGGCGAGCCGCCGAGCTCGATCTGCAGCCCGTCGCCGGCGGCGGCCTGGGCGGTCTTCATCACCCGCTCGGCTTCCTCGGTGTCGAGGTCAGGGCCGGCGACGTTGAACTGGACGGTCGCGTAGGCGATCTTGCCGTCGTCGCTGACCGCCGCCGCGCCGCCGCCTTCGTAAGGGCTGGCGACTTCGCTGACGTGCGGTTCCTCTTCGACTTCGGAGAAGACCCGCTCCATCTTCCGCTTCACCGCCGCCGCCTCGACGCCGGAGTCCGCCTCGAAGACGATCTGCGCCGTTTCCCCGGACTGCGCGGGGAACTTTTCTTCCAGCAGATCCAGCGCTTCCTTCGAGTCGGAGTCGGGGAGGCTGAATTCTTCGCTGAAGTCAGCGCCGACCGAGCCGGAGATCGCGATCATCGCGAAGAGGGCGACGACCCAGCTGATGATCACCGTCTTGCGGTGGCCGGTGGTCCAGGTGGCAAAGCGTCGCATTGGCGCGGGCACCGTACCAATGCCAGAGGCGGCTTCGTGTGAATATCCTCACGTCGCGTCGGGGGGCTAGATTCCCGGTAGATGCCGGAACCCCAGATCGCCCGATTTCGCCGGGTCGTGAGCTCTGCCTATGCCTCGCTGGAGGCGCGCCGCCAGGAGGTCAACGACCTCAACGTCTTTCCCGTCGCCGACGGCGACACCGGGGACAACATGGCGATGACGATGCGCGCGGTGATGGAGGAGCTCGACCGCCTCAACGGCCAGGACGTCGACGAGGTCGGCCGCACCGAGCTGGTCCAGGCCCTGGCCCGGGCGGCGCTGATGGGCGCCCGCGGCAACTCCGGCGTGATCCTCAGCCAGATCGTCCGCGGCGCCGCCGAGGAGCTGGCCAGCCGCCCGGGCGAGCTGATCGACCCGACCCTCGTCGCCGCCGCCTTCGCCCGCGCCGCCGACGCCGCCTACGACTCGGTCCGCGACCCGGCCGAGGGGACGATGCTGACCGTCTTCCGCGAGATGGCCCACTCGCTCTCGCGCCAGCTCGCCCACCTCGAGCAGGAGAAGCAGCGGCTCGGCCGCGACGTCTCCGAAGAGGAGCAGGACGCGATCCTCGCCGAGGTCCTCGAGCGGGCGATCGCCGACGGCGAGCGCGCCGTCGCCCGCACCCCCGAGCAGCTCGAGGTGCTGCGCGAGTCCGGGGTGGTCGACGCCGGCGGGCACGGCCTCGTCCTGATCCTCGCCGGCGTCGTCGCCGGGCTGCGCGGCGACGGGGCCGAGCTGCCCGAGGTAGCCCACCACGAGCCGCCGCGCCGCAGCCTCCCCCACCACGAGGACAGTCGCTACCGCTACTGCACCAACTTCATCGTCGCCGGCAGCGGCCTCGGCAGCCGCGAGTACCTGCCGCGGCTGGAGAAGCTCGGCGACTCGGTCCTGGTCGTCGGCGACGACGTCACCCTCAAGGTCCACGTCCACACCGACGAGCCGGAGGCCGCGGTCGCGCTCTTCGACGGCGTCGGCGAGGTGGCCAACCTCGACGTCGCCGACATGCGCGAGCAGGTGGCCGAACGCGAGGCCCGCCTCAGCGGCCGCACCGGCGTCGTCGCTGTCGCCGCCGGCGACGGGATGCAGCGGCTGTTCGGTGAGCTGGGCGCCCATGTCGTCCCCGGCGGCGAGACGCTCAACCCATCGACCTACGAGCTGCTCGCCGGGATCCACAGCGTCGCCTCCGAGGAGGTGCTCGTCCTGCCCAGCTCCTCGAACGTGATCATGGCCGCCGAGCGCGCCTGCGAGCTCTCCGAGAAGCCGGCACGCGTCGTCCCGGCGACTTCGCAGCAGGCAAGCCTGCTGGCGCTGGTCGAGCTCGACGCCGAGGCGCCGCTGGAGGAGAACGCCGAGCGGCTGGAGGAGGCGCTCGGCGGACTTGCCACCGGCGGCGTCGCCCCGGCGGCGCGCGACGACGCCCAGGGCCGCTTCAAGCAGGGTGACGCGGTCGGCTTCGCCGGCGGCGAGATCGTCGCCTGGGGCGGCGCGGGATCGACCCTGACCAACACCCTGCGGCACCTCGCCGAGGGAGCCGAGATCGTCACCGTGATCGCCGGCGAGGGGGCGCCGATCGACCTCGAGCAGATCGACACCCACGTCCCCGACGGGGTCGAGGTCGAGGCCCACGAGGGGGGACAGCCGAGCTGGTGGTGGCTGCTGGCCGCCCAGTAGTGCGGGCCTTCGCGGGCGAGCGAGAGCTGCAGCGGGGGGAGCTGCTGAACGCCCCCGTCCACTGGCCCCGCCCGAGCGTCTTGGAACAGGGCCTCGGTGCGCTCAAGGGCGTCGGCCCGAAAACCGCCGAGGCCGCCGCCGCGGCCGGCCTCCGCACCGTCGGTGACCTCCTCTTCCACATCCCGAGACGGCACCGGGATCTGCGCATCCGAGAGCTAGGGGACCTCCAGCCCGGCGAGACGGCAACGGTCCTGGTCGAGGTCCAGGGATCTCAGCCCCGCCCGTTCCGCAAAGGCCGCCTGCGCATGGTCTCCGTCAAAGTCGGCGACGCCACGGGCCACGTGCGAGCCACCTGGTTCAACCAGCCTTGGGTGGCATCCAAATTGATTCCCGGCACCGCGCTTCTAGTGACGGGCAAATTCTCCGGCAAAGGCTTCGCAGTGCGTGAATGGGAGCTCGCTTCTTCTGCGGGTGGCGAGGGCGCCGGGGACCCCGAGCATCCTGCGCAGGGGTCCCCGAACAGCCCTCGCCAGGACCCGCAGTCGAGCGCCCTCGTCCCACTCCACTCGTCAACCGAGGCCCTCCGTCCCGCCCAAATTCGCGAGTGGGTCGAGCAGGTCGTGGGATGGGCGCCGAACGCGATCGAGGGGCTTCCGGCAGGGATGCGGGCGCGGCGAGGTCTCGCGGGCGTCGGCGATGCGCTCCGCGCTGTTCAGCTGCCGCAGACGATCGAGGACGTCGAGGCAGCCCGCGAGCGGTTGGGGTTCGAAGAGCTGTTTCTGCACCAAGCCCTGCTGGCCACTCGCAAGCGCACTCATCGCACCGCGCGTCCGGCACCGCGATTCGGCAAGCCGGGAGACCTCGTTGCCCGCTGGTTGGACTCGCTGCCATTCGAGCCCACGGGTGATCAGCTGAAGGCGTTCGACGAGATCGAGGTTGATCTCGACTCCGGTGAGCCGATGCAGCGTCTGTTGATGGGCGAGGTGGGGTCGGGCAAGACGGTTGTCGCTGTGTATTCGATGCTGCGGGCGCTGGAAGCTGGCTACCAGGCGGCGCTGATGGCACCGACGGAGACGCTGGCCGAGCAGCACGCGATCACCCTCGGCCGGCTGCTTGCCGAAGAGGCGATCCCGTTCTCGCTGCTGACCGGCTCGACCCCGGCCCGCATCCGCAAACAAGCCCTGAACCAGCTCGCCAGCGGCGAGCTGGGACTGATCTTGGGCACCCACGCGCTGATCGAGCCGACCGTGCGCTTCGCCCGCCTCGGCCTCGTCGTCGTCGACGAGCAGCACCGCTTCGGCGTCGGGCAGCGGCGGGCGCTGGACGAGAAGGGGGTTGAGGGGATGGCGCCCCACGTCCTCCACATGACCGCGACGCCGATCCCGCGCACGCTCTCGCTGACCGCCTACGGCGACCTCGACACCACCTCCCTGCACGAGCTGCCCGCCGGCCGCCAGCCGGTCGACACCCGCCTCGTCGCCGAGGAGCAGCGCGGCGAAGCCTTCGAGTTCCTCCGTCGCCGCCTGCGCGAGGGCCGCCAAGCTTTCGTCGTCTGCCCGCTGGTGACCGAGTCCGAGAAACAGCCCGGCAAGGCGGCCGAGGTCGAGGCCGAGCGGCTGCGCGCCGGCGAGCTGCGCGAGTTCCGCGTCGGACTCCTGCACGGGCAGATGCACTCGGCCGAGAAGGCCGAGGCGATGCGCGCCTTCGCCGCGCGGGAGACCGACGTGCTGGTCTCGACGACGGTGATCGAGGTCGGGATCGACGTCGGCAACGCGACGGTGATGATCATCGAGGGGGCCGAGCGCTTCGGCGTCTCCCAGCTGCACCAGCTGCGCGGCCGGGTCGGGCGCGGCGAGCACCCGAGCCAGTGCTTGTTGTTCGCCGAAGAAGCCGGCGAGCTGGCGCGGCGGCGACTGGGGGCGGTGGTCGAGAGCGGCGACGGGTTCGAGCTGGCCGAGGTCGACCTCAGCCTGCGCGGCGAGGGCGAGATCCTCGGCACCCGCCAGTCGGGCCTGGCGCGCTTCGCCGTCGCCAAATTGCCCGACGACAACACGATCCTGCTCGCCGCCCGCGAGGAGGTGCTGGCGCTGCTGAACCGCCACGGCTCCCTCTCCGATCCCGCCCTCGGCCCGCTGCTCGACGCCGCCCATCACCGCTTCGGCACCGGCGCCGCCGACCCGATCCCCCTCTAGCGGCGTTCGTCCTTTATCGGGAATGAGCCGATAAAGGACGAACGCCGACTAGGTTTCGGCTGTGAGGGTCATCGCCGGAGAGCTCAAGGGCCAGCGCCTGGTCGCGCCGCGGGGCTGGAAGGTGCGGCCGACCTCCGACCGCGTCCGCGAGGCGATCTTCTCCGCGCTCGGCGAGCGGGTCGAAGGCGCCCAGGTCCTCGACCTCTACTGCGGCACCGGGGCGCTGGCGATCGAGGCGCTCTC
Organism: Solirubrobacterales bacterium; assembly: GCA_035264245.1. Classification (GTDB taxonomy): domain Bacteria; phylum Actinomycetota; class Thermoleophilia; order Solirubrobacterales; family 70-9; genus VAYN01. The sequence continues at coordinate 13,310 of DATFQO010000106.1, forward strand.
CCGCGGCGCCGAGGCGGCGGTCCTCGTCGACCGCGACACCCGCCCGGCGCTCGGCAACGTCCAGCGGCTCCGCCTCGCCGACCGCGCCGAGCTGGTCCGCGCCGACGCCGGTCGCTGGCTGGGCGAGGTTTCGACCGGCTCCCTTGCGGGGAAATTCGACCTCGTCTTCGTCGATGCCCCTTATAGACTCGCCGACCGCGTGGCCCAGGACCTCAACATCCACCTGCCCCAGTTGCTCGCCCCCGAGGGACGAGCGGTGATCGAGAGCGGCGCCCGCCGCCCGCTGGCGATCGATTCGCTGGAGCCGCTGCGCCAGCGCCGCTACGGCGCCGCCGACGTCTCCATCTACCGGGAGGCGACGGAGTGAGCGAGCCGAAGAACGGCACCGTCGTCTGTCCCGGCAGCTACGACCCGGTCACCAACGGCCACGTCGACATCATCACCCGGACCTCCAACGTCTTCGACCGCGTCGTCGTCGGCGTCGTCAACAACCCGGTCCGCAAGGCCAAGACGCTCTTCACCGCCGAGGAGCGCAAGGCGTTCATCGAGGAGGCGACCGCCGACCTCGGCAACGTCGAGGTTCAGATCTTCGCCAACCTGCTGGTCGAGTTCGCCCGCGACAACGACGCGAAGGCGATCGTCAAGGGGCTGCGGGCGATCTCCGACTTCGAGTACGAGTTCGAGATGGCGCAGCTGAACCGCAAGCTCGACCCGGGGATCGAGAGCATGTACGTGATCGCCTCCCCGCATTACAGCTTCCTCTCGTCCACCGGGGTGAAGGAGATGGCCACCTTTGGAGGTGACGTTTCCGACCTCGTTCCGGCCCCGGTTGCGGCTGCCCTGAAAGACCGCCTGAACGACAGGTAGGCTGTGCCGCACCAGTTCGTCCGCATGGGCGCCGCCTTGCAAAAAACGGCTCGTTGAACCCCGTCCTCACCAAAATCCCCGCATACACGTAGGCTTACGATCCTCTTATGGACGTCCTGGTCCTCATAGACAAGCTCGATGACGTAGTTCACAACGCCCGTCCGGTCCCGTTGACGGATCAGGTGCGCGTGGACCGTGAGGAGATCTACGACCTCCTCGACCAGATGCGTGCCACGATCCCCGAGGAGATCAAGCAGGCGCGCTGGATCGTCAAGGAGCGCCAGGAGATGCTGGCCGAGGCCAAACGCGAGGCGGAGCGGATCGTCCGTGAGGCCCGCGAGCAGCAGGCCCGCCTGATCTCCGACGAGGAGGTCACCAAGCAGGCCGAGCGCGCCGCCGACGAGATCGTCGAGGACGCCCGCACCCGCGAGCGTGAAATCCGCCTCGGCGCCGAGGACTACGCCGACGAGATCCTCAACACCCTAGAAGTGAACCTGCAGAAGTTCCTCGCCGCCGTCCAGCGCGGCCGCGACCGGCTCGCCGGACGCGAGGAGGAACAGCAGCAGCCCGAGCTCGACCAGCAGCCGTAGCGGCTACTCCAGTTTCAGGTCCTTCAGCGCTGACCAGCGCGGGTCGGTTGCCTGCTCGTGCTCGTGGGGGTTGTCGTTGAGGCTCTCGCCGCAGATCGGGCAGAGGCCGGCGCAGTCCTCGCGGCAGAGGATGCGGGTGGGGAGGGCGAGGATGGTGGCGTCGTGGGCCCAGCGGCCGATGTCGAGCTCGTCGTCGCTGACGTAGGGGCTGCGCAGTTCCGGGTCGTCGGTCCGAGCCTGGTCGATCTCTCGCGCCTCGACCTCGAGGTCGAGGGCCGCCGGTTCGAGGCAGCGCATGCACGGTCCTTCGAGGTGGACCGGGAAGTTGAGGCGGAAGGCGAAGCCGTTGCTGGGCCGGGAGACGTCGAGCCGCACCGTCGGCGACCAGGGCTCGGGCTTGTAGGTCTGACCGGCCAGCTCGAAGGGTTCGAGCGCGACCGGCACTTCCAGTCGCTTGCCCTCGCCGTGCGCCAGCGAAAGTCGCGACAAGTCGATGATCGTCCTCGGCGCTTGCGCCATGCCGTACCTCCGCTGCGTTGAGACTGTTCCGGACCTACCTCTACGATGCGCTGCCTCCCAACGAGGTTAAGAGATGAGCGATTTCGACTGGAAACCGGACGACTACCTGGAGCGGGTTCGCGCCGCTATTCCCCGCTACGACGAGCTGCAGGAGCAGGCGATCGCGGCGATCCCGTTAGCGCCAAATCGCGTGCTGGAGCTGGGAATGGGGACGGGGGAGACGACCCGCCGGCTGATCGAGGCCTACCCGGACAGCTGGGTGATCGGCCTCGATTCCAGCCCCGACATGGTCTTCCGGGCGCGCGAGAACTACGACGACGTCCAGCTGGCCCGGATCGAGGACCCGCTGCCCGACGGCCCCTGGGATCTGGTCATCGGGGTCCTCTCGATCCACCACCTGACCGCCGACCTGAAGAAAAACCTCTTCCGCCAGGTCCGCGAGCGCGCCCGCTCCTTCGTCATCGGCGACATCGTCAAGGCCGACACCGAAATAACGCCGATTGATCCCAACTACGACTTCCCCGAGACGCCGGAGGATCTCGCAGCATGGACCGAAGGGACGGTCACCTGGCAGGCCGACGACCTGGCGGTAGTAAGGGCGGTCTACTGAGGCGCCGGCACCCCCTCTGAAAACACTCCCAGCGCGAAGCGCGTTTTCAGAGGGGGTGCCGGCGCCTCTACGACCCACCACAACCGCTACCATCCCGCGCCTAATGGCCGTCCCGAAGAAGAGAACTTCCAGCGCCCGTCGTGACAAGCGTCGAGCCAATCACAAGGCCGGCAAGCCGAACCTGAACAGCTGCCCGCGCTGCCACAGCCCGCGGCTGCCGCATCGCGTTTGCCCGACCTGTGGGACCTACGCCGGGCGCGAGGTCGTCGCCCAGCGGATCGCCGACCCCTCGGCGCCTCACACGCACGAGTAAGTCGTGGCGCGGGACCGCGCGGTGACCGTGGCCCTCGACGGCTACGGGGCTGAGCAGGGATTCGACGTGCTCACGGCCGGCGCTCGCCTCGCCGCCGCCGACGGCATCGGTGTCCGCGTCTTCGGCCCGCGCCGCGCCCTCGGCCTCGACGGCGTCCAGCAAGTCGACGTGGTCGATACCGCCGAATACGTCGGCAACGACGAGGACCCCGTGCCCGCTGTGCGGGCCAGGAAGGAAGCCTCGGTCGTTCGCGCCGCCCGCGAGGTCGCCGAGGGCGGCGCCGACGCGCTGGTCAGCTGCGGCTCGACCGGGGCGACGATGGCCGCCGCGACCTTCGGCCTGCGTCGCCTGAAGGGCGTGCAGCGCCCGGCGCTGGCGGTGCGGCTGCCGGTTCCCGGCAAACCGGTCCTCTTCCTCGACGTCGGCGCCAACGTCGAAGTCCGCGCCCAGCACCTGGTCCAGTTCGCCTTCCTCGGCGCCGCCTTCGCCGACGCCGTGCTCGAGGTCGAGGACCCGTCGGTCGGCCTGCTCACCGTCGGCGAGGAGCCGGGCAAGGGTCGCGAGGAGGTGGTCGAGGCACACCGCCTGCTCAGGGGCGCGAGCGGGATCCGCTTCGCCGGCAACGTCGAGGGCCGCGACCTCCCGGCCGCCAAGGTCGACGTCATCGTCACCGACGGGTTCACCGGCAACGTCTCGCTGAAGCTGCTCGAGGGCACGGCGAAGACCGTTGCCGGCGCGGTCGGCGACGCCGCCCGCTCCAACCCGATGGCGGCAGCCGGCGGCCTGCTGATGAAACCGGCGCTGAACGGCCTGCGCCGCGAGCTCCACCCCGACACCACCGGCGGCGCGATCCTGCTCGGCCTGCGCGGCATCGCCGTCGTCGGCCACGGCAGCGCCGGCGCCGAGGGGATCGCCAACGCCGTCCGCCTCGCTGCCCGCTGCGTCGAGGTCGACGCCGTCGGCCGCACCGCGGCGCTGCTCGCCGAGGGGGGCGCCGGGCGAGCCGCGCTCGCCGCCGAGGCCGGCGCTCAACCCTCGTGATAAACAAGTCGGGTCATATGACCCGCGATCAAGTCCTGACCCTGGTCCGCGAGCACCTCGCCGAGGAGCTCGAAGTCGAGATCGGCCGGATCGACGAGGGAACCCGCTTCAAGCAGGACCTCGACGCCGACTCGCTCGACCTCTACGAGCTGGTGATGGAGCTCGAGGACAACTACGGCGTCACCGTCAGCGAGGAGCAGGCGACCCACATCAAGACCGTCGGCGACGCGGTCGGCTTCGTGCTCGAGCACGCGCCAGCCTGAGCCGGTGGCGCCGGACCCCGACCCGTCGGTCGCCGCGCTTGCCGCGCTGATCGCCGAGCTGCCGGAGGACCTGCGTCGCCAGGCGCTGACCCATTCCTCGTGGACCGAGCTGCGGGTCGACTCCTTCGAGCGCCTCGCTTTCCTCGGCGACAGCGTCCTCGGGCTCGCCGTCGCCACCCGCACCTTCGAGAGCTTCGAGAAGCTGGCGGCCGGCGGCCTGACCAAGGTCCACAACCAGGCCGTCAGCGGCGTCTCCTGCGCCGAGGTCGGGATGCTGCTGGGGGTGCCGGAGATGCTGCGGGCGAACGAGCCCGAGGGCCTGGCGACGGCGATCCCGGCCGAGGTCCTGCTCGAAGGCGGCCGGCCGCTGCCGGAGGCGACCGAGGCGCTGATCGGCGCCTGCTACGTCGCCTTCGGGTTCGAGCGCACCGCGGCGCCCGTAGCCGAGGCCTTCGAGCCGCGGATCGAGCTCGCCTCCGAGACCCGGATCGACTTCAAGTCCGCTTTGCAGGAGCTTTTGGCCCAGCGCGGCGCGCGCGTAACCTACGAGGTGACCGCGGCGACCGGGCCCCCGCACCGGCGAACCTTCGAGGTGGCCGCGATCGTCGGCTCCGAGCGGGTCGGCACGGGGGAGGGGCGGAGCAAGAAGGCGGCCGAGCAGATCGCCGCCGAGGAGGCATTGGCGCATCTTGGGGGTTAATCGAGCGACCGTCACGTCCGGGCCGACCGGGAGCCTTTGCCCGATGCGAGGTGCGCGCGCGTGTATCTGAGGTCGATCTCGATGAAGGGGTTCAAGTCCTTCCCCGAGCGGACGACGCTGGAGTTCTCCCCTGGCGTGAGCGTGATCGTCGGCCCCAACGGCTCCGGCAAGAGCAACATCACCGACGCCGTCCTCTGGGCGCTCGGCGAGCAGAGTCCGGGGGCGATCCGCGGCGCCTCGATGCAGGACGTGATCTCCGCCGGCGGCAAGAACGTCGGCCAGCGCCGCGCCGCCGAGGTCGAGGTGACGATCGACAACTCCGACGGCCGCGCCGCCACCGAGTTCTCCGAAATCGCGGTCGAGCGCCGGCTCGACCGCTCCGGCGACAGCGGCTACCGGCTGAACGGCGCCCGCGCCCGCCTCGCCGACATCACCGACGTCCTCTCCGACACCAACCTCGGCCGCGAGATGCACTCGGTGATCAGCCAGGGCCGGGTCGAGACGATCGTCCACTCCAAGCCGCGCGAGCGGCGGCTGCTGGTCGAGGAGGCGGCCGGTCTCGGCAAGCACCGCAAACGCCGCCGCCGGGCCGAGCTGAAGCTGCGGGCGGCGCGTGACAACCTCGATCGCGCGCTCGATGTCGAGCGCGAGGCTCGGGCGCGGCTGCGGCCGCTGAAGCGCCAGGCGCAGGCGGCGGAGCTGGGGGCGCGGATCGAGCGCGAGGAGCTGGGGCTGCGGGCGCAGATCGTTTCCGAGGAGCTGCGCTTCGGTGCCGACCGGGCGGCGGCGGCCGAAAAGGCCGCGGCGACGGCGCGTGGGGTGCGCGAGAAGCTCGAGGCGAACTTGACCGAGGTCTCGAAGCGGCGCTCCGCCGCCGAGGAGCGCTTCGCCGCCCGCGACCGCGAGCGGACCCAGGCCTGGGGCCTGCTGACCAAGCTGCGCGGCGATCAGGAGCGGGTCGCGGTTCGGGTCGCCGGTCTCGCCAGCCGCGAGGCCGAGTTGGAGGCCGGTCTGGAACGGCTGCGCACGGAACTTGGGCCGCTGACGCTCGATGTTGGCGATGGGGCGAAGCCCGGCGAGCGGGCTCGGAAGCTGGAAGAGGAGCTGGGCGAGATCGAGGCCGGGCTGCGGACCGCGAGCGAGGGCTTTGACGTCGCCCGCTCCGCCGATGCCGCCGAGTCGGCGCGCGAGTCGGCTCTGGGGAGCATTCAGTCCGGGGCCGAGCGTGCGTCCCGCCACGCCCGCCGCGCCGAGGGCCTGCTCGGCGAGCGCCACCGCGAGGCACTGCGCGCCCGGGTCGCCGCCGGCGAGGGGCTGCTCGACGACGTCCGCTCCGCCCGCGCCGCGGCCGAGGCCGCTGGCGCCGCGATCCGCGCCCGGGTCGAGCTGATCGAGCGCAAGGTCGTCGGCGGCCAGGACAGCGGCGACGAGATCGCCGACGAGCTGCGGGCCTGCTCGCAGCAGGAGTTCGAGCTGCAGACGCGGATGAAGGAGACCTCCGACGAGCTGACCCGGGCCGAGGTCGAGGCCGCCCACCTCGGCGACCGCCGGGCCGAGGCCGCGCGCGAGCTGGCGGCGATCGCCGAGCGGCTGGGAGAGGAGATCCCGCCCGCCGAGGAGGCGCTGAGCGAGGAGGCGCGGGCCGAGATCGACCGCCGCCTGGAGCGCCTGGAGCGCCGCCGGGCCCAGATCGGGCCGGTCAACCCGCTGGCCGAGCAGGAGTACGACGAAGCCCGCGAGCACGTCGAGGCGCTGCAGGTCCAGCGCGAGGACATCGAGCGCTCGATGCGCGAGCTGGAGTCGCTGATCCGCGACATCGACAACGAGATCGAGCGCGCCTTCGAGCAGACGTTCGACGCGACCGCGAAGAACTTCGAGGAGATGGTCGAGCACCTCTTCCCCGGTGGCCGCGGCCGCCTGCGCCGGGTCAGCCTGCGCCCCGTCCGCGACGAGGAGCGCCCGGCGGGCGAGCAGGAGGCGCCGACCGACGCCGAGCCGGAGCCCGAGGAGGAGGAAGAGGAGCGCGACGAGCTCGGGGTCGAGATCGAGGTCACCCCGGCTGGCAAGTCGACCCGGAAGCTGCAGCTGCTCTCCGGCGGCGAGAAGTCGCTGGTCGCGCTGGCCTTCGTCTTCGCCGTCTTCCTCGCCCGGCCGTGCCCCTTCTACATCCTCGACGAGGTCGAGGCCGCCCTCGACGACGCGAACATCGACCGCTTCCTGCAGCTGATCCGGCGCTTCTCCGACCGCGCCCAGTTCGTCATCGTCACCCACCAGAAAAGGACGATGGACGCCGCCGACGTCCTCTACGGCGTCAGCATGGGCGGGGACGGGGTCACCAAGGTTGTTTCTCGGAAACTGCCTCGTGAAGTGGCTGAGGACGAAGAGGACGAGGGCGAAGCTCCGGGATTGTCTGCGGTGGCGTAGGGGAGGGGCGGATACCCCTCTCCAGACACCTCTCGCTATGGCTCGAGGTTGAGTGTCTGGAGAGGGGTACCCGCCCCTCCCGGCCGGGCCGCTACCTTTCCTCGCCATGGCTACTAGCTGGCAGGAGATTGTTGACCTGGGGGCGCGGAGTGGGACTGCGGTCGCTACTGCTGAGGAGGAGGCTCCTGAGGTTCGGCGGGGGGTTTTCAAGCGGCTGCGGGAGAGTCTTTCCAAAAGCCGGCAGGCGCTCACCGAGGAGATTTCGGCCTCTCTCTTCGACCGGATCGATGACGAGACCTGGGAGCTGCTCGAGGAGGCGCTGATCCTCGCTGACGTCGGTGCTCCAACCACCGCGGCGGTGGTGGAGAAGCTCGAGCACGAGGTCGAGTCCGGGGCGGTGCCGATGGACGGGGTCGCCGTGCGGGACCGGTTGATCGAGATGCTTGCCGAGGTCGCTTCGACCGGACGAGCGCCGATCGACCTCAGCGCCGAGCCGGCGGTGCTGATGATGGTCGGGGTCAACGGCACCGGCAAGACGACGACGATCGGCAAGATCGCCTGGCACCTGAGCAGGGAGATGGGCCTCAGCGTGGTGATGGCCGCCGCCGACACCTACCGCGCCGCCGCCGCCGAGCAGCTCGAAACCTGGGCCGAGCGCGCCGGCGCCGAGCTGGTCCGCGGCGAGGCCGACTCGGACCCCGGTGCCGTCGCCTACGACGCGATCAACGCCGCCCGCGCCCGCGGCGCCGACGTCGTCATCGTCGACACCGCCGGTCGTCTCCACACCCAGAGCAACCTGATGGACGAGCTGACGAAGGTCCGCCGGGTGATCCAGAAGCAGATCCCCGACGCCCCGCACGAGACCCTGATCTCGATCGACGCCACCACCGGCCAGAACGGCCTGCGCCAGGCCAAGGTCTTCTCCGAAGCGGTCGAGGTCGACGGCGTCGTCCTGACCAAGCTCGACGGCACCGCCCGCGGCGGCATCGCCCTGGCGATCGCCTCCGACCTCGGCATCCCGGTGAAGCTGATCGGCGTGGGGGAGACGCTCGAGGATCTGCGTCCCTTCGACCCCGCCGACTACGCCAACGCGCTGCTGGCCGAGTAGCTCGGCGCCCCTCTAAGCTGCTCGGACATGTTCGACCAGCTCTCCGAACGCCTGCAGTCGACCCTCTCCGAGGTCCGCTCGCGCGGCAAACTGAGCGAGTCCGACGTCGACTCGGCGATGCGCGAGATCCGCCTCGCGCTGCTCGAGGCGGACGTCAACTTCAAAGTCGTCAAAGCCTTCACCAAGACGCTGAAGGAGCGCTGCCTCGGCTCCGACGTGATGGAGAGCCTCGATCCCGGCCAGCAGGTGGTGAAGATCGTCAACGAGGAGCTGGCCTCGCTGATGGGCGGCACCGGCTCGGAGCTGGCGATGGCCTCCAGCGGGCCGACCGTGATCCTGATGGCGGGCCTGCAGGGCTCGGGCAAGACGACCGCCTGCGCCAAGCTCGCCCAGTTCTTCAAGAAGCAAGGCAAGGACGTCGGCCTCGCCGCCTGCGACGTCTACCGCCCCGCCGCGGTCGAGCAGCTGGTGACGATGGGCGGCCGCGCCGGCGCCCACGTCTACGAGCGCGGCACCGACGCCGACCCGGTTGACATTGCCTCCTGGGCGCTGGAGCAGGCCCGGTCCGAGCGCCGCGACGTGCTGATCGTCGACACCGCCGGCCGCCTCCACATCGACCAGGACCTGATGGCCGAGCTGGCCCAGATCCGCAAGAAGACCCGCCCCCACGACGTCCTCCTCGTCGTCGACGCGATGACCGGCCAGGACGCGGTCGGGGTCGCCGAAACCTTCGCCGAGGTAGCCGAGTTCGACGGCGTGGTGATGACCAAGCTCGACGGCGACGCCCGCGGCGGCGCCGCGCTCTCGGTCAAAGCGGTGACCGGCAAGCCGATCCTCTTCGCCTCGACCGGTGAGAAAATCGAGGACTTCGACAAGTTCCACCCCGACCGCATGGCGCAGCGGATCCTCGGCATGGGCGACGTCCTCAGCCTGATCGAGAAAGCCGAGCAACAGGTCGACGAGGACGAAGCCGAGGCGCTGCAGGAGAAAATGCGGCGCGACCAGTTCACCCTCGACGACTTCCTCAAGCAGATGAAGCAGGTCCGCAAAATGGGCCCGCTGAGCGGGATCATCGGGATGCTGCCGGGGATG